>JAYRMB010000002.1:0-300000 GCA_041904995.1 Azonexus sp.
TGTCCAAACTTTTAAAGATCAGTCGCTGCGCCGTTTCGTTTGATTCGTCAGCAGCAGAGAAGCGAGATTATGAAGCAACTACTCACTTCCGTCAAGCAGTTTCGAAAAATAATTTTTCTTGCCGCTTAACTCTCTTAACAGCAGCACCAAACATTTCAGGCACTACGGCTTTGGTTGCGGGGGCAGGACTTGAACCTGCGACCTTCGGGTTATGAGCCCGACGAGCTGCCAACTGCTCCACCCCGCGTCCGAGAGAGGGGCGCATTATCCAGATGCGCACCCACTCCGTCAACTACAATCGAGCAAATTCTTGAGCCTTATCTTTCTACCCACTCGATGAGCGAGGCCCACTGGTCGACGTCCTTGCGATGCTTGGCCCGCGGAGGATCGAACACCGTGGATCCTGCCGCTGCAACATTGACGTAGTTTTGGGTGTTTCGCAGATACCCGACAATAGGGAGATCAAAGTGACGCAGGAACTCTTCGAGCATACCTGCAGCTCTTGTCCGTGGATCGACACGCATAGCAACAATACCGATCTTGTTACGCACACCACGCACTTCGTTCCGCATCACATTCAAGAAATCTTCGGTCGCCGCCATATCAAATATCGAAGGCACGAGCGGAACCAGAACCTTATCCACTACGCGCACGTAGTCGGATAATTTGTACCCTTGAAATCCAGCCGGGGCGTCAACCACAACCCATTCGGCCTCTTTGGGGAGATTCAAGACAATCTGATTCCCCGCAAAGAACCCTGACACGGCCGGCAATGCCTCATCGCGAAAAGCCATCCAGCGCAATGCCGATTGCTGACGATCCAAGTCGCACAAAGTTGTTTTTTGCCCCTTGTTCGCAAAATACCCTGACAGATTGGTCGCCAAGGTTGTTTTCCCGGCCCCCCCCTTTGGATTTGCCACCAGTACAGCGCGCATAAAAAATACCCCCTAAATTTGTGACGGAAATTATATTCGCCCCCTCAGATAAGCCATAGATGCATAGAATGTAGTTTTTCCTTCCTTTCACGAATATATGATTACCAAGGTATCGAGCGACCGTCAGGGGATTCAGTCGGTGGAGGTTGGCTTCCGTCTTCTAAGAGTACTGGCGGCGACCAATCGGCCGATGATGTTGCGCGACATTGCTAAGGGCGCGGGAATGCCGGCCGCAAAGGCGCATCGCTACATGGTCAGCTTCATGCGGATCGGTATTGTTGAACAGGATTCGAGTAGCGGCAGATACGACCTTGGCGCGTATGCGCTTGAGTTGGGCCTATCCGGACTTGGACGGCTCGACCCGGTCCGCTTGGCAGGACCGATCCTTGAATCCCTGTGCGAGGAAATACATGAAACGGTCGCACTGGCGGTTTGGGGCACTCACGGGGCAACTATCGTTCGCATTGTCGACGCAGGCGGGCCTGTCACCATCACGCTTCGGCCTGGCACTGTGCTTTCCTTATGCAAATCAGCAACCGGCAGAGCATTTGCTTCCTTCTACAAATCCCCATTCCTCAAGCAGATGCTCGATGACGAATTGCGTCAGGAATCTGATTCGACCAAGACGGCCATCACAACCATCCGCCGTAACCTCGAGAAACAGCTGACGGAGATTCGCGGCCACGGAATCGCTCGCGCAACCGGCAGCCTAACCCCAGGCATCAACGGCTTCAGCGCGCCGGTTTACGACCACACCGGGAGCATGGTCGCAGCAATTACATCATTGGGATCAACCGGGGAGTTCAGCGTGGATTGGGACAGCTCGGTCGCCAAGGCAATGTTGCATGCAGCGCAAACGCTATCTCATCGTTTAGGCTACGGCCACGCGAATTCTTGAGATGGTGCCCCCGAACGGAATCGAACCGCTACCTGATGATTACAAATCAACTGCACGACCTTCATGCTACGGGGGCACAACGAAAGGCCGCGATTATAGCCTGACCGAGAGAATTTCAACATGGCCACGCTGACCAATCCATTCGAAATCGCCCGCGAGACCCTGCGCCAACTGGCGTCCCGTCGGGTTGCCCCGACCCCGGATCATTACCAGACGCTTTATCACGAGATCGCTGGCACCAAGCCGGCGAACGATGCGACCTTCCCCGATAAGCAACTTCGCTCGTTGGCTGCCGCGTTGCCAAAGTCTTCCCCGGATCAACTTAGACTCGCTCGTCAACTTGATGAATCCATCAAAGCAGGCAATTGGGAAGACTACAAAACGCATTTAAGTGAATTCGTCGTCAATCTCACTGAAGCCCAAAAGCTCACCTGGTCTGACCTTATCAGCGACCTGTTGAAACAATGGGACGCCCGGCACGTCGGCCTCACGTCGGCACGTAAACGTGAATCGCTAGAACATGTGCTCACCAGTAGCGGGGCAAATCCCGAAACCCTGTTCACTCGCCTGCAAAACCTATTGCGTTCGTGGGGCCAAGGCAAGGAACTGGAAAACGGCGGCGAAAGCTCCATCGGAACCACCTCGGAAATTCGTCTTTCCGAGCAGTCCACCGCAGCAGAGTCCGAATTGCTTCCGGAGTTACGCGAACTCTTCGCTTTCACCCTGGAAACCGCGATTGCCACCCAACTGGTCGAAAGCCCAATGCTGGCCAGCGACGCCAAGATACTGGCGAATGACATTCGCACCGCCGTACGTTCGGAACAACTTCAGGAGTTTCTCACCCGCCTCAAACGTTTCGCCTTCAAGTTGGAATTGCTCGCCGAGGATCAAGCAGAACTCCGGCAAAGCCTGCTAGGCCTGTTGCGCCTGTTGGTCGAAAACATTACCGAGTTGGTGCTGGATGACCGCTGGCTCCACGGCCAGATCGAAGTGGTTCGCGACATCATCGAAAAACCGCTATCGCAACGCTCGATAGACGATGCTGAGCGCCGCCTGAAAGAAGTCATCTTCAAACAGAGCCAACTGAAGGCCAGCTTGGCAGAGGCCAAGGAAGCCATCAAGAGCTTGCTCGCCGGCTTTGTGGACCACTTGGCCAACTTTGCCGACGCCACGTCTGAATACCACGACAAGATAGAGGTTTGCGCAGCGAAGATCAGTTCGGCCGACAACATAACCGAGCTAGAGAATGTTCTGGGCGAAGTCATGAAGGAAACCCGGGCCATTCAATTGAACGCACTCCACTCTCGCGACGAACTGCGCAACACCCAACAGAAGGTCAAGGAATCTGAAGCGAGAATTCAGGAACTCGAGCGCGAACTGGAACAAACCAGCGACTTGGTCAGGCATGACCAATTGACGGGAGCACTCAACCGTCGCGGACTCGAAGACATGTTCGCCAAGGAAACGGCTCGCGCCAAACGGCACGACACCGCGCTGTGCGTCGCCCTCCTCGACATCGACAATTTCAAGAAACTGAACGACTCGATGGGGCACGATGCCGGCGATGCCGCACTGATTCACTTGGCCAAGGTCTGCCGCGAAACGTTGCGCCCTCAGGATACCGTCGCCCGTTACGGTGGAGAGGAATTCATCATCCTGCTCCCCGAGACCCACCTGGAAGATGCCGTCAAGGCGCTGACCCGATTGCAGCGCGAACTCACCAAGAAGTTCTTCCTGCATGGCAACGACAAGGTGCTCATCACATTCAGCGCCGGCGTGACCCAGATGCAAGACGACGACGTGCAGAATACGGTGATAAAACGTGCCGATGAGGCGATGTACCAAGCCAAAAAGACCGGCAAAAACCGGGTCATTGTCGGCTGATCGGCCCACGGCGAGAGATATACTACGAACGAATAACGCACTGGAGGCAGAATGTTCGATAACAGCAGCCTGTTGGTTACCGGCGGCACCGGCTCCTTCGGACGCCAATTCATCGCTACCGTCCTGCAGCATTACAAGCCGCGCCGGGTCATCGTCTATTCACGGGATGAACTGAAGCAATACGAAATGCAGCAGGAGTTTCCGCAGGCGGAAATGCGCTTCTTCATTGGCGATGTGCGCGATGGCGAACGTCTTAAACAAGCCATGCGCGATGTCGACTATGTCGTCCATGCCGCTGCGCTCAAGCACGTCCCTGCAGCAGAATACAACCCCGGCGAATGCATCCGGACAAACGTTGGCGGCGCCGAGAACGTCATCGCCGCGGCCTTGGCTAATGGTGTCAAGAAGGTCATTGCCCTATCGACCGACAAGGCCGCCAGCCCGATCAACCTCTACGGCGCCACCAAGCTGCTATCCGACAAGCTCTTTGTTGCCGCCAACAATACCGTCGGCCACCAGAACACCCGCTTTGCCGTCGTTCGTTACGGCAATGTGGTGGGTTCCCGCGGCTCGGTCGTTCCTTTCTTCAAGAAGTTGATCGCCGACGGCGCACGTGAACTGCCCATTACCGACCCGCGCATGACCCGCTTCTGGATCACGCTGCCGGAAGGGGTAGATTTCGTCATCAAGGCCTTCGAGCGGATGTACGGCGGCGAGCTGTTCGTTCCCAAAATTCCCTCGGCCTACATTACCGACTTGGCCAAGGCCATGGCCGCCGAACTGCCGCAGAAGATTATCGGCATTCGTCCCGGCGAGAAGCTGCACGAACTGATGATCTCCCGCGACGACAGTTCGCACACCCTCGAATTCCCGGACCATTACGTCATCACCCCCGCCATACGCTTCATCCAGGGCAACGATTACGCCTGCAACAACCGCGGCGAACAAGGCTCCCCGGTGGCCGAGGGTTTCAAATACGCTTCCGACAACAACGACTGGTTCCTCAACATCGAGGAAATCCGCAATCTGAGCAATCAGATCAAATGATCCCCTACGGCCGGCAATCGATCGACCAGAGCGACATCGACGCGGTTGTCGCCGCGTTGCGCTCCGACTGGCTGACGCAAGGTCCGGCCGTTCCCGCTTTTGAGCAAGCCATGGCCGCGCGCTGCGGGGCGGCTCATGGCGTCGCCGTCTGCAATGCCACGGCCGTCCTGCACATTGCCTGCCTGGCCTTGGGCGTGGGACCAGGCGACCGGGTGTGGACCAGCCCCAATACCTTCCTGGCATCAGCCAATTGCGCCCGTTACTGCGGTGCACAGGTCGATTTCGTCGAAATTGATCCGCACACCTACAACATGTGTCCGCAAGCCCTGGCTGCCAAGCTTGCAGCTGCGGCAAAAAGCAATTCGCTCCCCAAGGTGATCATTCCTGTCCACTTCGCCGGGCAGCCCTGTGACATGGCGGAAATCGCCGCCTTGGCCAAGCAATACGGTTGCCGCGTCATCGAAGACGCCTCGCATGCCATCGGCGCCACCTATCTGGACACTCCCATCGGCGCTTGCCGTTATTGCGACATCACCATCTTCAGCTTCCACCCGGTCAAGATCATTACCAGTGGCGAAGGCGGGATGGCGCTCACCAACAACGAATCTCTCGCCCGACACATGGCCCGCCTGCGCAGCCATGGAATCGTCCGTGAGTCCGCCGAACTTGCTGAAGAAAGCCATGGCCCGTGGTACTACGAACAGGCGGAGCTCGGCTTCAACTACCGTTTGACCGACCTGCAAGCGGCGCTCGGCCACAGTCAACTCCAACGACTGGATACCTTCATCGCCGCTCGGCGTCGCCTGGCGGATCGCTACGACCGCTTACTGGCAGACCTCCCCGTCATCACACCACGACGCGCCCCGGAGAGGGAATCGGCGTGGCATCTCTATCCGGTCCGGGTTGCCACAGAGAAACGGCGTGCTGTTTTCGAATACCTGCGGTCCCAACAAATCGGTGTCCAGGTCCATTACATACCCGTCCATCTCCAGCCGGACTATCGAAGGCTGGGTTTTGCCGCCGGTGACTTCCCTGAGGCGGAAGCCTACTATCGACAAGCATTCTCGCTCCCCCTGTACGCCGACCTGAGCGATGCGGATCAGGATTTTGTAGTGGCGGCTCTCCAGCAAGCACTGGCATGAAGCTCGGCTTAGGCACAGTACAGTTCGGATTAAGCTACGGCATCACCAACACAGAGGGGCAAACCCCGACTGCAGAAGCACATGCCTGCTTGGCTCATGCGGCCGCCGAAGCTATCCCGGTCCTCGATACGGCAGCCTTGTACGGCTCCGCTGAAGAGGTCCTCGGAAAGGCTCTGCCGCGCCCTCATAGCTTTCGCATCATCACCAAGACACTGGCGCTCCCCCTCGAATTACCTCTGCACCAGGCACTTGCCACGGTGAGCGAAGGCGTCCACACGAGTTTGGCCAAACTGCATGAACCTCGCCTGTCCGGCCTGTTGATCCATCGCATCGAAGATCTCCTCGGCACGAACGGCGACGCACTATTCCGTTGCCTGGAGGGGTTCAAGCAAGCTGGCCTCGTAGAGAAGATCGGCGTATCGCTCTACACGCCCGCAGAGGCCCGCTCAGTCCTCGCCCGTTACCCGATCGATCTGATTCAACTTCCCCTGAACCCTTTCGACCAACGGCATCTTGCGCTGGGTAGCCTAGCCGCCTTGGCGGCAGCCAGCGTGGAAATCCACGTACGCTCCGCCTTCCTGCAGGGACTGCTGTTGGCACCTTCCCATACGCCACCTAGGGGCCTTGAGGGGCTAGCGATTCCCCTGCAGCGTTGGCACAGCTTTCTGGAGCAGCAACAGCTTTCACCGCTCGCCGCATGCCTGGGCTTCCTGCAAGGCATTCCCGAGGTAGACATTGCTGTCTGCGGCGCGACACGCCTTGCCGAATGGAAGGAAATTGTTGCCGCACATCGGAACGCGCCCGCCCTGCCAACGGAAATATTCAAGAAAGTGGCCGTAGCGGACGATAAGCTTATTGACCCCCGTTACTGGCCCAAACGCTGATTCCGGGAAAATACTGATCGCCAATCAAGAGTTCAAGCCATGCTGGCCATCCTGCAAGCCCGTTGTTCCTCCTCACGCCTCCCCGGGAAAGTACTCAAGCCAATTCTCGGCGAACCCATGCTCTCGCGGCATATTGAACGCCTGCGTCGCGCCCGTCGCATCGACGACCTGATTGTCGCCACCAGCGAAGAAGCCTCAGACAATCCCTTGGCCGATCTTTGCCGGAAACTTGGCGTCGACTGCTTCCGTGGTTCGCTGAACGACGTACTCGACCGTTTCTATCGTGCTGCCGCCCCTTATCGGCCAGAGCACCTGCTACGCCTGACCGGCGATTGCCCACTCGCCGACCCGGATGTTATCGATGCGACCGTCGACTTCCATTTGGCTGGCAACTACGACTACAGCACCAACGCGCTGCAACCCACCTTTCCCGATGGCCTGGACGTCGAGGTCTTCCGCTTCTCGTGCCTGGCTGATGCCTGGCGCGAAGCCACACTGACCTCTGAAAGAGAACATGTCACTCCTTTCATCCACCGCCGCCCGGAGCGCTACCGCATCGGCCATTACAAACAGGCCCAGGATCTTTCGTGGCTGCGGTGGACGGTCGATCAACCGGAAGATTTCGCCATGGTCGAAGCTGTTTACAACGCAATCTATCCGGGTAAAGCAGATTTCACGACGACCGATGTTCTTGCCTTCCTGGCCGAGCATCCCGAAGTCGCCAAAATGAATGCAGACATTGCCCGCAACGAAGGTTATCTGCTGTCCTTGGCCAAGGACAGGCAGCCCGCTCAATAAGGACCCGACCATGAGCCAACGTTACGCCCATTCAGAACAATTCCTGGAACGAGCCCTGCGCACCATCCCGCTCGGTTCGCAAACCTTCAGCAAGAGCAAGACCCAGTATCCATACGGTGTCTCGCCCTATTTCATCATGCGCGGAGAAGGCGCAAGAGTCTGGGATGCCGACGGGAACGAGTACCTCGACTTCATCAATAGCTTGGCCTCTATCACCCTCGGCTACAACGACCACGATGTAACGGAGGCCGTGCAGACACAATTGCAACAGGGCGTTATCTTCTCGCTACCGCACCCGATCGAAATGGAAGTCGCCGAGCGCATCGTCGACATGGTGCCCTGCGCCGAAATGGTCCGCTTTGGCAAGAACGGCTCCGACGCCACCTCCGGTGCGATTCGCCTGGCCCGCGCCCATACCGGACGCGACCGTATCGCCGTCTGCGGCTATCACGGCTGGCAGGACTGGTATATCGGCTCTACCGCCCGCCATCGTGGCGTGCCCCAGGCTGTACGAGACTTGACCCATACCTTCGCCTATAACGATCTCGACAACCTTGAACGCCTGCTACTCGCCCACCCAGGCGAATTCGCTGCCGTAATCCTGGAACCGATGAATGTGGCCGAACCCTTGCCCGGCTACCTCGAAGGCGTCGCCCGGCTAACCCGTAGCCACGGTGCACTGCTGGTTTTCGACGAAACCATCACCGGCTTCCGTTATGCCGATGGCGGCGCCCAGGAACTTTTCGGCGTCACCCCAGACCTCGCCACTTTCGGCAAAGGCTTGGCCAATGGATATCCAGTCTCCGCGGTGGCCGGTCGCCGCGATTTGATGCGCTTGATGGAGGAAATATTCTTTTCCTTTACCTTCGGCGGCGAAACGCTCTCTCTGGCTGCCTCCGCCGCAACACTCGACAAACTTCGCCGCTGCAACGTTACCGCCCATCTCGCCGCGCTGGGCAAGCGCTTGATGCACGGCTTGCGCGAACGCATCGAACGCCATCAAGTAGCAGACTTGCTCTCTGTTGCCGGGCATCCCAGCTGGTCTTTCCTGTTGCTGAAGGACACGCCCTTGGCCAGCCAATGGGAAACCAAGACCCTGCTGCTGCAGTCGCTATTCGAACGAGGAATACTCAGCCTCGGCACTCACAACCTCTCCTACGCCCACCAGGAAAGCGATATCGACAGGCTGCTGGCTGTTTACGACGAAGTTTTCCCTTTATTGCGCGCTGGCGCACTAGAGGGAAGGATGTCCGAGCTATTGCGCTGTCCTCCTCTTGAACCGCTGTTCAAAGTTCGCTGAACGCTCACCCGCATGCTTGTCGTTTTCCGCGCCGACGCCAACCCCACGATTGGATCCGGGCACGTCATTCGCTGTCTCGCACTGGCTCAGGCTCTCAGAGAGCGCGATGCCTCATGCCACTTTTTTTGCCGGAGCAAAGAGTTGGGAGCGCTTGGTGAGCGAATCAAGCAGGAAGGTCACGAACTCCATTCGTTCCCCGAAGGGAATGCCCTTACTGCTTGGCCTCTCGCGCATTCGGCATGGCTGCCCCATGGACAACAATTTGATGCCAGTACGTGCCTGAACTACCTCACTAAAATTGGCCGCCCTGATTGGCTTGTCGTTGATCACTATGCACTCGACAAAAACTGGGAGGGTCTGCTTCGACGCCAGGTCGGCCGCATTCTAGCCATCGACGACCTGGCAGACCGTCAACATGACTGCGACCTTCTGCTTGACCAAAACCTTCGGCCAGCGATTGATGGCAACCCCTACCAAACGCTGACGCCAGTTGATTGCCAACATTTGCTCGGGCCTCGCTTCGCCTTGCTGCGCTCTGAGTTCTTCAGCACCGAGCGCTCCGTCGATGATCACGACTCGCCGCGCCTACTGATCATGTTCGGTGGCGCTGATCAGGACAATCTGACCGCTCGAGTACTCCACATCCTCGCCGCGCTCGACATTACTATCGAAATCGATGTGGTGACCGGTCCGCTCTATCCTTACGGCGACAGCCTGATAAAAACGCTCTCCGGTTTTCCAGGCGCACGCTGGCACCACACTCCCGGCAATATCGCTCAACTGATGGCGAAGGCAAACTTTGCCGTAGGCAGCCCTGGCACAACTAGCTGGGAGCGATGCGCCATGCGCTTGCCCACCATAAGCCTCGCTGTAGCGGACAACCAAGTGCCGCTGGCACAAGAACTGGCCCGTCTCGGCGCACATCTGTACTTAGGTCGCGCCGATCAAGTTACAGATAGCGAAATCGCAGCAGCACTACACCTGATGTCAAGCAATTCGCTCTGGCGCGAAGCCTTGGCAAACGTTGCCTCCAGCATTACCGATGGCAAAGGCGCCCTTCGAGTGGCGAAGCACATGTGCGCCCAAGATATACGTGTTCGCGAAGCTTCCGCTGCCGATGCACAACTCATTCACCGATGGCGCAACGACCCGCGCACTCGCAACCAGTCATTTAACTCGACACCCATACCCTTGGAGGAGCATCTAGTTTGGTATGCCAATGCGTTGTCAGACCCTGCGCGATGTATCCTAATTGGGCTGATCGATGACGGACCGATTGGATGCGTTCGTTTCGACTTGGCAGGAAACGAAGCAAGGACGTCCATTTTCCTTGATCCAACCCGTCAAGGAGAGGGCTTGGCATCACCACTGTTGCTTGCTGCCGAAGCTTGGCTAGCTAGCCACCACCCTGGCATCATCTTCCGCCGAGCAGAGGTTTTGGCTGGAAATACTGCCTCTCGGCGCGCTTTCGAAAGCGCCGGTTACCAACTTGAGCATAGCGTATTCGTCAAACGAGGATAGTCATGGCAGCCTTCACTATCGCCCAGCGCCCCATCGGCCGGGACACAGCACCGTTCGTGATTGCCGAGATGTCCGGCAACCATAATCAATCCTTGGAGCGAGCCTTGGCTATCGTCGATGCTGCCGCCGAGGCCGGCGCACATGCGTTGAAAATCCAGACCTACACTGCCGACACCATGACGCTCGATAGCGATGCCGGAGAATTCGTCATCAGCGACCCGAATAGCTTATGGGCCGGCAAGTCCCTGCACAAACTCTATGACGAAGCACACACCCCGTGGGAGTGGCACCAGCCCATCTTCGAACGGGCACGGCAACGCGGTCTCATCCCGTTCAGCACCCCCTTTGACGAAAGCGCGGTGGACTTTCTCGAAACCCTCGATGTGCCTTGCTACAAGATCGCTTCATTCGAAATGACTGATCTGCCCTTGGTCCGCAAGGTGGCCACCACCGGAAAGCCGATGATTATCTCCACCGGCATGGCCAATGTGGCAGAGATCGATGAAACCGTCCGTACAGCCAGAGAAGCAGGCTGTCGAGATTTGGTGCTATTGAAATGCACCAGCACCTATCCGGCAACCCCGCTCAATACGAACCTCCTGACCATTCCAAGCCTACATGCCTGGAGCGGCTGCGAGGTAGGACTATCCGATCATACGATGGGCATCGGCGCTGCCGTCGCTGCCGTTGCCCTCGGTGCCACGGTTATTGAAAAACACTTCACCCTGTCCCGAGCCGACGGCGGAGTCGACTCCGCATTCTCCTTGGAACCTGCAGAGCTCCGCTCATTGGTCATCGAGACCGAACGTGCCTGGCAGGCAATGGGTTGCGTCAGCTATGGAGCCAGCGCCGACGAAAAGAAATCCCTACAGTTTCGACGCTCCCTCTACGCCGTAAAGAACATCAAGGCAGGCGAGCTATTCACTGCAGAGAATATTCGCGCCATCCGCCCCGGTCTTGGACTTCCCCCCAAGCACCTGGATCATCTGCTGGGCAAAACCGCACGCCACGATCTGAGCCGAGGCACCCCTATTACTTGGGATGACCTTTGATCATGAATGCTTCGCCCTCAATTTCCTTTGGCGACGTGGGCGAGTGCCGCTTTCTGCATGCAGCTGGCAATGAGTCACTGTGGCAGGAGGCCTTGCTGAGGGCCCCAGTGCAGCCGGTAGGTTATCACCGATGCCATATCGACTATCAACATGCCTATTTTTCCCAGGTATTTAGCGAGTACTTCAGGCTTGATCAACTGATCTTCCACGGAGATCGATTAATCGCTCTCTGGCCGTTAGCGGCATACAAAAGGGAAGATGAGTGGGTGATTTCAAGCCATATCAATGGCAGTCCTGGCATTGCCCCCCCTCTGCAGGTTTCATCTCTCACCGAAAAACCGGCAAAGCATTTGCTGGAGGCCTGGGCGACAGCCTTGGCTGAGCTTGCGAATCAATTAGGGCAATGCCCCAGCATTCGGGTGAATACCCAAGCCCCCTCAGTACAGATAACGGACTGGCAGCGTCGCCTACTGCTTCTCGGCGCCTGCTCTCGCTTACGCCATCGCATGGTGGTTGACCTTACGCTGCCTCCGGAAGAAACACACCAACATTTGCGGAAGAGCTACAAGGCCCTGATCAATCAGGCTAAACGCCTGTGGGCAGTAAGTATCGACGATATTGGCAATGCACCAGCTTTCAGTGCTTTCCAAGCGCTTCACGAAACTGTGGCAGGCCGCAAGACTCGGCACCAGACAACATGGGATGAGCAGTTTGCGGCTATACAAGCCAAGGCAGCCTTTGCAGTTTACCTGTATGAGCCAGATGGCCAATTGATCGGAGCAAGCCTATACAACCTTAGCCGTGACGAAGCCTACTATGCTGTGGGCGCTTATGATCGCAAGTTGTTTGACCGACCAGTTGCTCACCTTAGCCTTGACAGCGCAATCGGGCATGCTCGAAATTTAGGTTGTCGGCAATTCATTCTTGGTGACCGCCCTTTCCCTGGCGATCTTATCCCTCCTAACGAAAAAGAGGCAAAGATTGCCTTTTTCAAGGAAGGATTTGCCACTTCACTGCAATTTTTGCCTGATTTTGTGCTGTCCACCGCAGCATTGCCCACACCTTCTTTGCAGGGAATATCCGAGTGAAGCCTTTATTTTTGTGGCCTCGCCCCAGACATTTGGAATTTCGGCACTTGGTTGGCAAACCTGTCAGTGCAGAAGAAATCGAAATCAAGCTCAAGGACTATTTTCCCGACGCATGGCCAGTACTATTTTCCAGTGCCCGTGCAGCGCTGTCAGCAATATTGAACCACCTAGAGCTAAGCCGGCCCGATTTGGTCTGGTGCCCCCCCTATTCGAGCCACTGCGTTTTCGAAACAATCGCCCGCACGGCTACGCCGACGACGGAATCCATAACCCCAACTGCCGCGTTGATCTACCACCAATGGGGGCACATCAATCATTCCACGTTTCCCCAGGAAACCATCTTGATCGAAGATGCCGTGGATACCTTGTTTGCTCCGGGCGAAAACCCTTTTGCGATCGGCGGCCGATATGCCCTCTGGTCACTACCGAAAACCGTCGCCAGCTTATGGGGAGGGGTAGCCTTCTGTCGCTCCGAAGAAGACGCTGTCAAAATCCGCCACATACGTGACAGGCGCCCCACACCCTTTACCCTGCAAGCCTGGTTGAGACTGCTCGGAGAACGTTTTCCGAGTGCTCATGCATATTGGCATGGCGTCGAGTCGACCGGCGGTCGACTGCCCTCCTTCGCCTTGCACCATATATTTGAATGCCTAAAAGCCTTGCCGGAGATTGTTGATCAACGCCGGCATCAACTCGCTCTACTCCAACCCTACAGCCTTGCCCCGCCTCCATTACGCCTTCCCAGCTGCCTTCCGCTTCCAGCCGAAGCCCACCCGGATACTTCGCTGCTTTCTGGACAACAACTGACTGCTGGTTTGCGCAGCTTCAATTTTGCTGGGGTATTTCCATCCCCCCAATGGCAAAAGGTATTCCCCGCACCGATCCACCAAGACACTAGTGGCACGGATGTTGCTGAATTTGTGGCCAAGATTAACTTGCAGCCACCGATTCAGTCTCGATGAGCCAGGTATCCTTCGAAAATTTCGCCCGCGCCGCCAGCCAAACCGACCTTCCCGATACAGAAATCGCGGGACGCTATCCATTTCAGGCTCAAGCCGAGCGCCGCATCCTAGGCGACGTCATCGAAAAACTGGCGCTACAGCCAACTGACCGCTTGCTGGAAGTGGGCTGTGGTCCGGGCAACCTGCTCATACCACTCTCATTCTTCGTATCCGAGGCAACCGGAATTGACAATGCCCCGGCCATCGAACGGATGCGTTGCCGAGCTCCGACGGCACAAAACATCGTCGGCACCAGCGGAAACTTCCTAGAAATCCCGCTGGCTAACGGGCGTTTCGACAAGGTACTGGTGTATTCGGTCGTGCATTATCTTTCTAGCCAAACAGAGGTTTTGGCCTTCGTAGATCGCTGCATACACTGCTGTGCCCCCGGCGGACGAATTCTGCTCGGAGATCTCCCGAATCGTGACCGCAAGTTACGTTTCAGCCGTTCCGCCGCCGGCGAAACAGTCCGTACCGAATGGAACCAGCAGGTCGCCCAGGCCGGCAAACACGCTTTCGACACACTCCCCGGCGATGAGCGACTCGTCACCATCGACGACCAACTACTGCTTGCTGTGTTGGCCCACGTCCGCCAACTCGGACATGAGGCGTATTTACTGCCGCAACCGCAAAACTTGCCCTTCGGCGGCTCCCGCGAAGATATTTTGATTACCGTCTATCGTTAGACGTACCCATCGAGTTTCCAATGCCCCAATCCGACTCCAGCATCCCATTCCAAGACATAGACTCTTTAACCCAGCCATTGGAAGAGGACTTGGAACTTGATCTGAATCCTCTTCAGGCGGCCTACATGCGCAAGCTGTTTGCCACCTACGAGGCCAACCTGGTTTTCTTCCAGGAAAAATTCCCCTACGTTTTCAAACACCTAATCGATTTTCAGGCAGAAGTCCCTTTTTCCATGGATGAAGAGGGGAAGCTGACCATTTTCTATAAGAACAACGTGGGCAGCCCTCGTGACTACGTAGATTTGGGCAAGGCGCTCTTTAAGTTTTTCGACGACCCTGAAAGCCGCCCACGAATCACGACAGGTGTTGGCTATCTGGACAACGAAGCCATTATCGCCCCACAGGCGGACATGCCGTATTTCTATCACCCTGTGGAACCAGAGTTTCGCTTGCGTCTGTTACGCCGATTCAAAGAACTCTGCCCAGTTGGCCCAGACTTTGATAGAAATTCACGTTTTGGAGATCGCTCCCTGCTCATCACCGTGATCTTCGGCGTTGGTTACGGCTGGGATATCGAACAGATCATCGATAACTACGAGATTCGGCATCTGATCATCATTGAACCAGATGCCCGCAATCTGAATCTCTCCCTGTTCTTTTTGGACTATGTTTCGCTCTACCAACGTTTCATGGCACGGGGAGGAAAACATTTCACTTTCCTGACCTACGATCCAAAAGCCAAAGACATCCCCGACGAAGTACCAGAGAGCGAGGCGGTCAAAGAAGCGACAGGTGACGACAACGACGCCTCGGAAAAGAAATCGAGCTTCGTTGATGAGCGAAACAGAGCGCTTGCCCACGATCTCCGCCAAGCAATCCGTGTCTTTTGGCCACCCTACATGGCCCGAGGCACAGCGCTTCACTTCAACGACTATCGCTCCGACGATGTGAAGGAAATCTGGACTGCACTGGGACAGGAGTTTTTCCTTCTCTACATGGGATGGGGATTCTTTGACGACGAAATCCTGTCGCTACTTCATGCCACGCAGAATCTCGATGCCAAATATCCACTATGTACAAAGCTGACGAAAAGCCTGCCCGAAGATTCGGTGGCCTTCGTCATCGGATCAGGCCCCTCTCTCGATGAACTCCTGCCAATCATCGAGGAATATAAGGATCGCGCGGTAATCATTTCCTGCGGCACTGCGCTGACGGTACTCGCTCGCAAGGGTATCAAACCGGATTTCCACGTCGAGATTGAGCGAACCGACCTCACCTATGAATTCATGTCAGACCCCAAACACCGGGATTTCATCAAAGACATTCCGCTGTTGCTCATTCCGGCCATTCCTCCCGGTGTATTTGAGCTGACCAATCGGCCGTTGATGCTGCTCAAGTTTGTTGATGCAGGTACCCAGCTAACCGACATCGACAACACCTTCCCGCGTTTCTCGACCGGTCCGACAGTCACCAACTGCGGTACTGACTTCTGCGTAAGAATGGGCATCAAGAATGTCTATTTGATGGGCGTAGACGTTGGCTATCCCGCAGAAGGCCCTCACCACTCAACACTGAGCCATTACTACGATGAGGAGCACGCATCGGAAAATCTTGCCGACGCCGTCAAGCAAACCGATGCCGCTTGCGCCAGACGCCTTCCGGTCCCGGGCAATTTTGGCGACGAGGTACATTCCACCGAAATCTTCATTCAAGCGCGAGACCTGCTTTCTTACTCGGTCCTGCAGTTCCACCGCCAAAGCACGGTATACAACATGAACCGTGGTGCTGCGATTCGAGGAACAACCCCTCTTCGCCCTGAGGACTTTCACATTGAACCCTCACCGGCGACCAAGCAAGCAACAATTGCCGCATTGCTCGAGTGCTTCACCACCGATTACGACAACGACCCGGATCGCAACATCGCGAATCTGGTAGAGCAAATGGACGCCGTCGTCATGGACGCTCATCAGATTCTAATTCGCGAGTACAAGAACGTTCTGGAAGTATGCGACGCGCTGGCCGATTTCGAGCAGTACCTGAATGCTCCCAAGCATGCGAAAACCGCTGTTTTCCCCATGTTGCGAGGCTCGATGCTCCATATGACCCGAGTTTTCTACGAATGTTTAACGATGATCCCAGAAGACAAGGTGGCGCTTCAATACGCTCAGGAGGGCGTAGAAATGCTTATCGAGTTCTTGATTTCTGGCAGAGAACTGATCTCCCGCATCCCGGAAGAAGCCCGCCGACGCGCCAAAATAAGGGAATCGCATAGTTAATCAAAGGATTCAGACACCTGGCACGCTATCTGCTTTTTCATGACCGTCAAAACGCCCGAGGAAAATTGTCATGGCACAAATTATCAACACCAACCTTCCTTCTATTAATACCCAAAGGCACTTGAATGCCTCTCTGAACGATCTGCGTACGGCTATTGAGCGCCTATCCTCGGGGAAACGGGTTAACAGTTCGAAGGATGACGCGGCAGGTTTGGCAGTTGCAAGCCGCATGGACTCTTTGGTTCGCGGCATGGCAGTTGCCCAACGTAATGCCAGTGACGGCATTTCGATGTACCAGACGGCAGAATCTGCCGTCGGCAAAATTGCCGATGCCATGTCCCGAATGCGCGAACTGTCCATTCAGGCTGCCAACGGTACACTGAATTCCAACGATCGCGAAAATATCGCTCTGGAATTCACCCAACTTCAGAAGGAAGTGGTGCGTATCATCAGCGGTACGACCTTCAACGGCCTAGCCTTGCTAGATAGCGCAGGCGCACTCAACACTTTTGTTGGCACTACGACCTTCCAGGTTGGTGCTGAAGCATCCGGCGCTAACGTCATTACTGTTTCCGGCAAAGTGGATACCAATTGGACCGGTATTCTGGATATCGCTGACACCGCTATTCTGGACATCGGTTCTGCAACTGTTGCCGCCTCATCGCTGAAATTTCTCGATTCAGGCCTTCAGATTACCGCTGGAACCCGTGCGAAATATGGTTCGCTACAGAACCGCTTTGAAACGATTATTTCTCAGCTCCAAGTCGCAGCAGAGAACCAGACTGCCGCCAAGAGCCGCATCATGGATGCCGACTTTGCCTCCGAGACTGCTGCATTGACACGGGCTCAGATTCTGCAGCAGGCTGGTACTGCCATGTTGGCGCAAGCCAATAACCTGCCGCAAAACGTTCTTAGCTTGCTGCGCTAAGGCAGCATCCTCCTTTCCGGGCGGTGGCCCCACGACTGACGAATAAGTCAGTTGCGGGGCCATTTCTACATCCAGAGCCGATGTAAAAGTTTTTTCAAATAACCCTAAAGTTTTTTCCTGGAACGTCGAAATTAAACCTAAGCGGGGACGGAACAGGTTCTCAGAACCCAGCCCCCGAGTGAAATTCAACGTTTCTCACAGGAGAGAATCATGGCACAAGTTATCAACACCAACCTGGCATCCATCAACACCCAACGCCACCTGTACACCTCGCAGAACTCTCTGCGTACCTCTCTTGAGCGCCTGTCCTCCGGCATGCGTATCAATAGCGCCAAGGACGATGCTGCCGGCTTGGCCGTCGCTAGTCGCATGGACTCTCTGGTACGCGGCATGGCAGTGGCACAACGTAATGCCAGCGATGGTATCTCGATGTATCAAACAGCAGAATCTGCCGTAGGTAAGATTGCGGATGCGATGACCCGCATGCGTGAATTGTCTGTGCAGGCAGCGAACGGTACCCTGAACTCCAACGACCGTGAAAATATCGGCTTGGAATTCGTTCAGCTACAAAAAGAAATCGTACGTATCGTATCCGGCACAACCTTCAACGGCCTCGCTCTGCTGGACACCGGAAACAACGCTCTAAACACTTTTGTCGGCACAGCAACTTTCCAGGTTGGCGCAGAAGCCTCTGGCGCCAATGTCATCACGATTTCGGGTACGGTTGACACCAATTGGACAGGTGTGATGGATATCGCTGACACTGCTGTTTTGGCGATCAGTTCAGGTACTGTAGCTGCTTCTGCACTGAAATTCCTAGACTCCGGCCTACAAATCACTGCTGGCGTTCGCGCAAAGTATGGTTCATTCCAGAACCGTTTCGAATCTGTGATATCTCAATTGCAAGTCGCCTCAGAAAACCAGACCGCTGCCAAGAGCCGCATCATGGACACCGACTTTGCTGTCGAAACCGCAAACCTGACCCGCTCGCAGATTTTGCAACAAGCTGGTTCGGCAATGCTTGCCCAAGCAAATGCTCTGCCGCAAAACGTTCTGAGTCTGCTACGTTAAGCTGAAAAGCTTACTGCTCAGCAGTAACCCTCCCTTGCCACAGGCCCCGAGAGGGTGCCTGTGGCAATATGTTATGGAGTGAATCATGGCTATTCAATCTATCGAGAGCAGCAAATTTGCTCAGCAATCGCCACCGATATCGACAGCAAACAGTGTACAAGCTGAATTACGCCAACCCAATTCACCTCTAGCAACTGAAAAGGACCGGGTTGCAAAAGCCGAGCAGTCTCTTGAAACATCCAACAAGATCAATTCTAAGTCAGATTCAGATACGGAAGCTTCAATTGCTGCCGCTATTGAGAAGCTGAATAAGTTCGTTGGCGGCGCAAACGCCGAATTACAGTTCACGTTGGACAAGGACGCCGACCTAACGGTTGTCAAAATCCTAGATAAGGAAACCAAGCAATTAATTCGTCAGTTTCCGTCTGCAGAGGCAGTTCAAATTGCGAAAGTACTGGATAAGCTGCAAGGGTTGCTTATCCGAGACAAAGCCTGATGCGTTAAACTATACCGAACCACTAAAAGGAGATTAGACCATGGCAGATACTTCGAGCGTCTCCAGCCTAGGCGTAGGCAGTGGATTGGATTTAACCACCCTGTTATCCAATTTAGTCGCTGCTGAAAAGCAGCCCATTACTTTGGTTCAACAGCAGCAGTCTTCATACAAGACAAAAATTTCAGCATACGGAACAATCAGCAGCAAGCTATCGTCGCTGCAGACAGCTGCCAATGCATTGAAATCCCCACTCAACCTTGATACTGCCAAGGCATCCAGTTCCGACACCAGCATTGCCACGGCATCCACGAGTGTGGGAGCAACCCCAGGAACCTACAGCCTCCATGTAGCCGCGCTTGCCAAGGCTCACACCCTTAATTCGTCTGCCTTTTCCGATGCCACCTCGGCAATTGGAACCGGCACAATGCGTATTACCGTCGGCTCGTCGTCGTTCGATATTACGCTAGATAGCACCAACAATTCGTTAAACGGCATTCGCGACGCCATTAACACATCCTCGAGCAATACAGGCGTTCAGGCAACCGTGATTCAGGACGTCAGTGGGTATCGACTGGCTCTCACTAGCAAGGAAACTGGCACCACAAACAGCATATCGGTCGCGGTAAGCGAAACCGGAACAGCGGATTTCACCACCTCCGGTGGCGATGCACTGAATCTAGACAATACCGGCCTTTCTAAGCTGGCTTATGTTTCAGGTGCAGCGACCAACCTGACTGAAGCACAGGCTGCAAGCAATGCATCTCTTACAATTAACGGCATTTCGGTCAACTCGGCAAGCAATTCTGTTACAACAGCGATATCTGGAGTCACTTTAAACCTGTTGAAAACCGGGGACAGTACGGTAACGGTCGACCGAGACATTGATGGCATAACAAAATTAATTACAAACTACGTTAATGCCTTCAATGACTTCCAGACGACAACACGGAATGCCAGCAGCTATGACAGCGCTAGCAAGACGGGGCAAGTATTAAACGGCGAATCGGCCACAAGGTCTATCCTCAGCACGATCACTCGTTCGATTCAGCAAACGCCATCTACCGTTACCGGGACTTACAATTCGCTTGCCAGTATCGGCATTACGCTGAACAAGGACGGAACGCTTGCAGTCGACTCATCCAAACTGCAAAAAGCCATCAGCAACGATTTCACCAGTGTTAAAAGCGTCCTTGCAGGCTATGCATCAGCAACTGCAAGTGCGGCAACCGATTTGACTAGCACCACCGGGACACTCACAAATCGAGTTAATGGCCTAAATGCATCCGTTAAGCTACTGGGAGATCGTATCGACCAAATGAATCTTCGGCTGGCAGCTTTTGAAAAACGCTATCGAGCCCAGTTTGTTGCGCTGGACACGACTGTATCCCAAATGAATAGCTTGAGCAGCTATCTCTCCCAACAGCTTGCCAAGCTGGCTTAGGCGTAGACATGTTTCAGAGTTTATCCAACCCCATTTCTTCGTATCAAAAAGTCGAGTACGACGCCAACATCGAGAGCGCCAGCCCTCATCAGTTGGTTGCGCTTCTTTTTCAGGGCGCCGAGCAGGCGATTGCGTTGGCTCGTGTCCACATGGAGAACGGCAATCTGGCCGACAAAGGACTCTCGATTTCAAAAGCCATCGATATCATCAACCTTGGACTGAAGGCCAGTTTAGATATCGAAGCTGGCGGAGAGATCGCACAGAACCTTGCAGCGCTTTATGACTACATGGTCCGACGACTAATCTCAGCAAACATTAAGAACCAACCGGCAATCCTCGATGAAGTTTCCGGATTGCTTGGCGAAATCAGCTCAGCTTGGGGAGAAGCAGCGAAAATTGCCTCGAGTTCGCAGCCATAATGCCCAATACATCGTTATTCGAACTATGTAGAAAGCTGCAGGAGCTCTACAGCGAAATGGCGTCGAACGCCATAAAACAACGCTGGTCCGCGCTTCCCTCGCAGCAAGAGGAAGCGAACTCGCTCGTTGCTACCATGCAAACACTCTCTTGGGATTTGATTTCCAAGGATCAACGTACAGCAATTGCCGGCCTGATAAAAAAAATACTCGAGGATCAAAAATCCATACAGCTTGAAGTTCGCGATTGGCAAAGCGATATTGCACCGCTCTTAGCATCTTTCGACGCTCGACCGCCTGGAAAATAGTGAATCACCATGATTCCTGCTGACGTCGCCTCCAACTTACGCTTTGTCACAAAGGATGTTCCAACTCCCCCCCAACCTACCCCATCTGTTCAGCAAGTCGCCGATGTATTAAGCGAGTTCAGCGTCGGCCAACGGGTCATGGCCGAGATTCAAACCCTGTTGCCCAACGGCACGTACCGCGCCATGGTTGGACAACGTGAGGTAACGCTAGCCCTACCCTTTTCCGCCAAGCCAGGTGATTCTCTAGAACTGGAAGTTACCGAAAGCGCCGGCAAGCTATCGCTTGCTGTTATCGCCAATCGCGGCCAATCATCTTCGGCTGAAAATGCCGCCGCATCCGCCTCCACGTCGCTCAGCAATACAGGAAAGCTCATCGGGGAGCTACTGAGCGAAATTGGGCAAGAAGGGAAGCGAGCACAGCCTGCCCCCTTGAATGGTAACCAACCGTTGATTGACACTTTTCCAGAGTCATCAGCCGAACTTGCGCCAATCTTAAAAGAAGCGCTAAGTAAAAGCGGAATATTCTATGAGTCTCACCAGGCCAGGTGGGCTCAAGGCGAGATGACTACCGCAGCATTGCTACAAGAGCCGCAGGGTAAGTTATCGTCGCCAACAGCAGGCGAACAGGCAACCCTCAACACCCCGCCAGTGTTACACAGCGACAATCCTGAAAAAAGCCCGAATACGCCCCCCGTAACAGGAGCGGGTTATATTTCTACATCTACGACTGAAGCAGCGCAGCACCAGTCGAGCCCAAATAATCCGATTCCCTCGCAACTCACC
The DNA here is from genome assembly GCA_041904995.1 of Azonexus sp. Lineage (GTDB taxonomy): Bacteria > Pseudomonadota > Gammaproteobacteria > Burkholderiales > Rhodocyclaceae > Azonexus. The sequence goes on from JAYRMB010000002.1 coordinate 21,956, forward strand.
ACACTGGTTCAACAGCAACTCTATGCGTTGGCAACAGAAAACTACGCTTGGCAAGGTCAAATCTGGCCAGGGCAGCACATGGATTGGGAAATCGTTCGAGAGGACGGACAACGTGAAGCGTCTTCAACCGACGAACTACGTAGCTGGAGAACGCACCTAAAATTGCAGCTTCCCAGTCTCGGTGGAGTTGAGGCGACTCTTCGCCTTAGTGGCGCGGGAAGCATCGAAGTGAGCCTTGTCACAACCGAATCAAATTGCAAAGAGATATTAAGTACCGGCGCAGAGGCTCTCCAATCAAAATTGGAGGCTACTGGTCTCTCTTTGACTGCTTTTGTCGTTCAATATGCCGACACAGGGGAATGACTCGCTCCGTGAGGCAGTTGCCCTAGCTTACAACCAGACGGATGCCGCTCCAAGGGTTGTAGCCAAAGGGCGCGGCATCATCGCTGAACAAATAATCAAAAAAGCGCGGGACAATGGAGTTTATGTACACGAATCCCGGGAACTAGTCGCCCTTTTAACTCAAGTCGACATAGACCAGAGCATTCCGCCACAGCTTTACCTTGCCGTTGCCGAACTCTTAGCTTGGTTGTACCAGATGGAACGCGGCGAAAGCCCTTCTTCACCCTAGAGCGATCGCTTGGACAGTTACCCGGATAGAATCCGGATTTCCTAATGCAATCCGGACACCAATGGCTGAGCCCCACGACAAAAATACTCCCGATTTCGCGCTAGACCACCCTGGGAAATTCGCTCAATTCATTCTTAATGGCCGACTGAGCATTTCTCAACAATTAACGGCACTTATCAAAGAGAAGAGTGTCGTCACCGTTTATCTTGGCAACGGCAGCAGGCTCTTCCAAACGCATCTACTGGCAATCGACGAACCCCTTGGCAAGCTTTATCTGGCTTACCCGCACGATACTTCGACCGGGAATTTGCATGGGCTACACCTGGAATACCCCACCACACTGGTATCCCACCTAGGCCAAATAAAAGTCGAGTTCCGCCTACCTCTAATGCGCGAGGACAATTTTCAGGATTGCACAGTCCTCTCGGGAAACCTTCCCAACAGCTTGCTGCGCCTTCAAAGACGAGAGCATTTCCGGCTAGCTCCCGTAGCCACGGAACCGCTGTACTGCAGAGTTTCATTTCATGAAAGCAGCCCCTCCACGCTCCTGACCCTTCAGTTATCCGATATCAGTAGCGGTGGATTGGGCCTACTTTGCAACTCGGAGATTGCTCAGAAACTAGGACCGGGCATGCGACTTGAAGACTGTCGCTTGGAAATACCCGGGGAAGGTGTAATCCATGCCAGCTTGCGAATCAGAAAAAACCTACCTCTTCAGACAAATCATTCGCAGCAAACCTTCCGGATTGGCTGTGAATACGTCAACGTGTCGGGAGTACGTTTGGCGATGATTGAACGATATATCGCTCGCCTTGAGCGCGAGCAGAACGCAAAGAGATCTGGACTCGCGACTTAGACCTGCATGTTCATCACGTCCTGATAGGCTGTGACGAGTTTGTTTCGAACCTGAACCATCTCCTGGAAGGAGACACTGGCGGTTTGTAGAGCGATCATGACCTCATGAAGATTCTGGCTGGTGTCGCCGGCGGCAAGTTTTTCCGCCATCTGGTCTGCCTGCTTTTGAGTCTGGTTTACCTTGTCGATCGAGTTTTGCAAAACCTGGGCGAAATCCACCCCGCCAGCATTCGCCGGCCCACTCTCTTGAACATTACCGGAAGCCTGAGTTGCCGTACTTCTCAATACGGACAACATCTGCTCGATCCCTTTGGTATCCATCACTCGCTCCTGATTAACAGGACAATAAAAGCAATTTCCAAGCCAACACTAGCCATTGAAATAACCTTCATCTCTATACTGCTGCAACTTGTAGCGTAGCGTACGCTCCGATATCCCCAGACGCTCAATTGCCAACTTACGAGAGCCACCAACCTCGGTCAAGGTTCGGAGAATATGTTCGCGCTCCAAGTCCTTCATATTATCGACCCTTTTTTCCCTTTCTGGAGCGTTTTCCACAATCCCGCCCCCGGGTTCCTGCTGAGGAGCCGGCATCGATCGCACCAAGGCAGGCGCGGCCGAAACCGGAAGACGCAAATCCGGCACTTCGATCTGGCTACCGACAGCAAGAATCAACGCCCTTTGAACGACGTTTTCCAACTCGCGGATATTCCCCGGCCAAGCATATTGAGCAAGCGCCTTCTCGGCCACGCCAGAGAGTGTGATACCTGAGCGCCCCATCCGCGGGCCGTGCTCACCAACGAAATGGCGCGCAATCGGAACGATATCGTCAGGGCGGTCGCGCAAGGCGGGAATGGCCACCGGAAAGACGTTCAGGCGATAGTACAGATCCTCACGGAAGGTGCCCTTGGCCACTGCCTCGGCCATATCGCGGTTAGAGGTCGCGACGATGCGAATATTCAAGGAAATCGGTCGCTTCCCCCCAACTCGCTCTACCTCTCTTTCTTGCAGCACCCGTAGCAGCTTGGCCTGCAAGCCCAGCGGCATTTCCGTTACCTCATCGAGCAGCAACGTCCCATTGTCCGCCTGCTCGAACTTACCGGCTTGAGCCTGCTGAGCACCGGTAAAAGCACCCTTTTCGTAACCGAACAAAGTCGCCTCAAGGAGATTATCAGGAATAGCCGCGCAGTTAATCGCGACAAACGGCCCAGCGCTTCGCGCCGATTGACGATGAATGAAGCGAGCGACCACTTCCTTGCCAACCCCCGACTCACCGGTAAGCAAGACCGTTGCATCGGTCTGCGCAACACGCTTGGCAAGCGCAAACAACTCACGACTTGCCACATCTTGCGCCACGACCTCACCGGACTCTCCCGCCTCCGGCAGTTCGTATTTGTTTATGTGCGCTAGCAGCGCCTGCGGCTCAAAAGGTTTAAGCAGAAAATCACAAGCCCCGGAGCGCATGGCATCTACCGCCTTCTCAACTTCCGCATACGCTGTCATCAACACGACCGGCAGATGCGGCAAGCGCTTGCGGATTTCCTTCAGCAAGGTGATGCCATCCATGGGCATCATGCGTACGTCGCTGACCACAATGGAAAACGCCTGACTCTCCAAGGCCCGTAGGGCAGCCTCTCCACCGTCAACGGCCACAAAGTTCCGCCCGGCCAATTCCAAGGTATCGCTGATAGCCTCGCGCAGACTGGGATCATCCTCGACCACGAGGATGGGCAAGCGATGTTCAAGCGTTTTTGTCATGCTCCGTCTCCGCCGTCGCCAACGGCAAGGTCATTACGAATTCAGCACCCTCAGCATCGCCGCCGGCAAGCTCGATGGTGCCACCATGCGCCCTGGCAACCCCAAGAGCGATCGCCAGGCCCAGGCCTGTTCCCTGCCCCTTGGTCGTAAAAAAAGGTTCGAATATCTTTGCCTGCATGGCGGGCGACACCCCAGGTCCGCTATCCCTGACCCCGAAAAGGATGAGATCGCCGTTGCGCTTTCCGTAGAGGCAAATATTGCCGCCGGCCGGCGTCGCCTGCATGGCATTCTCCAACAAGTTGATCAGGGCGCCAAACAGCGCCTTGCGACTGCCAACGATTTTTGCCCAAAAACACTCGTCCACCGCAGCAAAGACAATTTCGCGCTCGCGCATCAGTGGCTCGACAGTCTGAGCGGCCTCGGCAAGCAACTCGCCGGCGTCCATCACGTCACGCCCGATGCTCTCTCCGCGCGCAAACAGCAGCACATCCTGAATCAAACGCTCAAGCCGGCGTAGCTGCCCCGTCGCCTTCTCGGAAAATTTCATGCGCGCTTCGGCGGAAACCTCTGGCATACCAAGATTGGAAGCATAGAGGAGCGCGGCCGCCAAAGGGGTGCGAAGCTGATGCGCCAATGAGGCAGCCATCTCACCCATAGCCACCAAGCGCTGATTTCGCTCAAGCTCGGCCTTCATCCGATGCGCGGCAGTAATATCGTGCACCAGCAAAATCTTCCCACCCGCCGACGGCAAGGCACTCTCGGCGATCGATACTCGCCCCTCGCCCAAGCCCCATTCACCAAGCGTCATGGTGGGCTCCAAATGCCGACTGGCGACGTCTCCCCAATGCCGCCCCATAACGTCAGCGCCAAACATCGAAATCGCCGCCGGATTGACCGCAACAACGTTCGCCCTTTGATCGAGCAACACGACACCGGCGGGCAGCGCATCAAGGAGTGAAGACAGCCTCTCGGACAAGGCCTCCTTTTCCTCATATTGCCGTCGCAGCTCGCCATTCGCTACTGCCAGTTCTTCGGTTAGCGAAGCCACCTTGGTCTGCAACGCCTCATAGGCATGCGTCAGTTCGGCTGACACCTGATTGAAAACGGCAAATGCCCTTTGCAACTCAGCAGTCTTGGAGTCGTTGTTATCAGTCACGCGAACAGTTCTTGCCCAAGCAGTAAAAAAGATAGGGTGAATTCACCCCGGCTAATAGTAGAATATTTCTAGGAAAATTTGGCTTCCCTTTTGATTCTTCTTCTGTTTCAGCACTTTTCAACCACCGATCAATGGCAGCAACTACCGATACCTCCGCAGACGCCGTAACCGACAGCAGCCCGGTTGCGCGCGTGCGAGAAGCCTTTGATCGGCTGGGCAACCAGCAGAAACTTGGGCTTCTCGTAGCCTTGGCGGCAGTCGTTGCACTGATCGTTGGGTCGATCTTGTGGAGCCGCCAACCGGAGTGGAAAGTCCTATTTTCCAATCTGACGGAAAAAGACGGTGGCGCAATTGTTTCCATTCTAGAACAGCAAAATGTGCCCCATCGCTACAGCGATAACGGCGCACTTCTGGTCCCATCGGAACGGGTACATGAAGTACGGCTGAAACTCGCTTCGCAAGGTCTGCCTCGAGGCGGACTGGTCGGTTTTGAGTTGATGGAAAATCAGAAGTTCGGCGTCAGTCAGTTTGCCGAACAAGTCAATTACCAGCGAGGACTGGAAGGCGAGTTGGCACGCACCATACAGTCGATCGGTGCAGTGCAATCCGCACGCGTCCATCTGGCCATCCCCAAGCCATCGGTCTTCATTCGCGATGAACAAAAACCTACGGCTTCCGTGCTCCTCAGCCTCTACCCTGGACGAGTGCTTGACCCTGCTCAGATAGCGGGCATTACCCACCTCATTTCGTCGAGCGTACCGCAGCTTCCTGCCTCCAATGTCTCGGTCCTCGACCAGAACGGCGCCCTGATCTCCCAACTCAAGAGCAAGCTAACGGAAGCAGGTCTCGACCCGACCCAAGTGAAATACGTCCACGAGATCGAAGAGGGCGTCATCAAACGCATTGAGGAAATCCTCAAACCCGTTCTTGGGCCAGACAACTATAAGGTGCAGGTTGCAGCCGACATCGATTTCTCTCAAAGCGAGCAGACGGCGGAAAGCTATCGTCCGAACAGCACGCCAGAGAGCACAACCATTCGCAGCCAGCAGAATAATGAATCCGCGAGCGTCAATCAGTCGACGGGAGGCGTTCCCGGCGCGCTGACCAACCAACCACCGGTCCCCGCCACGGCACCACTCACCCAACCTCCTACCGGCACAACACCGGGCCAACCGGCAAAACCCGGCGAGGCCACCGGAAAAATTGACGCCGCCGGCATCACTGCACCACTTAACGCCGCCGGCCAGCCAATCAACACAACAAAAAACTCGACAATCAATTACGAAGTCGACAAGACCATTCGATATACCAAGCAGGGGGTCGGTGCTATCCGCCGCCTGTCTGCCGCTGTGGTCGTCAATTACCGCAAAGATGTCGACAAGACTGGCAAACCGATCACCAAGCCGCTCGCCGACAATGAAATGAAGCAGATCAACGATCTCGTCAGAGAGGCAATGGGCTTCAACAAGGAGCGCGGTGATTCCATTTCAGTTGCCAATGCGCCATTTACCGCAATCGACAAGAGCGAGAGCGAGCTGCCGCTCTGGAAAGACCCGGAAAACATCTCTTACGCCAGAGACCTCCTGAAGTATCTGGTAATCGCCGGCATCATTGCCTTCCTCTATTTCAAGATCATCCAGCCCTCGCTACGCACCATGTTCCCCCCACCAGAAAGTGCTGCCGAAGGCGAAGGCGCTGCAGGAGGTATTCCGGGAGGGGTTTTTGGCGAAGGCATCATCGAGCCAGGCGAGCCGGGTGCGGAAGGTGCAGAAGCGAAACTCGATCCTTATGCCATCAAGGTTCAGAAGGCTCGCGACATTGCCGATCACGATCCAAAGGCCGTGGCAAATATCATTAAAGACTGGATGGGTGTAAATGCCGGCTAATCTTGACGAAGGCGTTGAAAAGAGCGCAACGCTGCTGATCGCCCTCGGAGAAGACCATGCTGCCGAAGTCTTGAAGCTGCTGGGACCTCGCGAGGTACAAAAACTCGGGCATGCCATGGCCACGCTCAAATCGGTACCCCGCGCCAAGGTCGAAGCCATTCTGGATGAATTTCACCAAATCGCCGAAGAACACGCCGCAGTTCACGTCGATACCGACAGCTATATCCGCTCCGTCTTGACCAAGGCCCTGGGCGACGACAAGGCAAACAACCTGATCTCCCGTATCCTGAACAGCGGCGAGACTTCAGGTATCGAAGGTTTGAAATGGATGGACGCAAGCACCGCGGCCGACCTAATCAAAAATGAACACCCGCAGATCATCGCGACTATCCTGGTCCATCTGGAACACGACCACGCCAGCGAAATCCTCAATCACTTCACCGAGCGCCTGCGTAACGACGTTGTATTGCGCATAGCCACGCTTGAAGGTATCCAACCAGCAGCACTGAGAGAACTCAATGATGCGATGACACGCATCATGGCCGGCTCCGCGAGCATGAAGAAGACGGCGATGGGTGGGGTGCGGACGGTAGCAGAGATACTCAACTTCATCGGCACAGCAAATGAAACATCGGTTGTCGATGCCATCCGCGAATACGATCCAGATTTGGCTCAAAAGATTTTGGATGAAATGTTCGTTTTCGAAAACCTGATGGACATCGACGACCGCTCGATCCAGCTAATTTTGCGTGAGGTCCAATCCGACTCTCTGATCCTCGCACTCAAAGGCGCCTCGCCAGATCTGCGAGAGAAGATTTTCAAAAACATGTCTCAACGTGCCGCCGAAATGCTCCGCGAGGATCTCGAATCCAAGGGCCCCGTCCGCCTTTCCGAAGTCGAGGCAGAACAAAAAGAAATTCTCAAAGTCGTTCGCCGTTTGGCGGACGAAGGCCAGATCGTTCTCGGCGGCGCTGGCGGCGAGCAGATGATCTGAGGCTGAAATCAGCATGGTCATCCCAAAAGAACAATTGGCGGCATATGAGCGTTGGGAAATTGGCTCATTCGACAGAAAACCCAGCCCACCACTGGTTGAGTCACCTGAACCAGCACCGGTTACGGTGACCGAATTTCCAGAGGAATACCAACCGGAAGTCTCCCTTCCCACTGCAGAAGAAATCGAGCGTATTCATGAAGAAGCGCGAGCCAGCGGCTACTCAGCGGGATACGAAGAAGGTAAGGCCCAAGGAGAGCAGGCAGCGAGGGAACAAGCCGAGGAACTACTTAATAGTATTAACGACATACTGAGAAGCCTCAGAGAATCCCTGCACGATTTCGATCAGCAGGTTGCTGAAAATCTCCTGCATTTAGGCGTTGAAATCGCGTCGCAAATCACCCGCTCCATCGTGCATACGCGATCTGATTTATTGCTCCCAGTTATCCGGGAAGCAATCGCCGCACTCCCTCTTCATCATGGTCACGTTGTCCTGTCATTGAACCCCAAAGATGCCAACCTGATTCGCCCATTACTGGGCGAACAATTCGCGCAAACAGGGGCGCAGTTGCTTGAAGACCCCAACGTAAGCCTTGGTGGCTGTTTGGTCCGTGCTGGCTCCAGCGAAATAGACGCCTCGATCGAAACCCGATGGAAACGCGTACTGGAGACCATCGGCACCACTCCGCAAGATTGGCTAATCGACTGAACCACGTGACCGAGCACATCGAGCGCTGGAAAAGCTTTCTCGACAACTGCGCCCAAGCAGCTGGGAATGCTCAACCTCTTTGGCCTATCGGCAGACTGACGCGTATCAACGGTCTAGTGATGGAAGCCGCCGGCCTCAAGTTACCACTGGGTAGTTCATGCAAGATATATCCAATCGCAGGGGCCCCCGTTGAAGCCGAGGTTGTTGGTTTTGCCGGAGAAAAGCTGTATTTAATGCCATCAGATGACGTCTATGGACTAGCACCGGGCTCCAAAGTCGTGGCATTCGAAACGCCCGGATCACCTCCTCAGATAGGCGCACCACCTCCGCTACGCCGAAGGGCAATAGATCGAGCAAAGCAAGTCCCAGTCGGCGATGAGCTCCTTGGCCGCATTCTTGATGGCGTAGGGCGCCCACTGGATAATCTTGGGCCATTGGTTGCACCACTATCAAGATCGCTCCAGAGCCGGCCGATCAACCCGATGGCCCGAGCAACAATAGAAAAGCCGCTCGACGTCGGCGTTCGCGCCATTAACGCCTTGCTGACCGTTGGACGCGGACAGCGCATGGGACTTTTCGCCGGCTCCGGGGTTGGCAAATCGGTACTGCTTGGCATGATGGCCAGATATACCGAGGCTGAAGTAATCGTCGTTGGGCTAATCGGCGAACGGGGCCGCGAGGTCAAAGAATTTATCGAGCAAATTCTAGGAGAGGACGGCATGCGCCGCTCCGTCGTAGTGGCTGCACCCGCCGATACCGGCCCCCTAATGAGATTGCAGGGGGCCGCATACGCTACAACTATTGCCGAGTACTTTCGGGACCAAGGAAAACACGTACTGCTGATCATGGATTCCCTTACCCGATACGCAATGGCACAGCGTGAAATCGCCTTGGCCATCGGGGAACCGCCTGCAACTCGAGGATATCCGCCGTCGGTATTCGCCCGCTTGCCGCAGTTGGTAGAAAGGACCGGCAACGGCCCGGAGGGAGGTGGTTCGATTACTGCCTTTTATACGGTTCTTGCAGAAGGGGATGACCAACAGGATCCGATTGCTGACTCCGCCCGCGCCATTTTGGATGGACATATTGTGCTGTCACGAACACTAGCCGATGCCGGACATTACCCTGCGATTGACATTGAGCAGTCTATTAGCCGTGCAATGGTCAGCCTGATTTCACCTGAACACCTAGAGCAAATACGTAAATTCAAAGTATTGTTCTCTCGCTATCAGCGTTCTCGTGACCTGATATCCGTAGGTGCCTATGCGCCTGGAAGCGACCCGGTGCTCGACCAAGCAATTGCAGCCTACCCGAGGATGGAGCGCTTCCTTCAACAGAATCTTGCCGAACAGGCAAGCTTCACTGACAGCATCGATATCTTGCAAAAACTGCTGTAATCAAAATGGCTCAAACATTTTCCCTCCAACCGCTGCTGGAACTGATGCAATCCCGCACGGATGAGGCGACACGAAAATTGGGACAGCTTCTCGCTGTAGAACAGAATCAGCGTAGCCGACTGCAGATGTTGGAGCAGTACCGCGAGGAATATGCCCAAAGGATGAGTGATGCCGTGCGCCAAGGACTGACGCCTACTGCGCTTCAGAATTTCCAGAGCTTCATTTTTCGGATCGATGATGCGATCACTCAACAGCGCGTAGTGGTGGAAAATTCTGAAAAAAGTACGCGCCAAGGGCAACAACAGTGGCAAGAACAAAATAAACAGCTGAAAGCTATCGACACACTCTCACAGAGACACGAACTCCGAGAGCGCTATCGGGAAAACCGCTCCGATCAGAAGCTACAGGACGAATTCGCAGCACGGCGCTTCCATAACGAAGAGGACGACAGAAGCTAGGCGTAGAACTTGCTTTATTTGCGACATTGATACTATCCGTCCGCAAATCTATGACTATTACTGTCACGCCCAGCCCACCCACTTCCCAGGCGTCTTTTTCTGGTGGAGGAGCCATTGAGGCACCTCTTGAGGCAGGGATGTTTGCGGGGCTATTGCTAAGCCAAATGCAAACCATTAGCCCAGAATTAGCTTTGGCGCCCAATTCTGGCGCTAGTAAGCAAATAGCACTCGATGAGGGCAAGAAAGAAACCGCAGATGAGGATCTAGAATCAATCGGGGTCTCCGACCCATCGGTGCTCGCCTTGTTAGCCGGTGGATTGCAACAGACTCAAGCAACACAGCCAAACATCCAAAAGTACTCCTTTGACGCCTCGCCTCCCTCCAACACGGTATCTATCAACGGCCTCGGGAGTTCGGGACAAATCGCTCAAGAAGTCACATCTTCAGCAGAGGCCGAAACGATGCCCTTTGGATTAAGCCCATCTTTCAAGGTGAACGAATCAGCATCGGAAGCAACGGCAGAATTTGCCGCTCCGCCAACCCCACCAGATTCAGGTGCTAGTTCGGCAAACTCTGTAATGTCCCATTCCCCCTCGCTTAGCAAGGAACGGCCTAGCGAGATAAGCAGCCCACTTCATTCAGAAAAATGGCCGGCGCAGTTTGGGGAAAAACTGGTCTGGTTCGCCAAAAATGATGTGCAGACAGCCCAAATCAATATCAATCCTCCTCAACTCGGCCCAATTCAGATCAGCCTGACTCTGAATGGGGACCAAGCCACGGCGATCTTCGCGTCTCCACACTCGGAAGTGCGACACGCGATAGAAGATGCCATGCCGCAACTCAAGGAGATGCTTTCGTCTGCTGGAATTAATCTTGGACAATCCGATGTTGGATCCAATATGGCTCAGCAACAAACGTTCTCAAACAGTTCCCGCGGCAGCCAGAGCCCCAAAAACACTGATGAAAACGCTATACTTCTCGGCAATAATTCGATGGACGGCACTTCACCATCAACCTCCATTAGACAAGGCAGTGGTATGGTTGATCTGTTTGCCTAATAGAAATATGCACAGAGGGTAATACATGGCCAAAGAAGCTAAAGCCGCTGAAGAAGGAACCGAGGCTCCTAAGAAAAGCAAAAAACTGCTGATCATTATTTTGGCGGTTGTTCTATTGGTCGTCTTGGGCGGGGGGGCTGCTTTCTTTTTGTTGAAGAAAAGTGACCACAGCGAGGACGATGAAGAAGTAGCAGAAGAAGTTGCCAAGCCAAAGAAAAAAGAAAAGAAAAAAGATGCCCACGCACTTCCAATTTTCGTAAACATGGATCCCTTCACGGTCAACTTAGTGCCGGAAGCTGGGGACCAATACTTGCAGGTTGCGCTTTCCCTTGAACTTGAAGACCCAACCGAGGAAATTGCGGTAAAGGCCCAAATGCCGAAAATTCGCAATAACGTCACCTTGCTCCTTTCATCCAAAAAAGCCTCCGAGTTGCTACCTAAGGAAGGCAAGGAGCATTTGGCCGAGACCCTTAAGGATGAGATTAACTCTGTAATTGAACCACCAAAGAAGAACAAGAAAGGCGAAATCATTCCCCCCGAAGGTCCAGTCAAGTCGGTACTTTTCACCTCATTCATCATTCAATAACTGGTAATGGCCGGCGACTTCCTCTCCCAAGACGAGGTTGACGCCCTACTCAAGGGGGTCACCGGCGAAACCGACGAGCCAGAGGAAAGCTCAGGCGAAGGCGGTGGCGTACGCTCATACAACATCGGCACCCAAGAACGAATCGTTCGCGGGCGCATGCCGACTCTCGAGCTGGTCAACGAGCGCTTCGCACGCTATCTGCGAATCGGGCTATTCAACTACATGCACCGGAATGCAGAAATTTCGGTGGGGCCAATTCGGGTCCAGAAATATAGTGAATTCATCCGAAATCTGGTTGTCCCGACCAATCTCAATCTGGTGGTCGCAAAGCCTCTACGGGGCACGGCATTATTCGTGTTTGACCCCAATCTCGTCTTTCTGGTTGTAGACAATATGTTTGGCGGAGATGGTCGCTTTCACACCAGAGTTGAGGGACGGGATTTCACTCCGACAGAGCAGAGGATCATTCACGGCTTGTTGACTGTTGTCTTTACTGAGTACAGCAAGTCTTGGAAGCCAGTATATGACATCAATTTCGAATACGTCCGCTCCGAAATGAATTCGCAGTTTGCGAATATTGCCACCCCATCGGAAATCGTTGTTTCAACAACCTTCACGCTGGAGTTCGGCGGTGCCACTGCCGATATGCACATCTGCTTCCCATACTCGATGCTGGAACCCATCCGTGATTTGCTTTACAGCACGATGCAAAGTGACCAGCTTTCATCGGACAAGCGTTGGATTGGAACGCTGCGAAAGCAACTTCAGGGCGCAGAGGTTGAAATCGTCGCACAACTGGCCTCTGGAAAAATCACTTTAGGGCAAATTCTGAAGCTGAAGTCCGGCGATGTTATTCCTATCCATATCCCGGAAAAAATCCAGGTTCTGGTTGATAATGTTCCCTTGATGGAATGTGCTTACGGCCAGCAAAATGGTCAATACGCACTCAAAGTGGAACGATTCATATCCTCAAACCCGGAGGGGGCACCGGTAGAGTCTGGAGCAGGGGAGCAACATGGCTGACGAAATGGAAAATATCGAAAACACTGCAGCGGAAGGTGAAGATCAGATCAGCGAAGATGACTGGGCTGCAGCTATGGCGGAACAAGTCACCGCAGATGGAGCTATTAGCCCTCCTGCTCAGCCTGCCAATATCTTCCCTTCGTTTGGTGACGGCTCCGGAAATAGCGGGATGATGAACGAACTCGACATGATTTTGGATATTCCAGTCCAAATCACTGTTGAGTTGGGGCGCACTAAAATCACCATCAAAAACTTACTTCAACTTGCTCATGGTTCTGTTGTCGAACTTGATGCGATGGCTGGTGAGCCGATGGATGTATTGGTCAATGGAACTCTGATTGCACAGGGCGAGGTTGTTGTGGTCAACGATAAGTTTGGCATCCGTTTGACCGACATCATTACGCCGTCAGAACGGATGCGAAAGCTCAATCGATAATATGTTCGAGCGCAGCAGAATACTTTTGGGCTACTCCGGCCCATTTGTCATCGCCCCATATTTAGCAGCAGCCTTACTGATTCCGCTTACTGGTTATGCCGCAAGCGAAGCTGAAAGCCCTGGCATACCCTTGTGGTCGATCTTGCAAACCTTGTTTGCATTGATTTTGGTAGTCGGACTAATGTTTGCAACCGCTTGGTTCGCGCGCAAGCTTGCTGGAGAACGGCGCTTTGGCAATGAAGCCATAAAGATAGTTGGCGGAATCGCTCTCGGTCCCCGTGAACGGGTCATGTTGCTCGAAATTGGAGAGGAATGGCTAGTTGTTGGGGTCATACCCGGGCAAATTCGGACGTTGCATCGGCTACCCAAGGGCAATATTCCAACCACGGGCCATTCGGAGCCGATGAACAAATCGTTTGCAGATTGGTTGCAGGGCATTTCGCGCAAGCATGCTGATAAGTAAAAAAACGCTAATTTGCGCGAGTTTGTTGCTTTTGAGCGGCTTGGCGATGGCACAGACAAGCAATGGGCTACCCGCTTTCAACAGCACCCCCGCGCCGGGCGGCGGCACAACCTATACGCTGTCAATCCAAACGCTGGTTCTGCTGACTGCGCTGACCTTCTTGCCCGCGGTCGTATTGATGATGACTGGCTTTACGCGCATCATCATTGTTCTTTCGTTGCTTCGACACGCATTAGGCACACAAACCTCCCCCCCCAATCAGGTACTCGTTGGAATAGCCCTATTTTTGACATTTTTCGTCATGAGCCCAACCTTGGAAAAGGTCTATACAGACGCTTACCTTCCACTATCGGAAAACAAGATAAATGTCATGCAAGCTGCAGAACGGGCAGCGATCCCAATGCGAGGGTTCATGCTGAAACAAACCCGGGAATCGGACCTGGCTCTCTTCGCTGGCATCGCAAAAATAGACAAAATCAATAGCCCAGAGGAAACGCCATTAAGGATATTGGTACCGGCATTTGTTGTCAGCGAGTTGAAGACCGCTTTTCAAATTGGCTTCATCATATTCATCCCATTTCTCGTCATTGATATGCTTGTCGCCAGCATTTTGATGTCAATGGGTATGATGATGATGTCTCCGGTGATGGTTGCCCTTCCCTTTAAGCTGATGCTATTTGTGCTGGTCGATGGCTGGCATCTGGTTCTTGGTTCGCTAGTTCAGAGTTTCGCACCGTGACCCCAAGCACCGTCATGGAAATCGGCCGCCAGGCAATCGAGGTCACGTTACTTTTGGCTGCCCCTCCTCTGCTCACCGCACTCGTGCTCGGCTTGATCATCAGTATTTTCCAAGCCGCAACTCAACTGAACGAATCGACCCTTCAGTTTGTGCCCAAACTGATTGCCATGTTCGTCGTTTTGCTTCTAGCCGGCCCTTGGATGCTTCAATATCTGATCGACTATATCCAACGCCTGTTTTCAAGCATTCCGCAACTGATTGGCTGAAATGATCAGCATAGGATCAGCACAGCTCGACGCATGGATTGCTGCCTATTTTTTCCCCCTCGCACGAATCCTTGGCTTCATCTCCGCCGTTCCGATATGGAGTTCGGCCTCAATTCCTGTACGAGTGAAAATTATGCTTGGCGTAGGGATTGCTGTGGCCATTGCTCCTATTCTCCCCGCAACTCCCAGCATTCAGGTCGGAACGCTCAAGGGACTTGCACTACTGGTAGAACAAATGTTGATAGGCATAGCGATAGGGTTTTCCGCCAAGATCGTATTCGCCGCGATTGACCTTGCCGGGGAATATATCGGTTTTCAGATGGGACTAAACTTTGCGACTTTCTACGATCCCCTAAACGCATCGCAAACACCGGTGACGACTGAATTCATTAGCTTGCTCGGACTGCTCGTGTTTTTGTCGATCAATGGCCATCTAATGTTCTTCGCAACGCTGGCCCATAGTTTCACTGCGATGCCAATCGGTGGAGCATTCTTTGGCAGTTCTGTTTGGACTGCATTAGCTCAGCTCGGAGCAAAAATCTTTGCTGCGGGATTGCTACTGGCCCTTCCTGTCATCGTAGCCCTGATGATCATCAACATCGCCTTGGGCGTGTTGACGCGAGCTGCACCACAGCTGAATCTTTTTGCTTTAGGATTTCCGCTGACACTGACAGGCGGTTTCATCACTCTTGCACTCAGCTTGAACTACCTTGCGACCCCGTTACAACATCTGTTTGAATTTGCCATCGAAGCGATGCTCGGCGTCAGTCAAGCTCACCCTTAGTTCATCGCATTCATCATGAATGAGTCTGCCTGTTGGCGCTGCACCAGACGGACGACCCCGTCAGCAACACGCCTCGCCCCGATAGTTTCAGAATCGATACCTTCGGTATATTCCAAAATCTGAAAATTGCCGAAACCTTGCTCATACTGCAATTGAGAGGCCCTGCGCTTGAGAATCTGAATCGATTCCCCCGCTCCCCCAGTATGGTATCGCTTCATTTTCATGGATAAACGATAAGTATCGTCATTCAATCGAGTTTCCTCGATTTGCCAGTTTGGTGCCAACGGGTCATAAACTAAGTAGATCGCCGCTGCCGCCACAGCCACATTCGCCAGTGTGGACAGCTTAAGTGACGTTTTTGCGGTCAGCTGGATGGCCTTATCTGGAATCAATGGCTTGACGTCGGCGCTATTGCCTATCGAACCACATGCAGAACAAAGCACAGCTGCCGACAACACCCCCAGCCAAGGCTTGAATAAATCAGCTCTCATATGTACTGGAACAAGCTAAGTTTTGCGGTCTGAGAAAAAGTCGCTTGTGCCGCTTCAAGCTGAATTTTTTTCTGCGTCACCTCGGAAATTGCCTTGGCATAGTCCAGATCCCGCAAACTGGATAGTTGCGCATCATATTCAACGCCACGCCCCTGAGTCACCGTACCCAAAGTTTCCAGCGAAGACATCCGGGCTCCAACCGAAGCGCGGCTACGATTAACCGTCTCCATCGACGACTGGATATCCGCAAGTGATTGAGAATACGCTGGGTTGGTACCAACCGGTCCGGGAGTATTCAATAAATCCACCAAATTCTGGATCGAATCGAACATGCTTCGTCCAGTTGGCACTCCCTTCGCATCAGCGATACGCATGAATACGCTGCTACCAGGCTCGTTCGTCGCCATGTCCTCACTGGCACTGATCTGTAGTCGCTGAACTCCGTCATCACCGTTGTAATCGACATATGTCTGGGTCAGGCTATACGGAGAAACCGAAGTAGCATTTTGCGTAAATGGAGGTGTTGTCGACTCAAAACCTGCAAAAATATACCGCCCAGTCCCATCCTGTGAGTTTGCCAAGGCAAGGATGCTGGTCAGGCGTTGTTTCAATTCAACAGCAATTCCTGCTCGCTCTGAATCGGAATATGTCCCGTTGCCTGCAGCGACTGCTTTTTCATAGACGCTCTGCAGTTCATCATTGACTCCGCTTAACACGTTGTCGAGAGATCTAAGCTTGGTGTCTGCCGTCTCTTGGTTCTTAACGTACAACTCGTTTACCGATTTGGCTTGACTGACCAGCAGCGCCTGAGCGGAGCCCACCGGATCATCTTGCGGTGTAACGATGCGTCGGCCGGTAGAAATCTGGTTTTGCAAGGAATAGAGGCTACCCGTCAAATTTTGGAGCCCCCCTACACCATTGCTATAAATCTGATTTGTTGAAATTCTCATGATGCGCTCCGTTCCTTACCGAATCGACAGCAAGGTGTCGAAGAGTGTCGAAGCTGTCTGCAAAATTTTTGCAGAAGCCTGGTAGGCCTGTTGATACTGAATGAGTTTTGCCGCCTCCTCATCCAGATTCACACCGGAAACTGCCTCTTTTGCCGCAACTGCCTGATTCAATAAAACCGTTTGAGCCTCTGAGGATACCGTGGCCGAATACGCCTTGTTACCAATGTCATTGACAAACGAGGCGTAGTTATCCTGGTATGTCGCGGTTCCGGAAAGCATCGTGTTTTGAATCTGGAGACGGCCTAGCCGGAGAGCATTGCTCCCGTCTTCCGCGCCGGTGGTGTTGATGTTTCGCTGTAGCGTAATCGTGTCGCCATTAGCTGGCACACCCGAAACCGTCATGGATATCCCCGTCCAACCACTGATAGCATTGTTGATCGACATTGCTTGGCCAGAAGAATAGGGAATTGAGCTGCCATCGGGCAGCACAAAGCTGTTAGTGCCAGAGTTATAGGTCAACGTCAGGTTTGCCGCGCCCATTGTGTAACCGGTGGCTACGGAAACCCCCTGAACCTTGCCGCTACCAGTATTGGTCAAAGTGGCACTTGCACGCGCAGGCGTCGCCGCCGCAATCAAACGCGGATCTGCCGCCAAGGTGTCATTCACCGAGAAAAGACGAGCTGCCGTGCGTGTGGGCTGAATCAAATAGCTATCGCCGACGGCAAATGTTCCACCAACCGCCGGACTCAGGGTAAAGCCCTGCGGATCTGTCGCCAAGGCTGTATTGATCGCACCAATCGTCGCACCGGACCAAGTGGTGTTGTCCGATAAACGCTCAAGGGTAAAGTTCGCACCATCGTAGGAGAGGCGATAATCGCTACCCGTCAGATTGGTATAGAAATTCGTTCCGTTACTAGAGGGTGCCGTCAGCGTTGCAGTTACCGTGGAGGCAGTTGCCGAGTTTCGGGTATCCGCCAAGACGGTAGGCTGTGTCAATGAGAAAAAATCTGAAACGAAGGCGGCGCTACTTGAGGTGTTTCCCAACATATCCTGCCCTAGGGCATGTTGGGCGTTGAAGGTTTGGGCGACAGAGGTCGCCATCATCCCCAGTTGGTTGAACGCCGTATCCAGGGCCTCCCTCCGGAAACTCAACAAACCACCCAACTGGCCACCACTAATCAGCGACTCAGGCAGTTCAAGAACATTGCCGGTTGCACCTTCGAGGCCGACGGAAATCCGTGTCGGATCTGCGCCCGACGGCCCCGCAGCCAACCTGGTGTAGTCACCACGTACCACCAACTGCTGTCCGGTACCAACGAAGACATTGTAGGTACCATCGTCGTTTGTACTAACCCCAACCTTGACCAGCTTGTTCAACTCTGCCACCAATTGATCACGTTTATCGAGCAATTGGTTATCCGGCTGGTTGTTCAATGAGCCAGTCGAGAGGATCTGTTTGTTGATCTCGGCAATCTGTTGCGTGTAGCTGTTGATCGTGTTAACCGTACCCTTGATCTGAGCATCGACACCGGTTTGCACTTCCGCCAAGCGGCTATAGACACTCTGAAACACGCTCGTCATCGTCTGAGCGGCGCTAACCATCGACTGGCGAGCGGAAACGGACGAAGGAGCCGCAGAAACGGCTTGAATAGCATCGAAAAAGTCCTGCATTGCGGGACTGAGGCCAGCCTCCGCATCGGCCAGCATATTGTCGATCTGGGCGATTTGCGAGGAATAGGTTTCCAAAGCACTCATACGGCTTTGCGCATTAAGCACCTGAGTCGTCAGCGCCTTGTCATACATACGGGCAACGGTGACAACGTGAGTACCTTGGCCAATGCCGCCGGCACCAGTCATCACCGTCGGATTGGAAGCCTGGACTACCCGCTGGCGTGAGTAACCATCGGAACTGGCATTCGTGATGTTGTTTCCGGTAGTCATCAAGCCGACTTGAGCGGCGTTGATACCGGTAACTGCAATGCTGATTAGTCCACTAGCCATTTACGATCTCCTTCCACCCCTTCTATAACGGATGGACGCAATATTTCTTGACCCTTATCCGAGCAACGCAAGGCGAAGCGTAGGGCCGTTGATGATCTTGCCGAGCTTGTCCGCGTAAGCCGGGTCGGTTGCATAGCCTCCCCGCTGTAAACCAGAAGCAAACTGCGCGCCATCCTGTGAACCAATTACGCTGTTGAAACGCGGGTTGTTGCGCAAAAGACCAGCATAGTCTCGGAAAGCTTCTTCATAAGACCCATAGGCACGAAAACGCTGGACTGATTGCTGCGGCTGACCATCCACGTACTCCGTGGTCACGGTATCCACTGTCGGCCCACTCCAGCTTTTCCCAGCCTTCACACCGAACAGGTTGAATGAAGACGTTCCATCTTGGCGACGGATTTCACTTTTGCCCCACCCACTCTCCAGGGCAGCATGCGCCACCAGAAACTGCGGAGCTATCCCGGTTGCCCGGGAAGCCTCGACGGCATAAGGCCAGACACGGCCGACGAATTCCTTCGAGGATGCAGGCACATCGCCGACTGCTGCGGTGGACACAGCATTTTCGGCAAAAACCGACGGATAAGCCGCCGAAGTCGGCAACTTGCTAGGGACCGACACATATTGATAATGGCGACCATCCGGTGCAGCCATCGGCAAACTATTGCCGGCAGCTTTCGCCGCCGACTCCACAGCGTTACCAACTTCACCCGATGTATTCAGGTTTCGCCCCAGCTGCTGCTCGATCAATCGGGCAAAACCCAAGCCCTTTCCCGATGTCGCCATGTTCTGCGCCAACTGCTGATCCAGCAGGCCGGTGTAAAAACGCGACTGATCGCTCTCCATCAGGCCATCTTGGGGAACCGTGTCGCGCATGCTCTTCATGACCATCTGCAAAAACAGCGTCTCGAACTGCTGCGCGGCCGCCTTCAAACCCTCTTGCGGATTTTTGGCGAACTGCTCGCGTACGTCCTGAGCGGACTTGACGTCGAAGGCAGCCCGGTTGGGCTGGTTCTGAATGCTACCGGCCATTTCTCAACCCGATCAGATGATTTCCAGATCGGCACGCAATGCGCCTGCCGCTTTCATCGCCTGCAGAATTGCCAGCAAATCCATCGGGTTGGCGCCTAGCGCGTTCAAGGCCTTGACGACGTCGGCCAAGCTTGCCCCGGCCTTGACGTTCATCAGGCTGCCGTTGTCCTGCTTGACCTGGATATCCGCGGACTGGCCAAACTGAGGCTGACCTCCATCAACGACGACCGAGAGATTGCCATGAGCAACGGCACAAGGCTCCAAGGTCACCTTCTGGTTCATGACCACAGACCCGGTACGCGGATTGACGATAACCCTGGCCAGACCGGGCACCGGAGTGACCTCAAGATTCTCGACACGACCGAGGAAAGCGACTCGTGCGTCGGAATCATCCGGCGCCCTCACGGCAATGCGACGACCGTCGATCGCCTGCGCCGTTCCGGGCGCCACACTGCGATTGATCGCATCGACAATGCGCTGCGCCGTACCGAAATCAGCGCTATTCAGCTCATAGTAAATCGCACCACCCTGGCCAACCGCGGTAGGTACAGCCCGCTCGACAGTCGCCCCCGCCGGAATGCGCCCAGCGGAGAGATGATTCACGGTAACCTTTGAGCCCCCCGAAGAAGCCCCTGCCCCGCCAACCAGCACATTACCCTGGGCGATTGCATAGACTTGGCCATCGCCGCCTTTAAGCTGCGTCATCAAGAGCGTGCCGCCACGCAAACTCTTCGCATTACCCATAGACGAAACTGTGACATCCACAGGCTGCCCGGGCTTGGCAAATGGAGGCAGGTTTGCCGTCACCATAACGCCGGCCACGTTCTTCAATTGCAGCTTCTGCGTTTGCTCCTGGGTGAGGTTCAGCCCCATCTGCGACAGCATGTTGCCGATCGCTTGCGTCGTAAAAGGCGTTTGCGTGGTTTGGTCACCGGTGTTATCCAGACCAACCACCAAGCCATAACCGATCAACTGGTTGTTACGAACACCTTGAATACTGGCGAGATCCTTGATGCGTTCCGCCGATGCCGGGGCAGAAAACAACGGCAAAATGCAAACGGCCAAAATTGCCGTTTTCCGGAACCAATTGCCGCTTTTTTCCAACATGTCGTGCCTCCAGGAGACTATCCTCAGAATGGCATTACATTAAGGAAGAACCGTGCCAGCCACCCCATGATTTGTCCTTCGCTCACTTGACCAGAGGACTTGTATTCAATTCGAGCATCGGCAATCTTCGAGGACTCGACCGTATTGAAGGAATCAACATAGCTGGGATTAACCACGCCGGAGATTCTTACGAACTCTTGCTCATGGCCCACAGCTACCTGCTTTTCCCCCGAAACCAGCAGGTTTCCGTTTGGCATCACATCAATAACCGTCACTGTCATGCTGCCGGTAAAGACATTGTTGTTCGCGGCTTCGCCTTTGCCACTAAACGCATTGGCACTGGAGGCATTCAGGTCCAGTCCGAGCAAACCCTTGCCCGGCAATCCGCTTAGACCACTGACTGACGCCGTGGAGGTATTTGATTTATCCAGCTTGGTATTCGACTTTGTCGAAGCGGTCGTGCTCTCGGTAATTTTCACCGTAATCGTGTCGCCGATATAACGCGCTCGCCGATCCTCAAACAACGGACGCCCTGTTCCCACTTGATAGATCGAACCGTTGGCGATTTGAGAATCCATGCGCGGCATCGGGCGAGCCGTCATCGGTTGGTGAACATTGGTCGGAGGAACCGAAGTACAACCGGCCAGCAGCAACATCCAGGCGATATGCTTAAGCGGCCTCATGATTACTCCTTACAGTTGAGTCAGTCTACCCAGCATGGCATCCGAAGTTGAAACCACTTTCGAATTCAGCTCGTAGGCACGCTGCGTTTGAATCATCGTCACGAGCTCTTCCGCCACATTGACGTTGGAGGTCTCCACATACGTTTGATTCACCAAGCCAGCACCATTCGTGCCCGGGGTATTCGGGGTTGGCGTACCGCTCGCAGCGGTCTCGAGAAAGAGATTCTGGCCGATGCTCTGCAAGCCGGCCGGATTGATAAAGGTCGCCAGCTGGATATTCCCGATCTGCGTCGTGGCAGCCGTACCCGACTGGGTCACGGAAACAGTACCATCGGTACCAATGCTGACAGTCAAAGCGTTTGCCGGGATCGTGATATTCGGCTGCAATGGATAGCCATCCGAGGTAACGATCTGCCCCTGGTTATCTTTCTGAAATGACCCATCCCGGGTATATGCCGTCGTCCCATCCGGAAGCAGAATCTGAAAGAAACCATTACCGGAGATTGCGACATCAAGGGTGTTATCGGTTTTCTGCAAATTACCCTGGGTGAAGATACGGGCGGTCGAGACCGGACGCGCACCAGTACCCAATTGCAATCCCGCAGGAACCTGGGTCTGCTGGGAAGACTGGGCACCTGGCTGACGAATCGTCTGATAGAGCAAATCTTCAAACACCGCTCGCGCACGCTTGAAGCCATTGGTACTGACGTTAGCCAAGTTGTTTGAGATCACGTCCAGCTGGGTTTGCTGGGCATCTAGACCGGTTCTGGCGATCCACAGGGAACGAATCATGATTGCTTCCTATCAGGAATTCAGCGACAGCAGCTGATCTGCACGCTGCGCGTTGGTGTCGGCGGTCTGCAACATCTTGACCTGCATTTCGAATTGGCGTGACAGACTAATCAAATTGATCATGGAGTCCGTTACATTGACATTGCTGCCTTCCAGCGCCGCCGGCGCCAGGGTCACTCGCTCATCTGCCGGAGCAGCCTCGCCATTGCGTAATCTGAACAAGCCATCAGCACCTCGAACCAAGTCCGCCTCTGGTGGATTGACCAGCTTGATTCGGCCGATCGCATTGGTGTTGTTTCGCGTGCCAAACGTCGGCACGACCGAAACGGTACCATCCGGGGCAATCTCAATCGTGTTATCGGGCGGTATGTTTATTGGCCCGCCATCACCTTGCACGGTATAGCCGCTTTTCGTCTGCAACAGACCTGTCACATCGACATCGAGACTGCCGGCGCGCGTATAAGCTTCCGAACCATCCGGCAACTGGACGGCGATCCATCCTCTACCGTTAACCGCCACATCCAGATTACGCCCCGTAAACATCAACGGGCCTTCATCCAAAACGTCGCTGACGGAGGCGTCAACAACGAAGGCCCGCGTCGGCATACCCTCACCCAAAATCGGAACCGCCCGGAAACGATGCTCCTGCGCCTTGAAGCCGATCGTACTAGCATTGGCGAGGTTGTTTGCTGTACCGGCCTGCTGCATGAACGCATGCTTGGCGCCAGTCATCGCGGTGTAAATCAGGCGATCCATTGGATTAGGGCTCTATCGGTTAGCGGATATTGACCAAGGTCTGCATGATCTGGTCCTGAGTTTTGATTGATTGAGCGTTGGCTTGGTAATTCCGCTGTTGAACGATCATGTTGACCAATTCCGCCGTGAGGTCGACGTTCGAGTCCTCGACAGCTCCGGACTGCACAACACCCAAGGTCCCGGACTTTGGCGTACCGACCAAGGGCTGCCCCGAGTCCGAGGTTTCGATGAAATCGTTGTTCCCGATTGCCATCAATCCATTGGGGTTACGGAAATTCGCCAGCACAAGCTGGGCCAGATTGCGCGTTTGCCCGTTGCTGTAAACGCCTTGCACAACGCCATCCTGACCGACCGTCATACTTGTCAATTGCCCAGCGCTATACCCATCCTGTGTCTTCTTGGAGTTAGCGAAGTCCGCGCCGTATTGGGTAGAGTCGGTGAAATCCAGATTGAACGAAAGGGGGGCCGCACTGTTCGGCGGAGTCGTCGGATCTGCCGCAATCAAATCAGCGGTGACACCAGCCAAGTTCACCGAGAAACCGGCAATCGGCATTGGCAAGGTTGTCAATTGGCCGCTTGAGTTGAAGTTTAGGGTTCGAGGAGAACCCGGCACATTAGCCTCACTCGTACCATCGACCTGAAAATGCACTTGCCACTGCCCTGCAGTTGCCGTCTTAACAAAATACATTGTCATGGTGTGTGCATTACCAAGACTATCGTAAATCGTTACAGCATCCGTAAAGTTGTAGGTATTGGTTTGCGGAGCATTGACCCCCGTTGGGGCGGTCCACGCCACCGCCGGAACTTGCGCAGTTGAATCGAGATTCAAGGCATACGAAACACCGATATTGGTCGAGCCGGTAGCGCGCGGCGGAATCGGAGTCGGGTCAATCAAAATGGCGGTTGGAGTGGAAGGAATAATATTCCCGCCGGCGTCCGCCAAATAACCGGTTAGGTTCTCCCGCTTATCGTTGACAACATAGCCTTGAGCATCCAGGTGAAACTGACCATTTCGGCTATAGCGAATCGCTCCATCCTGGCTCAGGCGGAAGAAGCCCTGACCATTAATCGCAATATCCAGCGAGTTACTGGTTGTCGTAATGTTGCCTTGAGTAAATTGCTGTGCAATTGCACTCAGGCTGGAGCCAATACCAATTTGAGAGGCCCCTGCACCGGTTAGGGATGCCGCATAAACATCGGCAAAATGGGAGACAGCCGATTTAAAGCCGACCGTACTCGCGTTAGCAATGTTGTTGCTGGTGACATCCAGCGCTTTGGAAGAAGTATTGAGGCCACTAAGCCCTTGTTGGAATGCCATCGCTGCCTCCGAGAATTACATGAATTGCAAAACTTTGTCGAACGCGACGGTCTGTCCAGTCGTCAGCTCGAGCACAAAAGAAGACCCGCTCTTCACGACAGCAGCCACCTTGCCTACCTGAACCGGGGTTGCGTTGACCGAAACACCACCAGAGGTGGCTTTCACCGAGAACGTATATTGACCATCCGCTTGCTGTACCCCTGCACTGTTCTTTCCATCCCAGCTGAAAGCAATCGTCCCTGCCTCCTGCTTTCCAAGCTCCTCCGTTTGTACCACGCGACCAGAAGCATCCTTGATGGTTAGAACAACGGAATCAGCAGGCGAAGCCAACGTAGCCCCACCTTGGGCATTTCCACCGCTCAAGGTCAGCCCTGTTCCCTCAACCAAAATCTGAGACCCAATCGCACCAGCCGCCTGCAAGGCCTGAGACGTGTTGTAGGCGGAAAGAAGACTACTCAATGAAGTATTCATGGCTTCAATACCTTTCAAGGTACTGATTTGCGCCAATTGGGTTGTCATCTGCGCGTTGTCCATCGGATTCAACGGGTCCTGGTTCTTCAGTTGAGTAACAAACAAGGTCAGAAAGTTATCTTGCATGTCTGCAGCGGAAGACGATTGATTCGAGGAACCGCTGCTACCATTCAACGCCGCGAAAACTTTACTGTTCTCGCTGTTTGTCGCATTAACTGTGCTCATCTCTTTAGCTCCAATCAGGACTGACCAATTTGCAGCGTACGCAGCATCATTGATTTAGCAGTGTTCATCACTTCGACGTTGGTCTGATATGAACGCGAAGCAGAAATCATGTTGGTCATTTCCTCGACCACATTCACATTAGGAAAGGCGACATATCCTTTTTCATCTGCCGCCGGATTTCTTGGGTCATAAACCATACGCATCGGGGAAGCATCTTCGACGACTTGCCGAACTCGAACGCCCTTTGAGACATCGCCCCCACCGTTAACCGGTATCGTTTCAAACACCACTTGCTTTGCTCGGTATGGCTTTCCATCTGAGGAAACAATGCTGTCTGCGTTGGCGAGATTTGAGGCTACCGCATTCAAGCGCATAGACTGGGCTGTCATTGCACTAGAAGAAACTTGGAAGACGTTAAACAAACTCATGATTTTCTCAACCGTTCGTAGGCGTCATTGCTGTCCTCAGCCCCTTGAACTTATCGCCAATCAATTGGGTAAGTATCTGGTATTGGACAGCATTGTCTGATATTTGGGTACGCTCAACGTCCATATCGACTGTATTGCCGTCGACGGCTGATTGAGTGTCTGAGCGATACTTCATCTGAACCGAACCACTTCCGCTTCCATTCATATGCCCACGGTCGGTCATCGCCATTTCGATACCTCGCTCGGCGCGATCAGAACCCATCGCACCTCGCATCGCTTCCTCGAAACTGAAATCACGAGCTTTGTAATTCGGTGTATCAGCATTCGCAATATTCGACGCGAGCACCTGATGGCGCATCGTACGAAGATTTAACGCTTGGCTGAATACCGCAAAATTTTGGCTGATCGATGACATGGGTTACCTTTCAAAGCGCCAATTTAAAAGCATTGATCATGCCAGAAAAACAAATCAGTAAATTCAAAAACATATGAGGTCTTTGGTTGTTTATCGGCAATCTTTGCCGGCAAATTGGCACCAAAATTCTTGCTCAGGCAAAATGGCAACATGCGTAGACTTAAACAACTCGTCGTATTGGTAGCGCTGCTGTTGCCTGCCCTCCTAATGGCTACAGACGGAAAACATATTTCCGAGATCGCCCAGAGCTTCGCTCTCCAACAATTGAGCGCGAACAAAGGCGAGGTGAAGGTCAATGCGGGCAGTGTTGATACTAGTCGCCTCCCCGATTGTGAGAGCCCAGAAGCTTTTCTCCCTGTGGGCACTCGTTTGATCGGACGTATATATATTGGGGTTCGCTGCAGCCATCCTTACCGCTGGAGCGTACTTATCCCGGTACAAATATCAATTAGCGGAACCTACCTTACGCTGAATCGTGCATTGGCTGCAGGTCAGCTGATTCACGCAAATGACATTTCACTCAGCAGAGGGGATATCTCTAATCTACCTACTGGCGCACTCTCCGACCTTGAGACCGCAATAGGTAAGCAGCTTCGTAATTCGCTGGGTGCCGGTCAGATTCTTCGGTCGGATCATTTGCAGAGCCCTTGGGTTATCCGGCAGGGACAAATGGTGAAAGTCATTTCCCAAGGAAATGGTTTCTCGATTAGCAGCGAGGGGCAGGCGCTAAATAGCGCAACAGAAGGGCAAGCAGCCCAAGTTCGAATGTCTGCAGGACAAACAGTTTCCGGAATTGCGCAAAAAGATGGCAGCGTACTTATTGTTTTTTGAGCTAAAGTTCTGACCTAACGTGCCGTAATTTGATTCAGGACCTAAAGATTTTTTGAAATCATGAAGATCGAAAATACTTTCAAGCCAATTGGCACTGGCACAGCACATAAGCCAAGTGCCACACAAAGTGCTCCCGCTACTAGCAAACAGGAAGCTGTTAGCCTGAGCCCCCTCGCCGGTAGCCTACAGAGCGACCAAGACTATCCCGTGGATATGGCTAAGATACTTGAAATCAAGCAAGCCATTGCAGAAGGACGTTTTACGATCAATCCTGAAGCAATCGCCAACGGCTTGATCGAGTCCGCACGCGACTTGGTAAGCAAACGCAACGCACGCCAAGCCTGATGAGTAATCTCGTCGCGTTGCTGATCAAGGAATTGGAACTTCTTGATGAGTTCATTCAGTGTCTCGAAGAAGAGCAAAACGCACTAAAGCTCGGGCTCATCCAAACCTTGCCTGAATTGGCTGAAAAAAAAGACCTGCGCATTCAAGCGCTGAATAACCTCGACTTCGAACTTCGCCAAGTCGTTGGCGATATTTCCGGCAACAACAAATTCGCTGTGAGCGAGTGGCCAATTCCCCAAGATGAGCGAGATGTGGTCACACCACATTGGCACTTGCTACTCGAAAAGGCTCGTCACGCGAAGCAATTGAATACAGTCAACGCTCAATTGGTGGATATGCATTTGCGCAACACCAAGGAGTTGCTCTCTAGCCTAATTCCAACAGATGATGCGGCCCCTCTGTATGGCAGCAATGGCCAAGCCAATGGCAATACGGGCAGCCGCATTATCGACTCAGCATAAGTCGAACATCACTATCTATTTACTCCTGCTGAGTTCACCTGTTGCTGCCCTGGAAGCTCAGTTGGCTCTTCCGGTCGGTTGGAATCTATTAGAATACTCACTCTTCGATTCCTTGCCCTTCCATCAGGCGTTGTGTTCGTCTCAACTGGTCGGGTCTCACCATAACCAATGGCGGTCAGCCTTTCTGCGCCAACACCACCGTCGTTAAAGAGACGCAGAACAGTAGTTGCTCGCATCGCCGACAGCTCCCAATTTGATGGAAATTGCGGAGTAGATATCGGAACGTTATCGGTATGCCCCTCAATCGTAATCGGAAAATCCGAAGCGGCCAGCACGTTGGCGATTGCAAGCATTGCGCTTGTCGATGCTTGCTGCAATTTAGCCTGACCAGGCGGGAACAGGATGCTGTCGTTGATCTCGATCGTCACGCCGCGGCTGGTCTCGAGCAAACGAACCTTCCCTTGAGCAATCAAGGGCTGTAAGGCATTCATGATATCGCTGGCGACATTCTTCATTTTTTGTCGCTGTTCGGTCTTCACTTCGTCACCCCGTTTCGATTCAGGCAGACGATCTGGCTTGGCGATGGGTTTAGGTGGCATTACTGGCGCCCCCGTAATCGGCGCAATGGGCTGACCGCCTGGTTCGCCTGTAACGTTTTTGAAGGCGTTCACCAATGAGTTCGACAGAACCTTGTACTTACCTTCATTGACCGAGGAAATTGCATACATCACGACAAAAAACGCAAATAGCAACGTAATGAAATCCGCGTACGAAACCAGCCAGCGTTCGTGGTTCTCGTGCTCCTCCTCGCGGCGTTTTCTGCGCATTACAGGAGATAGCCCCGTAAACGGCTTTCGATAATACGGGGATTGTCGCCAACCGCAATACCAACCAATCCATCGATCACCATTTCGCGTGTGGCAACCATCCGGGCGATGTAGTACTTCAACTTTCCTGCGATGGGCAAGTACACCAGATTAGCCAAACCCACACCATAAATCGTTGCTACGAATGCCACGGCAATCCCTGCACCCAATTTTGTTGGATCAGACAGGTTCTCCATAACGTGAATCAGTCCCATCACAGCGCCAAGAATACCGATAGTCGGAGAATAGCCTCCTGCCGACTCCCAAATTTTGGCTGACTGACGCCATTCATCCTCAAAGGTATTGATATCTACCTCAAGCAGTTCTCGGATCCTTTCCGGATCAGCTCCATCAACCAAGAGCTGCAAGCCTTTCCGGACAAATTCATCCTTGACACCTGGCAAATAGTTTTCCAGCGCAAGCAGGCCCTCCCTTCGGGAAAGCTGACTCCAAGTGAGAATTTGGTCAATTTGGCGTTTTTGTTCAATGACGGGCGGAATCCAGACCCACTTCACCATCTTCAAGCCCCGTTTGAAGACGTGAATGGGACTTTGCAGCAACACCGCCCCCAAAGTCCCACCTAGTACGATCAACAACGCAGTGGGCTGCACCAAAGCTCCAATATGCCCCCCTTCCAGGTATTGGCCGCCCAATACTGCAATCAGACCGATTACGATTCCCGCCAGGCTGATTTTATCCAAGCACTTTCTCCTTGCGTCGTTTTTTCGCAGCGGGGAGTTCACCGACGATCTGGCTCCGTAGACGTGCTATCGCCTGGCTGTGCAACTGGCAAACGCGAGACTCGGTCACTCCCATGACCTCCCCGATCTCACGCAAATTCAGTTCCTGTTCATAATACAATGCCATCATCAGCTTTTCCCGCTCAGGTAGCCGACTGATGGCATCGACAAGTTGTTTTTTTAGACTGCGGTCCTCGAAAATATTCGCCGGATTAGCCTCATCATCTGTGAGATGGCGTTCGAGAAAATCTTCATCGCCCTCGCCGGCAAAGTCCTCCAAATAGACCAACTGATGGCCTCGCGCTTCCTGCAAGGTCCTCTGGTAGTCCGGGAGTGACATTCCAAGAGCATCAGCCAACTCTCGCTCCGATGGCGCCCGCCCATGCGCGTGCTCCAACTGGCTTATAGCTGCCTCAATGCGCCGAAGCTCTCGACGCAAATTGCGAGGCAGCCAATCGTTCTCGCGTAATCCGTCAAGCATAGCTCCACGGACTCTTTGCGTCGCATAAGTTTCAAACTGTGCGCCAAAACCCTCTTGATAGCGGTCGATGGCGTCAAGCAGGCCGAGCATCCCGTTCTGAACCAGATCCTCGAACTGGATACTCGGTGGCAGACGGGCCATCAAGTGGTAGGCGATACGCTTCACCAGCGGCATGAAGCGCTGAACCAATTGCTCCCGTTCTGGCTGCCCGGTGGGGGTATACATCAAACTCTGAATTGATTCGGAGTAACACGTTGGCTCAAGTGTAGCAGTTGCTGCATAAACTGCTCGACACCACCGGCGTCTCGCTCTTGATTACCCCAATGCAACATATCGGCCGCCATTTCCCTGAATGCGATCGAGGCCGCAGAGTCCGGCAGTTGAACAACCACTGGTCGGCAAAATTGCCCAGCCATCTTGACAGCTTCATCATGGGGCACCGCACCAACGTAATCGAGCTGTGCAATGCCGCGCCGAATGGCAACTTGGGCGATATTGTCAAAGATCGAACGCGCATCCGGCTGGCTGCGAACTTTGTTAACCAGGATTCGGAAGTGCTTGCGCGCATAAGCCTGACTAATCTTCTTAATCAACGCATATGCTTCCGTGATTGAAGCACTATTTCCCGAAACAACAACCACGGTTTCACGCGACGCTAAACCAAATGGTGAGAAGCCCTGCGGATGAGACATGGCTGCATCGACCAATATGACGTCAACCGGATGGTCCAATCTCGCCATTGCAGTTAATAAAGCTTGCTGCTGCACTGCACTTAGGCGCCCAAGCTTCCTCACCGCCCGCGACGCCTGAAGAATGCGCAAGCCAGCCAGCGGCTGAAGCAACACTTGCGGCAAGGTCGCCTCATGCTGCACAACGTTAAGCAAGTCGTAGTTTGAGGACATGCCGAATAAAGACGCCACGTTATCGCTCGATGTATGCTCATCGACGATTAACACCTCTTTACCCAGCCTAGCTAAGGCAGCTCCGATATTCGCCACTGCAATGCTTTTTGCCACACCTTCGCATCCCGCAACGAAGGTAATGGCTTGAAGTTGCCCAGCACCGAGCAAGCGCCTTAGTCCGGCAGCCTGATCGCCCTGAAAGTCAGCCACGACCGCCTCCATTGGCTACCAAGCCTGCGCTGGCCATCATCAGCCCTGGCTCCAAGCCCTCCAAACGATATGCGGAGTTATCTGGGACATCTTTGAAGGCACGGTGGAGCAGGTAACCTCGATTCGGCAGATGCAAGTCCTCGGGCACTCTTTGTCCATTGGAAACGTACGTCAATCTCAAACCGTGGCGCATGATCACATCCAGCGCCGTTGCCAAACTCGCAGCTTCATCGATTTTCGTCAATACGCAACCGGCCAGGCCATCCCCCTGATAAGCCCTAACCACATCGTCCAAGGTATCGCCACGCGAGGTTGAGGAAAGGAGCAACAGCCGCTGAACAGCGCAGCCAGCCAACATATCGGTCAGCTCTGGAACCAATTTATCCTTCTGACTCATACCCATCGTGTCGATGAGAACCATATGCTTGTTTTGCAACTCGGCTAGCGTTTGTCGCAACTCCAATCCATCTTTAACCAGATGAACCGAAACACCAAGTATCCGACCATAAATTCGCAATTGCTCATGTGCGCCAATCCGGTAACCATCAGTTGTAATCAACGCAACCTTGCTCGGGCCATGTCGCAGAACGCACCGTGCAGCCAATTTTGCCGTCGTCGTGGTCTTGCCTACACCCGTTGGACCAACCAGCGCGTAGACACCGCCGCGATCAACGATATCGTCTTCAACAGTGATGGTCCTCAGAGAGCGATCCGCCGCACCCTTAACCCAGGCCATCGCTTCCCCAACGTTCATTTCCTGCGGAAGGTCGCCCAACAACTCACGAGCAAACTGCGGTGAAAATCCTGAATCCAGCATCTGTCGGAGAATTTCGGTCTTAACCGGTTGACTACGAGAGGCCTCGCCCCAGGCAAATCCGGCGAGATGCTGTTCGACGATCTTCCGCAGCGAGCGGATTTCCTCCATCACCTCAAACGGAACCACATCTGCTTCAGCCCTTCGTGCAGCAGGTGTTGAAGAGCGATGGGCCGGCTCCTGTCCAACTTTTTCGGCACTCGGAGTGACTGCTGCGGTGGACGTTCCCAATCGAGCAAATTCCGGGCCGCGCAATGCACCAGTACGCGGAATTGCTGCGTTCACCAGCGCCGCATTACTCTCTTTAGCTGCTGTAGCGACGTTAACCTGAACACGTGGGCGATTAACCTCAACAGGCTGCTTCGGTTCGCTACGCGTCTGAGCCACAGACGCCCTTGCCAACCCTAACGAAACACGATAATCGTCCGTATCATCGCTGACGCCATCCATCGGCGTCTGCCGATTCTTCACCGGAGTATCAGAGGATACCGTTGGGACAATCATCGCCATATCACGCGCCGCCACCGCCATGATCTCTACACCACCGGGAACTCCACGGTTCGATAGGATGATGGCGTCGTTACCCAAAGTTTCTTTCACCTTTTTCAAGGCATCTCGAGCGTTGGCAGCGATGAATTTTCTGACGTTCATGTTTTACCTCCGATGATCGAGGTCACCTTGATAATCCGGTTTTCCGGCACTTCGTTATGAGATAGGACCTTCAACTGCGCGACACTACGACGCAGGAAACGCGAAAGGAGCACACGCAGGCTTGGCGGGACCAATAAAACTGCC
Organism: Azonexus sp.; assembly: GCA_041904995.1. Taxonomy (GTDB): domain Bacteria; phylum Pseudomonadota; class Gammaproteobacteria; order Burkholderiales; family Rhodocyclaceae; genus Azonexus. The sequence goes on from JAYRMB010000002.1 coordinate 54,263, forward strand.
GGGAGCCCCAACGACTCCTGTCGAGATGAAGCCGCCGCGGTTTCGCGCACCAACGTATCAGCCAAGCCCGGCTCGAAACTCGCGTTCTCACCGTTCCCCGATACAGCCTGCATTAGCAAACGCTCCAAGCCAGGATCCAACGACATGACCTGAAGCTCTCCTACTCCGGGGAAAAGTTGTTGAGTGATCGCACGCCCCAACGCGACCCGAACCTGAGTTGCGAGGTCGTCCGGGTTTTGCGTTCGCTGCGCATGATCCGCAACCACCTCGATGATCGTTCGCATATCGCGAATATGAACCCCTTCCTCCAACAAGCTCTGCAACACTTTTTGCAGGACACCCAATGGCACCACTTTGGGGACGAGGTCTTCGACCAGCTTTGGCATCTCTTTCGCCAGATGATCGAGCAACTGTTGCACTTCCTGGCGCCCAAGCAACTCTGCCGCATGAGTCAAAATCAAATGGTTCAAATGCGTCGCAACCACAGTCGACGCATCTACGACCGTATAGCCGTAAGCTTGGGCCTGGTCTCGCATACCTGCCTCAATCCAGATAGCAGGCAACCCAAAAGCCGGGTCGGTCGTGGCGACCCCTTTCAAGGAACCAATAACCTTTCCTGGATTAATGGCGAGATACTGTCCGGCATATGCCTCCCCGAGACCTACCTCGACCCCCTTCAACAAGATACGGTAAGCATTCGGTTTGAGTTCGAGATTGTCTCGAATGTGTACCGGCGAAACGAGGAACCCAACCTCTTGTGCAAACTTCTTTCTAATCCCGCGAATCCGCCTGAGCAACTCTCCGTCTTGTGACTTATCCACCAGCGGAATCAACCGGTAGCCGACCTCAAGCCCCAACACATCCAGCGGAGCAACGTCACTCCAACTGGCCTCAATTACTTCTGGAGCTGGTGCCGGTGCCACTTTTAGAGGCTGCGCAGCGCTTTGCCGCTCTGCCTTCAACATTTTCCAAGCCATCCACCCCAAACCCGATGCCAAACCCAGAAACACCATATTCGGCATACCAGGAATTAGACCGAGGAATCCAATAATTCCGGCCGTGATTGCGATCACCTTGCCGTTTTTAAGCATTTGGCCGAGTACCTGCTGACCGATATCCTTATCATCAGAAACGCGGGTCACCACCATACCAGCGGCGATCGAGATTATCAGTCCTGGAATCTGGGCTACCAAGCCATCACCGATGGTGAGCAGCGTATAGTTCTTTGCCGCCATCGCTATTGGCATATCGTGCTGCAAGACGCCAACAACCAAACCGCCGACGACGTTTAGCAGCATGATGATAATTCCAGCTACAGCATCTCCCCGCACGAACTTTGAAGCACCATCCATCGAGCCGAAGAATTCCGACTCGCGCGCAATTTCGCTACGGCGACGGCGGGCATCCTCTTCCCCAATCAACCCAGCATTTAGATCAGCATCGATCGCCATCTGCTTGCCCGGCATCGCGTCAAGGGTAAAGCGCGCAGATACCTCTGCTACCCGTCCAGCACCTTTCGTGATTACAACGAAGTTGATGACGACCAAAATCAGAAAAACGACAATACCGACCGCAAAATTCCCCCCAACCAGAAAATGCCCAAAGGCCTCGATCACCTTACCAGCGGCATCGGGCCCAGTATGCCCTTGCAACATCACCACGCGCGTTGAGGCAACGTTTAGGGAAAGGCGTAGCAACGTAGTCACCAGCAACACCGTCGGAAACACTGAAAAATCCAGGGTTTTCTGTGTATTTACGGCAACAAGCAATACCAAAACAGAAATTGCAATATTGAATGTAAACAATACATCCAGCACAAATGCTGGCAACGGCAGCACCATCATCGCCAGGATCATCAAGATCAGCACTGGCGCCGCCAATTGAGTCAAATTCAATCGTCCAAGGATATTCTGAAGACGGATCGTTGAAGTCGCCATCAGAACGCCTCCGGAACCAGTTCACTCGGAACCGGAATATCGCGCGGCGGCAACGGATAAGCCCCGCCAACCTGACGCCAGTTAGCCAACTGATAGATATAAGCCAATACCTCCGCCACTGCGCTGTAAAGAGCGGAGGGAATTTCCTGATCGAGTTCGCCATGCTTATACAGGGCTCGCGCCAATGGCGGCGCTTCCATGATCGGGACCGAGTTATCACTGGCAATTTCGCGGATTTTCAGAGCCACGGCATCCATCCCTTTGGCTACCACTTTCGGCGCAGCCATTCCTGCCGCATACGACAATGCAACAGCGAAATGCGTGGGGTTAGTAACAACCACATTCGCCTTGGGAACTGCCGCCATCATTCGGCGACGCGCCGCCTGCATTTGGAGACTCCGGATTCTCCCCTTCACATGAGGATCCCCCATCATCTCCTTCATTTCCTGCTTCACCTCTTCCTTGGTCATTTTCAGCTTGTTCATGTACTGCCAAATCTGAAACGGCACGTCTGCCGCAACCACCAGCAACAAAACCGCCACAAGCACCACAAAAGAAAACACCAACAATTCGCCTGCATGCCCCAACCCAGCTTCCAACGGTTCAGCCAGCAATCCAAATATCTCGTCGCGCTCTTTCCAAATCAAAAGAGCGGCCAACCCTCCAACCAGAACGGCCTTTAATAGAGCCTTGGCCAACTCCATTAGGCTCCCCAAAGAAAACATACGACCAAAACCCGACAACGGGCTTATGCGTGAAAAATCTGGGGCAATCGTGCCGGGCGCGAATATCCAGGCATTCAGAAAAAACGGCGGCAGTACTGCGGCGACCATTAACATCGCCAGCAAAGGAAAAAACGCCCAAAGGGCGTCAGTCGATATCTCGGCCAATCGAGGCAACATTAACCCGGTCTCACGAGCAAATTGCGAATCCATAGACAATCCGTGCAGCATGATTTTCTGAACTCGCTGAAAGAACCAACTACCCATAGACCAAATCGCAGCAGCGGCAACAGCTAACACCAAGAACGCCCCTAGCTCACGCGAATGAGGAACCTGACCCTTTTCGCGAGCCTGATCGAGCCGCCTGCCGGTTGGCTCTTCGGTTTTCTCGAGATCGCTATCTTCAGCCATGGCCGTCCAAGGTGTTTATGACGGCTATTATAGAAAAAAACCAAGAAAATTAAATAGGTACACCGATATTTTTACATCGATTCTAGTATGGACGCGTAAACCCATGACAACATGGTGAACCTATAAAAAGAAAAAGAGGAGGCAAGCCTCCTCTCAACCCGTTGACTCTAAAGAAATATCAGGCGAAGTCGAGCATACGCATCGAACCCATATCAGAATGCTGCCCTATATCCGCCAACAACTCCTTCATGTCTAGAATCAGGACAATTTGGCCATTTGAAAGCGTCGTCACACCCGCAACCCCCTTTGGACGGAAGTCTTCGAGGGACTTGATCACCGCATCATCACGACCAGCGAAGCTATCCACACCGAGTATGAAGCTACGCTCCGCCGTCTGCATCAATACGCCGTACTCCGGATAACGCACTAGCGGCCAGCCCAACAGACGCGCCAAGGAAATCACCGGCAAGACCTCGCCACGGACTACCAAGGTTTCCTTACCACCCACTTCCTGGATTCGCCCTTGCTCAATTGGCAATATTTCACGAACCAACGACAACGGCAGGGCAAACGGCTGATCCCCCAACAGCACAAGCAAGACCGGCAGGATTGCCAGCGTCAAAGGTAGCGAAATCAGGAACACTGACCCCTTACCTGGCTCGGACCGTATCTCGATCGAACCATTGAGCTTCTGGATGTTGGTTTTCACCACATCCATACCGACACCACGACCGGAAACATCCGAAATTTCTGTTTTGGTGGAGAATCCTGGCAGGAAAATAAGGTTCAGACTTTGCCGCTCGTCGAGAGTATTCGCCTCCTCCTCAGAGATAAGCCCCTTGTCAACAGCCTTGGCTCGAATTCGTTCCGCACTCATACCACGGCCATCGTCAGCAATTATCAGAACGATATGATCGCCCTCTTGCCGCGCCTCAAGACGAACCAAGCTCTTGGCAGACTTGCCCGAGGCTTGACGTTCAGCGGGCATCTCCACCCCGTGGTCGACTGCATTACGGATCAAGTGAATCAGAGGATCGGCCAAATCCTCAATCATGGTTTTATCGACTTCGGTTTCTTCTCCCGCCAGCACAAGCTCAACATCCTTGCCTAACTGACGAGCCAAATCACGAGCAATGCGCGGATATTTCTGGAAAAGTCGACCAATCGGCTGCATCCGCGTCTTCATCACGGAGTTCTGCAGATCTGAAACAAGCAAATCCAACTGACTAACCGCCTGATCAAGCGCGTGCAAGGTATCCGCATCGTTCTTGCCGGCAAGGATATCCGCCCTCAAACTGGTCAAGCGATTCTTTGTGAGACCAATCTCACCAGAGAGGTTTAGCACCTGATCAAGGCGCGAGGTATCGACACGGATAGTGTTTTCTCGCACCCGCTCTTCTGCACGCCGAGCCGTTGCAGGCTGCCCACCCGGACGATCCGTGGCACGACGACCATAAGGAGACGGCCCTGTTTCCGAAGACGCTACCACGGCACCGGCAGGTTCTTTAGCCGGCTGAGCCTGAGCGATTTCACCCCTGACAATCACTTCAGGCTCTTTTGACTGAACCGCACCACCAGTCACCGCTGCGTGCAATACACTCCAATCTGGCTCGTCGGAACTCTCCGTAGTTGCTTGGGTATTGCTCACTGCCCCCTGCTCCACTTTGACGGGTTGCACCGAAGCAGCACTAGGCAGCTCTCCACTCAAGGCACCTTGGAGAGCAGCGATAATTCCTGAATCGGCGGGCTGGGGCTGGACCATTTGACCCAACTCACCAAACATATCCCGAACCCCTTTTGTCGCCGCCATGATGACATCCATCAACTCCGGGGTTAGCTCAAGTTCACCGTTACGCAGGCGATCGAAAAGGTTCTCCGTAAGATGGCAAAGAGTGACCAACTCGGTTGCATTAAGAAAACCCGCACCACCTTTTACTGTGTGAAACCCTCGAAATATGTCATTCAGCAACCCTTTGTCATCGGGTGTTTTCTCAAGATCAACCAATTTGTTGTCGACATCGGACAGCAAATCATGGGCCTCCTGCAGGAAATCCTGCAACAGATCTTCCATTCCGGAAAAATCGCTCATGACACCTCTCCTTAGAAACCGAGACTTTCAAGCAGGTCATCCACCTGCTCTTGATTCACCACTACGTCGCTTCTGCCCTCCGCATTGATGACCGGCCCATTCATTAAACTTTCCACTTCGTCCGTACGCTTGGTGTCAGGCACTACCTCAAGCAAGACACCCATCAAGCCGCTTTCCAACTCTTGGGCCAAGGTAACGATTTTCTTAATCACTTGCCCGGTTAGATCTTGAAAGTCTTGGGCCATCATAATTTCTGTCAGTTGCGTATGGACAGCTTGCGTTTTCGTCGGCACCTGATCTTTTAGAAAAGCGCGTGTTTCGATCGCAAGCTTCCTGAATTCTTCAGGCCCCATTTGATTCGCGAAAACACCATCCCATCGCTCAGTCAGCGCTTGCGCGGCATTTCCAATATCATCAACAAGCGGGCCAGCAACATCGGTCGCATTCAATACCCTACAAGCAGCCTGTTCGGTCAAATTAGCCACATACGCCAACCGATCTTTGGCATCGGGAAGAGCCGACACAGTCTTCTCGATGAATTTGTCATAACCGAGTTGACCCAGCGTATCGTGCAGAGCACGTGCCATATGACCTATACGGTTAAACACAGCCTCCTGCTTCGGCCATCCATCTCCCTCTTCGCTGGAGTCTGGAGCCCCCCCCTCTGCCCCCTGCGCACCATTATCCGCAGCCACGCTATCGAACAATGCTTGTAATTCGTCGCTATCCCCAACTGCAGAGGATGCAACAGGAGTACTTGCCGGCGCGACAGGAATAGTTTGTTGCTGCGCTGGCGAAGAATAATCAGAGGCTATCGAATCGAATAGCGCTTCCAGATCTGATGAGTCGTTATTTGCCGTCATGAGCGCCCCCTAAACTACTGTCCCATCTTCTCGAAGATCTTGGTCAGCTTTTCCGAAAGAGTTCCCGCCGTAAACGGTTTGACGATGTAACCGCTCGCCCCTGCTTGAGCAGCAGCGATGATGTTCTCCTTCTTTGCTTCAGCGGTAATCATTAATACGGGCAAATGTTTCAGATTCGGGGTAGCGCGGATTGTCTGAAGGAGAGTTAGGCCGTCCATATTCGGCATATTCCAATCAGTTACCACAAACTCGAAACCACCCGCCTGCAATTTCTGTAGTGCGATTGCCCCATCTTCTGCCTCATCGACATTAGTAAAACCTAATTCTTTTAGAAGATTGCGAACAATTCGACGCATGGTGGAAAAATCGTCCACCACAAGAAATCTCATTTTCGGATCAGCAGCCATGCAGCACTCCAAGTACTTAATATTTATCGTTCGATCAGCGGGCGCAAGGTATCCGCCAAGGCCTCAGCATCAAATTTGGCGACGTAAGCATCAACACCAACTGACTTACCCATTGCCCTATTAGCTTCCGAGGAAAGGGAAGAGTGCATAACTACCGGAACACCTTCGAAGCGTGGATCTGACTTAATATTTTTGGTTAGCACATAGCCGTCCATTTCCGGCATCTCTGCATCGACCAAAATAAGCCGGATATCATCCCGAATGTTTCGGCCCATTTGATGTGAATGCGCCGCAATGCCTTGGAGGCGGGTCCAAGCCTCCAACCCATTTGTTGCGTGCTTATGCCTAACGCCCAACTTATCAAGAACCTCGGAAATTTTTCTTCGAGCAACTATCGAATCATCCACGAAGAAAACACTAGTCTCGGGATCAACTCTGGCCGGCAATATATCCACAATCATTGCTTCGCCGAACGCATTCGACAAAATTTGCTCAACATCGAGTATGGAAACCAAACCGCCATCTTCCAATTCGATTACGGCAGTAATCAAACCGTGGTTAGCGCTAAGCACACTCTCAGGCGCCTTAACCCGCTCCCAATCCACGCGGATGATCCGATCGACTTCATGAACAAGAAATCCCAAAGTTCGCTTTGAATATTCCGCCACCATCATTGTCTTCCCCAGACCAGGTGGCACACCATCAAGCTGGAGGAAGGGCGCCAAAGACAAGACGGGGATTACATTTCCGCGCAACGAAATCAAACCCTCTACGCCACGGGGCATATTAGGAGTCTTCGTAATATGCGGAGTTCTTCCAACCTCTCGCACCTTGAACACATTGATCCCAAAAATCTCCCTCGTACCAAGAGAGAACAAGAGAATCTCCATCTTGTTCGACCCGGCCAAACGGGTTCTTGCATCAACACTCTCAAGCAAGTTCTTGTTTTCTGCGTAGGTCATCTCAACCCCTTCTATGCCGCTACCGGCTCCAGCGAACCGCCGACTCCAAGTCGTCTGGCTAACGTTTCCGAGAGGCGCTGTGGCTCAAATTTCGGCACGTACTCGTCGACCCCGACTGACAATCCCAACTGCTGATTCGACATTCCAGACAGCGAGGAATGCATAACCACCGCCACTCCATTAAAACGCGGGTCAGACTTCAGCTTCTTGGTCAGGATATATCCATCCATTTCTGGCATCTCAATATCCGTCAAAACCAGACTGACAATCGAGGAAACAGGTTTTCCTATCGATTGCGCATAGGTTGCAACCTTCTCAAGTTCATCCCACATTTTCCGCCCGTTAACTGCGGCAACACCTTTCACACCCATCGCTTCAAGCGTTCGCTCTATCTGCTTTCTAGCGACACTTGAGTCATCGCAATAAAAAACGGTGCAGTCAGGTCGATCGACCGGCACGACACTCTTAAAAATGAGATCGTTGTCTATATTGGTCGTTTCCGAAAGGACTTTCTCAACATCCATCATCATGACCAAACGACCATCCTCAAGCTCGGTTACTGCCGTAACCAAGCCTCCCGTCTGAACAGTCAGCATCTCCGGAGGGACTCGCATTTTGCTCCAGTCCAAGCGAAGAATTGTATCCACCCCTTCAACCAAGAACCCCTGAGTGTGGCCGTTATACTCGGTCACGATCATGATCTCTCGCGGGGTATCTGCCGAAATTCCTGAGTACTTCGCTAAATCAATTACCGGAACCAAAGCCCCGCGCAAACTCACCATTCCCTCAACAGAACTCGGCATTTCCGGTGCTGCAGTGATAGCGGGCGTCCTCATGACTTCCCGGACCTTAAATACGTTTATGCCGTAGGTTTCTCTTCGCCCGGTTCTCTGATCGACCCCAAGGAAAAACAAAAGAATCTCAAGCTTGTTCGTTCCTGCCAGCTTGGTGCGCGCATCAATATTTTTCAGTAGTTCAGACATTTCTTTCTCCCGCTGGCCTTACCAACCACATAGCAAAGACTCTCTCGACCAACAGCTCAACTTTTTGCATCGCTTCAACAATAACAGAGCGCAATACAAAACACGATGCTAGACGAATCACCAAGAATAACGAAACAACCTGCACAATTCAAGAAATTTGAAATAATTTACCAAAATTGGCAATGTCAAGCACCTGCTTTACGTTCCCTCTAACACCAGTCAAAATTACTTCCTTATTTGCGCCACCAAGTTTATCGCGCAGCATCAGAAGCATCCCCAAGGCCGAACTGTCGAGATAATCAACGCCGGCAAAGTCGACGGTTACCACCCGAACGTCACTTTCCATGACCAGCGGCTCATAAGCGCCACGGAACTCCCGGTGCGTATTGAAGTCGAAACGGCCACTTAACTTAATGAAGGCTTTGGCCCCCTCTTTCGAAACTATTGTCTGCATCGTTATTCTTCCTATTCGTCAATATCGACTACGAAGTTTAATACTTTAGTTTTTGCTAACAAGCCCTTCTACTAGCAACCTAGCGCAGCCATGACGCGTTTTGCCATCTCATCAAGGGAGCATTGTTCAGCAACAGCACCGATCAGGAATGCCTCTCTTGGCATTCCATAGACGACACAACTTGCCTCATCCTGGCCAAACGTCTTGGCCCCCGCTTGACGCATACGAAGCAAGCCCTGAGCACCGTCCTTGCCCATGCCCGTGAGGATTACACCAATTGCCGACCTCCCAACCTGCGTTGCGGCCGAGTCAAAAAGCACATCCACTGCCGGACGATGTCGGTTTACCGGTGGAGTGGCGAGCAATTCCGTAACATACCCAGCACCGACGCGCTTGATCAATAAATGCGAGTGTCCAGGCGCGATATAAACCGTACCAGACTCTAATTTTTCGTTGCCTTGCGCCTCTAGAACTCTCGGTGCGCACAAGCCATCTAGACGCCTAGCAAATGATGCTGTGAAAGACTCTGGCATGTGCTGAACGATCAATATGGGGGGGCAATTTGCGGGAATCCCCAGTAGAAACTCTTTAATAGCTTCCGTCCCCCCAGTTGATGCGCCCACGAAAATTATTTTCCCGGTCACTGGACTCCCTGTTTTTACGGAAACAGGAGAGGTTTGCGCAGCACTGCCTGCGGAAGATGAAGTAGCTGACAAAGTTCGTTGCACGTTCTGACGCCTCAATCTGGCGGATTTTGCTGCCCGCAGTTTGTCGAGCAATTCCTCCGCGTATAGCTCCATACTTCCCGAATGTTCGGCGCGCGGTTTGCCTATGAAATCCACCGCCCCCAACTCCAGTGCCCTCAATGTCGTATCCGAACCAGCCTCGGTGAATGAAGAAACCATGACAACGGGCATCGGCCGAAGCCGCATCAACCGATCAAGAAACTCAATTCCGTTCATCTTTGGCATCTGGACATCCAGGGTCAAAACATCCGGATTGAGCGCCTTGATCATTTCTCTCGCTGTATGCGCATCAGGAGCAGCACCGACCACCTCCATGTCCTCCGCCGAATTAATCATCTCGGCCAGAACGCCACGCATAACGGCGGAGTCGTCAACAATTAGGACACGCACTTTATTTGGCATTACAAAATCGCAATATATGAATCAAAAAGTACTCAGACGAACAACTCGACATCTCCAGCCATCGGAGTATCCGCCAAACGCGCCTTGTAGTCGCGCTCGCGATTGAATAGGGTTTCGTTGTGCACTCGGTGTAGTTTTTTGACAAGCACACGTCCACTATTGGAAAAAAAATACACTTTTCGAGGATAGGAATCGAGCAAATCCTTGGCTACGACCGGAATTTTCTCCGTTTTGAGGAAATCAAGGACGAATTCAGCATTGCGCTCACCAACATTGCTACTGGCCAAACTCGCCAATACAGCCCCTCCCCCAAAGACCTTCGCTTCCAAGCGATTACGGCGCGCTCCCATCTTCAGCAGATGGTTAATCAGCACCTCCATGGCATAAGTTCCGTAGCGGGCTGAATTACCAATGGTGTCCCTCCCACCATCATCAGGAAGCATGAAGTGATTCATCCCACCAATGCCGGCCTCTGCATCTCTAATACATGCAGCTACACATGAGCCAAGGACGGTTACCAGCAAGGTTCCCTCGCCAGAAACATAATATTCACCCGGCAATATCTTCGCCGCATCCAGTCCGAAATGCCGGTCGTAATAGCGGTTGGTCGCTAGATTTTCGTCGTAGGCGTGGGGCACGGTATTCCTTGATCACTTTGCCGAGGCGAGGGCGTAAACCGTTTTACCCAATGATTTGAACAAGTCTGATGCATGCAAGAAGCTTTCCGAATGACCGGCAAACATGAGGCCATCAGCCTGCAATATCGGTGCAAAGCGCGAAAGAATTTTGTATTGCGTTGGCTTGTCGAAATAAATCATCACATTTCGGCAAAAAATCACATCGATCGGGCCTTTTACCGGATACGACTGATCCAGCAAATTAATCTGTCGGAACTCGATCATTCGCTTCAATTCAGGACGAACCGATACATAGCCTTCTTGAGCACCAGTGCCCTTCAGGAAAAAACGGCGTAGCCGATCGGGAGAAAGTTTCTCAACACGTTCGATTGGATAAACACCTTTTTGCGCCGTGGCCAAAACATTGGTGTCCAAATCCGAGGCGATTATAGAAACGTTAGAAGCTTCAATTCCGAATGTTTCAGCGACCGTAATGGCAATTGAGTAAGGCTCTTCGCCAGTTGAAGCAGCGGAACACCACACCCTGATCGGACGACGAGAGCCAAGCTTACGCATGTGCTCGGCAAAGATCGGGAAATGATGCGGCTCGCGGAAAAACGAGGTCAAGTTCGTTGTTAAGGAGTTAACAAAGCGTTCCCACTCTTCGCCACCCTGTTTCTCCAATGCATCGAGATATTCAGCAAACGATTGCTTTCCGGTTGCTCGCAGCCTCCTCGCCAAACGCGAGTAAACCATGTCCTGCTTAACCGGAGAAAGCGAGATTCCCGCCCGCTGATAAATCAGTTTACGGACTCGCTCAAAATCGGTCGCAGAGAATGAAAACTCGCGCTCCCCTGATGTACGCACCATCTGCGGAAGCGCTGTACTTACGCGAGTAGTTGAAATCGGAGTTTTACGTTGTAGATCAACCATGCTTAGAACTCCTCCCACTCATCATCCAAACTAGCCGGCGGGAGCAACGGAGCGTTTTTGCGGCCCAAACGGTTACGGTCCGCCGTATTAAGCTCTGGCGCCCCCCTCACCTTGCTTTTGGCTAACGCTACCTCTCCACCGACCTTGAATACTGACACTGCGCTAGCCAAGTTATGAGCCTGCTCCTCAAGACTCTCGGCAGCGGCAGCAGCCTCTTCGACCAGGGCCGCATTCTGCTGGGTCACCTCATCCATCTGACTCACCGCCAGACTGACTTGCTCGATGCCCGAACTCTGCTCTCGACTGGCGTCCGAGATGTCGGACATGATCTTCGCTACCCGCTTGATCGATGTCACTACTTCTTCCATCGTCTTGCCCGCTTGATCGACCAGTTTGTTTCCCGCTTCGACTTTCTCCACAGAGTCGGAGATCAGTCCCTTGATCTCTTTCGCCGCCGCCGCACTGCGCTGGGCCAGATTGCGGACTTCGGTCGCTACCACGGCAAAGCCACGCCCTTGTTCGCCCGCTCGGGCCGCTTCGACGGCTGCATTGAGGGCCAGAATGTTGGTCTGGAAGGCAATGCCATCAATCACGCCAATGATGTCCGCTATCTTGCTGCTCGAGTGGTGGATCGCACTCATGGTGTCGACCACTTGTCCCACAACATCTCCACCCTTGACCGCCACCAACTGCGCATTGCTCGCCAACTCATTCGCTTGTTTCGCGTTGTCGGCATTCTGCTTCACCGTGCTGGTCAATTGCTCCATGCTCGACGCCGTCTCTTCCAGACTGCTCGCCTGCTCTTCCGTGCGGCTCGACAGGTCCTGGTTCCCCGACGCTATCTCCTTCGCCGCCGTGTTGATCGCATCCGTCGCTTCCTTGATCTGACCCACGATCTCTTGGAGGCGAGCAACAGTTGCATTGGTATCTTCCTTGAGCTGTCCGAAAGTGCCGGCATATTCGGCCGAGATGTTTTTCGTTAGATCTCCTTCAGCCATCGCTCCTAGCACCCTCGCTACATCTTCAAGGCCGCGCTGGCTGGTATCCAGGAGGGTATTCAAGTCACCCGCAAGTTTCAGGAAGAATCCCGTCTTGCCAACTTCGCCAACCCGCTTCGAGAAATCCCCGTTCGCAGCCGCAACGACGATATCAGCGACCTCGTCCTCAATAGCGACCTCTGATGTCCGATCAAGCCACTCTACTGCCGAACCCAATCGTTGGCCACGCTCGTTGATTACCGGTGTGACGGTAAGCGCGAATGTTCTCCCTCCAAGCCTGACCGTAGCACGGTGAGTACCAGTCAACCTTGCCAACATCTCACGCTGATGAGCTGGGTTCTTGTGGAACAAATCAATGTTGGCCCCGAGAAGCCCTTGGCGCGAGAACTGCGGCATATCTTTACGAATATCCGACTCAGCTACGGCGAACATTTCATGAACCGATTTGTTCATGTAGATAATCTTGTGCTCATCGTCAGCAATCATGACGTTGGTAGCGACGTTATCCAGGCCGATCTTGATGCGTAGATTCTCCTCAGCGACACGATTTGCCTCAGCAACGTCGCAGCCGAGCTTGATTTGCATTGACTGCATGGCCTGAAGCACCTTGCCGATCTCGTCGTTACGATTGAAATCAAACAGGTTGTTGTAGTGTCCCGCCGAGATTTCCCGGAAGGTAGAAGTGATCAATTCGATGGGCCTGCTTATACTGCGTGCGAGCAACCAACCCAGCACGGCTGCCAAAACCATAGCGATAAGCATCGCGATGACGGTTAGCGCCTGAATCCGGCTATATCGCTCAGCCTCAGCTGAATGCTCAGCATTTGCCTTGTCCATTTGATAGGCCGTCAGCGCCTCGAGTTTGGCAGAGACCTCACCATATGCCGGCGTCAATTTTTCCCGCCACAACATGAAGGCTCCGGCATAATCCCCCTTCTCCATCGCAGCGAAGGTGGGATTCAGGCCATCTTCAATCATCCGCTTGCGTGCTTCTGAAAAGCCCTTGGCGAGAGACTTATGCTCCTCGGTAGCGGCAGGCAAAAGCTTTTCGTAATTCGACCATTCCCTATCAACTTCGCCGGTTAGTTTTCTGTAAGCATCAACATGTTTCGCCAACGGATGGTCGTGGAATTTGGCGTAGCCACCGCTCGGATCATGCTGCAACGCCCGGAGGACCTCCGTGCGACTGTCGGCGACATCCTTCCCGATTCGAGCAATGATCTGTAGTGGCTCAACCCGACGGTCAAAGACGTGGTCAAGAGCTTGTTTTGTTTGACCCAGCCCACTCAACGCCAAAAATCCTGCAACCAACATCAGAACGATCAGGATGCCAAATATGGCGTTCATCTTGCCTATCAAGGAAAGATCACGAATCCTGGATCCCAGTCCTTCTCCACCGGCTACTACCGCCCCACGGACGATGCGCAGATTTCCCTGTGATTTATTTCGGAATTGCGCATAAACCTTTTCGACCTCGCGGACGACTACAGGATCTGGCTTCCGACGCACAGACATATAGCCTGCCACCGCACCGTTTTCCCAAATTGGTGTTGCGTTCGCCAAAACCCAATAGTAGTCACCGTTCTTGCAGCGATTCTTGACGTAACCCGTCCACGGTCTATTCGCTTTTAAGGTACGCCAAAGATCTTCAAATGCCTCCGCAGGCATATCGGGATGGCGAACGAGATTGTGCGGCACACCAATCAACTCCTGCTCAGTGAAACCGCTAATTTCGAGAAAATCACGGTTAACATAGGTGATCCGCCCCTTCAGGTCGGTTTTGGAAACGATCAGGGTATCGTCCCTGAGTGGGACCTCAACATTGGTCACGGGCTGATTATTTCTCACTTCTTGCTCCTCATCGGACTGCCGGCGTTGGCACGCCAGTCAGAATTCTTCCCACTCATCGTCGTTTGACTTAGGCAGCGCAACACGCGCGCTCTGTTGACTTGGTTTCAGGCGCACCGCTTCTTTTTGGGGCAATGCCAGCCGAGCGGAATGCTCTGTGCCAACAGAGTTCATCTGGGCACCACTAGATCCGGCGAAGGCGACTTCGCCTTTTCTGGCAACGGTATCAAGCCGGAAAATCGATACCGCCTGGGTCAAATTATGAGCCTGCTCCTCAAGACTCTCGGCAGCGGCAGCAGCCTCTTCGACCAGGGCCGCATTCTGCTGGGTCACCTCATCCATCTGACTCACCGCCAGACTGACTTGCTCGATGCCCGAACTCTGCTCTCGACTGGCGTCCGAGATGTCGGACATGATCTTCGCTACCCGCTTGATCGATGTCACTACTTCTTCCATCGTCTTGCCCGCTTGATCGACCAGTTTGTTTCCCGCTTCGACTTTCTCCACAGAGTCGGAGATCAGTCCCTTGATCTCTTTCGCCGCCGCCGCACTGCGCTGGGCCAGATTGCGGACTTCGGTCGCTACCACGGCAAAGCCACGCCCTTGTTCGCCCGCTCGGGCCGCTTCGACGGCTGCATTGAGGGCCAGAATGTTGGTCTGGAAGGCAATGCCATCAATCACGCCAATGATGTCCGCTATCTTGCTGCTCGAGTGGTGGATCGCACTCATGGTGTCGACCACTTGTCCCACAACATCTCCACCCTTGACCGCCACCAACTGCGCATTGCTCGCCAACTCATTCGCTTGTTTCGCGTTGTCGGCATTCTGCTTCACCGTGCTGGTCAATTGCTCCATGCTCGACGCCGTCTCTTCCAGACTGCTCGCCTGCTCTTCCGTGCGGCTCGACAGGTCCTGGTTCCCCGACGCTATCTCCTTCGCCGCCGTGTTGATCGCATCCGTCGCTTCCTTGATCGACAGTATGATCTCTTGCAGGTTATCGACCGTGGCGTTGGCATCGTCCTTCAACTTGCCCAGCATGCCGTGATACTCGGTATCGATTTTCTGTCGCAAATCTCCCTGGGACATCCGCGCAAACATCGCCGCAACATCGTTGAGAGCCTGGGTATTCGCTTCCAGCAGGTTATTGATGCCCTCGGATATCTGTTTGAAGAATCCACTCATCTTTCCAGCATCCAAGCGCTTGCTGAAGTCGCCGCCGACTGCTGCCTCGATGATATTGGCAACCTCGGTCTCGATTTGCACTTCAGCGGTACGGTCCCTCCATTCGACGACCGTACCCAGGCGCTCCCCTTGCTGATTCGATATCGGGCAGGCAGCGAGGGCAAAATAGCGCCCCCCGATGTTCATTTCAGTCCGATAGGTGGTTTTTAGGGCCGACAACATATTGCGCTGATGACTTGGCTGCCGGTGGTAGATATCGAAATTCGAACCGACGATGGCGTCAGCGCGGAAGTTGGGCAATTGTTTCCGAATATCGCTCTCTGCCTCACGCATCATTTGCATTACTGCAGCATTGGCATAGATGATCAGCCCATCGGGATCCGCCACCATCACACTGTTGGACGAAACGTCGAGAGCCGTCTTGATTCGCAGCGTTTCGTTCGCTGACGAGCGTTCCCGATCGGTGCGCTCTTTCAGCTCCGACTGCATTTTGTCCAATGAGCTGAGCAAATTACTGACTTCATCGCGCCCAGCAATCTCAATCTTATGATCCAGGTTACCGCTGGCGACCGAATCGGCCAGAGCGACCGCCCCTGCCAAAGGCCGCGTAATACTTCGGGCAAAGACCATTGCAAAGACCGTAATGAGCGACACCACGCACAACGCCAAACCGATCATGATCGACATCGAGGTATCGAAGGTCTTTTGCGCCTCGCTATACAAGCCTTTACCGGACTCAAGGTAATACTCTCGCAGCGCATCGGCGGCCGCCCGGGCTTTGGCATAGGATGGGCGAACCACCTTGCCGTCAATTTCCGACGCCTTGTTGAAGTCACCTGCGATCAAAGCCTCTCGCGCCGGCAAAAGGCCTTCCTTCACATAGACCATGCGGGCTTTTTCATAGTCCTCGGCCAATCGTGCTTCTTCGTCGGAAAGCGTACGTTTCTTGAAGCGCCCCCATAGTTCGTTGATCGCATCGCGATTTGCGATGACCTGATCGGTATGCATGCCAAGGGGATGGGCATGAACGGCAGCCTGAGGACCGTTCGGGTCGTGCTGCAATCCCGACGCGATCTGCAGGCTGTTATCGGCCATCAGGGTCTGAATCCGCAGAACAATGACGGCGGGCTCCATTTTGTCCTCGAAGACGGACCGAGTGTCCTGGTTGATGTCCCGCATGAAATGGAGGCCGGTAGCCACGAGGACGATGAACCAGAAGGCCATCCCGATTGCCTGCCATAGCAGTCGAGTACTGATACGTATGTTGTTCAGCATGGCCGCTCCCTAGGTGGCGTTATCGATCAATTCCATATCGGCACTGGTCATCAAGCGCTCGATATCGGTAACGATCAGCATCCGAGCCTCGAGGGAAGCCAGCCCGAGGATGTATTTCGTATCGAAAGTTGCCGAAAAATCTGGCGACGGACGGATTTGTTCGGGCATCAGTGAAATGACATCGGAAACGCTATCCACGACCACACCGATCACCCGACCCGCCACATTGAGGATGATTACGACCGTGAATGGCGTGTATTCGACCTTACCCAGATTGAACTTGATGCGCAGATCAACGATCGGAACGATGATCCCCCGCAGGTTGATTACCCCCTTGATGAAAGATGGGGCATTGGCGATCAGCGTAGGCTGTTCATAGCCACGGATTTCCTGAACCTTCAGGATATCGATTGCATACTCCTCGCTCCCCAACGTGAATGTCAGGAACTCGCTGGCGACCATCGCCTCCTCGGCCACGGCTCCCGCTGGCATCATCGCTTCCATCTCCCGCTCCTTCTCCCGACTTTCAAGCTGTTTTCTGAACACTCGTTTTGACCATGCCGGCAATCGCCGAGACGTCAAGAATCAAGGCAACATGGCCGTCGCCCATGATGGTGGCACCTGAGATGCCCGCCACCCTCCGGTAATTGGCTTCCAGGCTCTTGATGACCACCTGGTGTTGCCCCAGTAGCGCATCAACGAACAAGGCCGCTTTGATTCCATCCGCATCAATCACCACCATGATGCCCTGCGTGTAATCGGCCGTATTCGACTTCAGATTGAAGAATTCATGGAGCACGACGACTGGCAGGTACTCGCCTCGAACCTGAATGACCCGCGCCAGGTTGGATAGGGTTTTGATATCCCCCATCTGTGGCTGGAAGGATTCGACCACATAGGAAAGCGGCAGGATGTAGGTCTGCTCGGCCACCGCCACCGACATGCCATCCAGAATGGCCAGCGTCAGTGGCAGCCGCACCGTCATCCGGGTACCGATACCCGCCATTGAATCGATTTCAACGCGCCCACCCATCGATTGGATGTTGCGTCGCACGACATCCATGCCAACGCCTCGCCCGGAAACATCCGTCACCTGCTCAGCAGTGGAGAAGCCGGCTTCGAAGATCAGGTTGAATACTTCCTGATCGCTCATTTGGTCCGATACCTGCAGGCCACGTTCCCGCGCCTTGGCGAGAATCTTGTTGCGCTGCAAACCTGCACCATCGTCTCCGACTTCGATGACGATATTGCCGCCTTGATGGTAGGCCTTCAAGGTAATCGTCCCGACAGGGTTCTTTCCTGCCGCGATGCGCTTTTCCGGAGACTCGACCCCGTGATCGAGACTATTTCTAATGAGGTGTGTCAGTGGGTCGGCGATTCGTTCGATCAGACTCTTGTCGAGTTCGGTCGTCTCGCCGGTGGTCTTCAACTCGACCTGCTTGCCCAATTTGCCGGAAAGATCGCGTACGACTCGTGGAAACCGCGAAAAGACAAAAGAGATCGGCAACATGCGAATCGACATGACCGATTCCTGCAGGTCACGGGTATTCCGCTCCAGTTGCGCCAGCCCGTTGACCAAGCGCTCCGGTGCCGCGTCCTCCATTTGAACCGCGGTCTGCAAGAGCATGGCTTGGGTAATGACCAGCTCCCCGACCAGATTGATCAACTGATCGACTTTCTCGACACTGACCCGAATCGAAGACTCCCCTCCGCTTGCAGCCGGGGATACAGCCTTGGCCACCTTGGTTCGAGGCTCCGCTGGTTTTTCCTTGTTTTCGACAGTGCACCGCAGCACTGACTGATCTTGGGTGCTTGGCGCTGCAACAACCGGATCCGGGACCTCGGTCGGCGGCGAAAGCGGCACGAAAAAGCCGAAACCATCGCCCTCTTCGACCACAGTCTGGGCTGAAGAAGATGCAGCCGGGGCTACGGGCGCTTCCGGCAACGGCTCAAAGAAACCGTAGCCATCCCCATCGCTGTGGGTTGTCTCGGTGCTTTCCTGATCGACCGGAGACGGTAGCGGCTCAAAAAACCCGTAGCCTTCGGCTTCGACGTCCGCCGCCAGGGGCTCAGCAGCCTCTCCGGATAAGGGTTCAAAGAACCCGTATGCGTCGCTTTCATCAGCCGGCGCACCTGGAGATGAATCGAAAAACCCGAATGCGTCTTCGGAATTCTCCGCATGCGTCTGCTCTGCAACGCGCCAGGCACCATTGTCGGCGACGAAGTCGATCTGCTCGGAAAAGTCGTCCTGCCCCACTTCGGTGATCAAGCGCAGCTGCCAGTAACCGACCTCATGCTCTCCGCCCTCTGGCTTCTGCAAGATCTCCAGTTGGCCCAAACTACGCAGTTCCTCCAGCAAAGCGCCAACCCCATCGCCCCTGGCCGACACCTCAGTCGGCACGAACTGGATATCGAAGACGTGCTGGCTATTGGCGCCTGCCACGTCTGAAGCAGCTTCGTCCGCCCGCACAGGCGTTTCGGCAGCAATGTCGCCACCAACTTTGGAAAGCTGCCTCAAGCGGGCACATATCGCTTCGACCGCAGTGGAATCCGCCTCGCCCCGTCCCTGATGGGCTTCGAGCATGTCGCGCAGAACGTCACCGCATTGCAAGAAGGCATCCACCATATCGGCGCGGAGCTCCAACTCCTCCTTGCGGATACGGTCCAACAGGTTTTCCAGGATGTGGGTCGTTTCCGCCAGATCGGTGAATCCGAAGGTTCCGGCACTTCCCTTGATCGAATGAGCTGCCCGAAAAATCGCATTGAGTTGCTCTGAATCTGGATTATCCACATCCAGATCAAGCAGCAGCGACTCCATCGCCGCCAGATGCTCCGCCGACTCCTCGAAGAACACCTGGTAGAACTGACTCATGTCTATAGCCATGCTTCCCTCTCTCCGGCCAGACGATGCTTACTTCGGCCACTGGCCGATCTTTTCCTCGGCGATGCCGGGAACGGCGACTCAGCCGATAACTTTACGCACCACTTCAATCAGCTTTTGCGGATCGAACGGTTTCACCAACCAACCGGTTGCCCCCGCAGCCCGACCTTGCGACTTCATCGCGTCGGAGGACTCCGTCGTCAGCATCAAAATAGGCGTCTTGGCGTATTGCGGCATGGCACGCAACGACTTGATCAAGGTCAGACCATCCATACGCGGCATGTTCTGATCGGTCAGCACCAGATTGATACTTTTCGACTTGGCCTTTTCCAGGCCATCCATCCCGTCCACCGCCTCCACCACCTCGTAGCCTGCGCTCTTCAAGGTGAAGGAGACCATTTGGCGAATGGATGCGGAATCATCAACTGCAAGAATGGTTTTAGCCATTTTCTCCTCGGGTACTTTCAAAACAGCTCGACATCGCCGCTCGCGAAGCCTGTCTGGCTGACTGGGTTTCTCTCCACCCCTTGCTTCAGGGGTACCAATTTTTGTGACAACTGCTCAACGTGCTCTCTCACTTCGGCCAAGGTGCGTAAGGTATCGGCTGGATTCCCAGTGCTTCTCAACGCCTCGGCCATCTGTTGCTCGTCGCTGACCACCTCGCTGAGCAGCTCGAGACGCTGCGCGACATGCCCAAGCAACTGGGTGACCATATCCTGGAATTGCAGTGAGACGATTGCCTGATTCACAGCAGACTCGACCTGCTCGCCAATTTGATTCAGTTCGCTGACCGACTCGCCGGTACGCCGATTCATCTCTTCTATGCCGGCCATAGCAGCCTCGACATCGCCCTTCGAGGTCAGAGCAAAGGTCATATCCTGAGCCGCCATGCGGTTAATCGCCGATTCCGTTTCCCCAACCAGTTGCTGCATGGTCGATAAGGAGCTTCGGATCTGCAGGCTGAAATGATTGGTTCGCCCGGACAAATCGCGCACCTCATCGGCGACGACGGCAAATCCTCGCCCGGCCTCTCCTGCACGAGCAGCCTCGATCGCCGCATTGAGCGCCAGAAGATTCGTTTGCTTGGAGATCCCTTCGATCTCACCCAGCATCCCGTTGATTTGCGTTACCTGAGTACGAATTCGATCGGTCATTTCGACCAGGGCCATCGCCAATCGGGAGTTTTCGACCACGCTATCCACGAACTGACGCAGTGTTTCCGAAGTCTTTGTCGCGAACACTTCGAACTCGGAAACCCCGCCACCTTCGCTACCCGCCACGACCATCAAGCCCAAATGCTGCTGGCGGTGAATCTGTTCGTTCATGTTGTTGAAGCTGGAGACCAGCTTCTCGATCGCGTCGGAGAAAATTGCGCGCGTGCGCGCAACTTCGTCCTGCATCACACTGATCTGTTCGCCAAACTCCATCGAGATG
Source organism: Azonexus sp. (assembly GCA_041904995.1). Taxonomy (GTDB): domain Bacteria; phylum Pseudomonadota; class Gammaproteobacteria; order Burkholderiales; family Rhodocyclaceae; genus Azonexus. The sequence goes on from JAYRMB010000002.1 coordinate 75,407, forward strand.
CGAACGATTGCTTCACTCGCATGTTCCGCAACTTCACGATGCAGGCCGCCATGCACTGAAGGGTGAGCATCGCTTGCCTTCCTATCAGCCGAAAAAAAGGACAGGGCAACGATCCATCCGCCCGTAATCAAGAGAAACGCGAAAACGACACTACCCGAGCGCGCAGAGGCATCTACCAGCAGCAGGACTGGCAACACCAACGCGGTACACGCCCCACCGATCAATAATGGTTTCAAGTTTCCCGTCATCCCTCATCTCAAGCCAACTGCCTAGCCTGCAGAACCCTTGGCGGGCAAATTCAGCTTTTCGGACACCGTGTCCTCAGCACCCACTTCGGATTCCGGCCCCTCCTCCTGCATGATGGCCATTTCAGTTCTTTTGTTTAACACAACAATACTAATTCTACGATTCGCAGAACTCAGGGGGTCATTTTTATCAAATAATACAGTTTGCGCAAGTCCAACCACACGAATAACCTTGCTATCGTCCATACCTCCGGCGATCAGTTCCCGGCGCGAGGCGTTGGCACGGTTGGCGGAAAGCTCCCAATTGGAGAAACCTTTCTCCCCACCAGCAAACTGCGCGGCATCCGTGTGGCCAGCCAGACTGACCCGATTATTGACTCCATTCAGCACCTTGCCGATCTGCCTGAGGATGTCCCGCGTATAGGGCTTCAGGTCTGCACTACTGGAGTCAAACATCGGTCGATTTTGCTCATCAACAATCTGAATGCGCAGGCCCTCGGTCGTGATGTCGAGCAGCATTTGCTTCTTGAACTGCGCCAATTGCGGTGTCTGTTCAATCATTTTCTCGATTTCAGCCTTGAGGACTTCCAGTCGCTGTTGCTCCTGACGACGGAACTCCGCTTGCGCCTCCTTCGAGAAAGAGGTGCTCTTGCGCTCGACATCACCCTGCTTGACCTGACCTGCCTGACGGGTCAAATCTTTGCCACCACCTTGCAGGATGCTCGTTGCATCGCCTGAACCGGCACCACCCTGTTGAGCGATCTTCAGCGGATTCTGAAAAAAATCGGCAATACCTTGTAGATCGCCCTTGGAGGTTGAACCAAGCAGCCACATCAGCAAGAAGAAAGCCATCATCGCCGTCACGAAGTCGGCATAGGCAATTTTCCAAGCACCACCGTGGCCGCCACCGGCAACCACCTTCTTGCGCTTGATAACTATAGGGCGGGTGGAATCGTCACTCATTCATTGGCTCGACAGATAGAAACGGCTTACTTGCCCTTGCGAGCCTTCAGTTCTTCTTCCAGTTCGCGGAAGCTGGGGCGCTCATGCCCACCCAGGGTCTTGCGACCGAACTCGATAGCCACCTGCGGGGCATACCCCGACATGGAAGCAAGGAGAACCATCTTGATGCACTTGTAAATCGTGCCCTCCTCGGCTGCTTTCTGCTCCAGCAGTTTCGCAATTGGCTCGACAAAACCATAAGAAATCAGAATACCTAGGAAGGTACCGACCAGCGCACCACCGATCATCTTGCCAAGAACGGCAGGAGGACTACCCACCGATCCCATCACGTTGACCACGCCCATCACCGCGACAACGATACCGAAGGCCGGCACAGCACCGGCAACGTTACCCATGACATGAGCGGGTTCGGCGGCCTCATGGTGATGTGTCTCCAACTCGACATCCATCAAGCCTTCAATTTCCACCGTATTCAAATTGCCGCCGACCATCATGCGCAGATAGTCGGTCATGAACTCGATGATGTGGTGATCATGAACGATATTTGGATACTTGCTGAATATTGGGCTGCCCTCGGGATTCTCGATGTCGCCCTCAATGGACATCAAACCTTCCTTTCGCACCTTGGAAAGAATCTCGAACATCAAGGCCAAGGCATCCACATAGAAGGCCTTATTGAATTTCGATCCCTTCAGAATCCCTGGCACCGCCCCCACGGTCGCCTTGATCACCTTGATGTTGTTGGCGGCGACAAAATACCCGATCAACAAACCAACGATGGCCACATATTCAGTTGGCACCCAAAGAGCCAACAAGCTGCCATGGATCGCGTACGTTCCCAGCGATGCCGCCAGAACGATGACGTAACCGACAATCAAAAACATGCATAGCCCCCTTTGCCACCGGCAACGCCCGGTGTGGACGCGCTTCTTCTAGAGTGATCGTTATTGTAGCCACATGGATTGATGTCGTGTAAACAAGAACCTATTGCGGAGTTGCCGTGGCGGTGGGCATTTTGGGATACTGCTACGGTCTAACCGAGAGTTTCCCGATGTCATCCGTTATCCAATTCTGTACTCGCTGCGGCACCAAAGTAAGCCTCCGTATTCCGAATGGAGACACCTTACCCAGGCATATTTGTGACAGTTGCGGCCATATTCACTACGAAAACCCACACCTGATTGTTGGCTGCGTAGCCGAATGGGAGGGAAGAATTCTTTTTTGCCGACGTGCCATAGAGCCACGCTCAGGTCTCTGGACCTTACCCGCAGGCTTCATGGAGAACGGGGAGACGACTGCCGATGCCGCCCGGCGAGAAACCCACGAGGAGGCCGGGGCGATCGTCGAGATCGACGCGCCATTTGCCATGCTCAGCATCGCCCATATCAATCAGGTTCATTTGTTTTACCGGGGCAGAATGGTCAAATCGGAATACTTTGCCGGAGAAGAAAGCCTGGAAGTTGGGCTGTTTCTTCCCGAAGAAATCCCGTGGAGCGACCTTGCATTCCGTAGCGTAACGATCTGCCTGGAAAACTACCTCGCCGATCGCACCAGAAAATCCTTCGGTTTTCACGAAGCATCGCTGGAGCCTTTATAACCGGCGCTCAGCGCTCTTCGGGTTTAATCCAAATAGGCAATTCGACTCGATAGGGCAGTTGCCTACCCTCAACCGGCATCGGCAACTCAGCAGCAACCTTGGTCATCACCTCAAGGAATTTACGGTCAAGCTCGGTCGCGCCTGACGATTTCAGAATCGAAACCAAGGGCGGAGACATCGGTTTTATGAAACGTAACTCCAGCACCAATTCATACGGTACGTGCAATTCGGTGGGCTGCAGCCAATCACCGGCATATCGTCGTAAGACTCGAGCAACCGCAATACGATAAGTACCTAGCTCTATGCCTTCGAGCGTCTCCAACACTGCGGGGGTTGGCTCAACATACTCATCGCGGCGCGTTTTTTTCACTGCTGCGGTGTACTGCTCATTTCTGCCAAAAATCGTTGGCAGACCTTTTTCCGATAGTGTCGCGCGCCGACCGTGTGCAAGTGAAGAAATGCTGCGCGGTTCTTCAGCAGAAGCGTTCGTAACTGCCCTCTGAGGCTGCTTGCCCGACAGGGAAGCGTTTATACGAGCAGCGCCGGTTCCGCTCGATACATCGGCATCCCGAGGCGATTTCTCGACTTGGAAGAAGAGAACGGCATGGATAATTAACGAAATCAATCCGGCGCGTACAAGCCATACAGACCGCCTGCGGCGCAAAAAGGAAAAACCCCTGCACGCTCTGCGTAACAGGGGTTTTTCCAAGCTTCTTCGCAAGCTTAGGATTACTTGCCGGCCTCTTCGTCCATCTTATTGCTGTACATCTTGGCCATCACTCCACCAATGACCAAAACGCCAACGATAACGACCAGACTCATCAAGCCGATATCACTCGTAAACAAAAGTTCCCATGCCATAAGTGTCACCTCCCAGTAACAAGAAAAACAACTACTTAGCCGCCTTTGCCGTCAGACGCAGCGGCTCCATCGAATCTGCCAGCCATTCACCATGAAGACGCCATTGCCCTGCCGGGTCTTCCAAGGTGAGCAGCCAACGGCCCGAAATCTCCTCAACCAACTTCCCGCCATAAAAACCCTGCCCTTCCGAAACCATTTTCACCGCTTGGTCGAGCCCGGAACGAGTCGGATGGGCCACTTTAAGCGTGATTTCTTCGGGTAGTTGCGCGGCAGACTCAGCACCAATCAGTAGACGCAAATTCAAACCTGAACGCATCAGATCAGCATGCAGCCCCAGGTCTGTCGCAGCATGATCGCGCTTCAACTGCTGATTAACCGCCAAGCCTTGCTTGTAATAATCATCGGTAACGAGTCCATCGTTGCTCGTAAACGCCAACCAGAATGTGATGAAACCGGCAACGATCACCACCGCCGGACCAGCCATCAATATCCAAGGCCAGCGCTGCTTATACCAAGGCTGAACTTCGCTACGCAGGGTCATTGTCGTACTCATTGTCAGGGCATCAGGAAAGAGGCCTTCTCATGAACCTTGATTGCATCATGGTTCAGGGCCTTGATATCGAAATAGATCGTGTTGGCGCCGGCCTTACCCGATTCTGGCGGCACGCGAACAACAATGGTCACCTCGTGGTTTTCAGCGCTATCGACCTCAACGATTTGCTCACCAACGATCTCTGCGCCCTCCAAACCGGAAACGGTGAGCGCGTAACGCTTCGGCAACTCGGTGGTATTCATGATTTTCAGGTTATAGATATTCTCGATACGCCCATCGTCGGCCTCCCGGGCCAAGACGGATCGATCACGAATCACATCGACCTTCAATGGCACTCGCGTCGCCAAAGACCAGGTGGCAGCGACGATAATGCCAAACAAGATCACCGTGTAGAGCAGGATGCGGGGGCGAACGATGTGCCCAAGCACATCTTTCGGTCCGAAGTGCTTCGCCAAGGCATTTTCAGTGGTGTAGCGGATCAGGCCATGTGGCTTGCCAACTTTATCCATCACCGGGTCGCAAACATCAATACACGCCCCACACCCAATACATTCGTATTGAATCCCTTTGCGAATATCGATTCCGGTCGGACACACAGCGACGCATAGGCCACAATCGACACAGTCGCCAAGCGCACTTGCATCGGCGCCTTTCTTGCGAGCCCCGCGCGGCTCGCCCCGCTCGGGGTCGTAGGTGATAACCAAGGTATCCGGATCAAACATCACCCCTTGGAAGCGCGCGTAAGGGCACATGTACTTACAAACCTGCTCACGCAGGAAGCCCGCCTGCATGTAGCAGAAACCACCGTAGAAGAAAGTCCAGAACAGCTCCCAACCTGAAAGGTTGAAAGGCAGTGCCGCAATCAATTCGCTGACCGGCGTGAAATACCCCACCAGAGTAAAGCCAGTCCAAAGCGAAATCGCCAGCCAAATGAGATGCTTGGTAGCCTTGAGGCGGATTTTCCGCGCCGACATCGGCCCCTTGTCTAGTTTCATCCGAGCAGAACGATCACCTTCGATCCTGTTCTCGACCCACATGAAAATTTCCGTGTAGACGGTCTGCGGACAAGCATAGCCACAGAATAAACGCCCGGCGATCGCTGTAAATAGGAATAGGGCGTAAGCGGAAATGATCAGCAACAACGCTAGATAAAATACATCTTGCGGCCATAACACTAGACCGAAAAGATAAAACTTGCGCTCGACCAAATGGAAAAGAACTGCTTGGCGACCATTCCATTCAAGCCAAGGAGCGCCATAGAAAAGAATCTGCGTAAACCAGACCAGCACCCATCGCCAAGTCGCCCACCAGCCCTTGACTTCCTTGATATAGATCTTTTTGTGCTTCTCGTAGAAAGAAACCTGCTGAGCTTGCCCGGCAGGTTTCAGATCTTGCTGGAGGTCGTTCTGTTCCATAGGAGCCTTATCGGTATCGAAATTACGCTGATGCAGCATTGTTGTGCCTCAACATCAACGGAATTTTGATACAAATCAGAACTTGATGATACTCGAAGAGAAAAACGGGGCGGCATAGCCGCCCCGTTTTCAGGCCAATTACTTGGCGCCTTGGCTCACGCTGAGCACGTAGGCGGACAGCAGGTGCACCTTGGCATCACCCAGGAATTCCTTCCAGGCCGGCATCTTGTTCTGACGACCGTTGGTGATAGTTTCGGTGATAGTCGCTTCGGAAGAACCGTACAGCCAGACCTTGTCGGTCAGGTTCGGGGCGCCAATGGCGGCCATGCCCTTTGCTTCAGGACCATGGCAACCGACGCAACCGGCGCTGGTGAAAGCTTCCTTACCCTTGGCGGAACGCACGGAATCATTCGGCAGACCGGACAAGGAACGCACATAGTTCGCCAAATCCTTGATGCTGTCGGCGCCGAGGTGGGCGTGTGCCGGCATCATACCTTGGCGACCATTGGCGATCGTTTCCTTGATCTGCTCCGGCTCACCGCCATACAGCCAATCGCCGTCGGTCAGATTCGGGAAGCCCTTGGCGCCACGTGCGTCAGCACCGTGGCACTGCATGCAGTAGGTGAGGTACAGACGCTTGCCCATTTCCATGGCTTGCTTGTCAGCTGCGACTGCCTTCAGATCCATAGCCATGTACTTGTCGAACATCGGCTTGACCGTGGCGTCCATCTTGTCAACTTCAGCCTTGTGCTGACCGGCCGACGTCCAGCCCAGCATGCCCTTGAAATTACCCAGACCCGGATACAGAGCCAGATAAACCAGCGCGAAGACAACGGTGATGACAAACAGCCAGCTCCACCACTTCGGCATCGGGTTGTTGTATTCCTCAAGGGTTTCATCCCAGACGTGACCCATGGTCTTGCCCGGCGTGAAAGTCGCCTTGCCCTGAACAATCAGTAGAACCGCACAGGCAAGAATACTGCCCAATACGATCACGATCACGTACAGGTTCCAAAAATCGCTAACGAAATCGCTCATTTGCTTTCCTTTTATTCAGCGCGGGTGAGACGTATGGGACGCCCCACCCTGATCATCATCTCCGGAGAACGGCAGGTTGGCAGCCTCGTCAAACCCCTTCTTGCTGCCCTTGCCGTAAGCCCAAGCCACAATTGCGAGGAAGCAGAGCAACCCGGCAACGGTGATGAGGGAACGGAGCTCGTTGATGTCCATGGCTATTACTTGACGTTCTTCAGTGCCAGGCCAAGGCCTTGCAGATAGGCAATCAGAACGTCCATTTCGGTCTTGTCACCGATCGCAGCCTTGGCGCCCTTGATTTCCTCATCGGAATAAGTCGGAATGCCGCGAGCCTTGGCATAGCCTCGCATCACTTCCATCTTCTTCTCGATATCGGCACCAACGGTGTCCTTAGCCTTGGTATTTGCAAGGAAAGCAAAAGCCGGCATGTTGGACTCAGGAACGACGTCACGCGGGTTCATTAGGTGAGCGCGCTGCCATTCGTCAGAGTAACGACCACCAACGCGATGCAGGTCCGGACCGGTACGCTTGGAGCCCCACTGGAACGGGTGGTCATAGACATACTCACCCGCCACGGAGTAGTGGCCATAGCGCTCGGTTTCGGCGCGGAAGGGACGAATCATCTGCGAATGGCACAAGAAGCAGCCTTCACGGACATAAACGTCACGACCAGCCAGTCGAACTGCATCATAAGGCTTGGTTCCCTCAACCGGAGTCGTGGTGGACTTCTGGAAGAACAGCGGGACGATTTCCAACAGACCACCCCAGACGACCACCAGCAACGTGAGGATGATCAGGAGCGGTACGCTCTTTTCAATTTGTTCGTGCTTGAGCATTATTCTTTCCCCCTAATCAGGCGTGATGACCGGCCGGAGCAATGATCGGCACTTCCTTGGTGCTACCGCCGGCGATGGTCTTGAACATGTTGTAAGCCATGATCAGCATACCGGTCAGGAACAAGGCACCACCCAGAACACGGATCGCCCAGAACGGATAAGAACCCTTAACCGACTCGACGAAGCTGTAAGCCAGGGTACCGTCAGCATTGACAGCACGCCACATCAGGCCCTGCATCACACCGGCGATCCACATCGAAGCGATGTACAGAACGGTACCGATGGTAGCAATCCAGAAGTGAGTCGTGACCAGCTTGGTGCTATACATCTCGGACTTGCCGAAGAGGCGCGGCAGCAGGTAGTAAATTGCGCCGATAGAAACCATGGCAACCCAGCCCAAAGCGCCGGAGTGCACGTGACCAACGGTCCAGTCGGTGTAGTGCGACAAGGCATTGACAGTCTTGATCGACATCATCGGGCCTTCGAAGGTGGACATACCGTAGAAGGACAGGGAAGTGATCAGGAACTTCAGGATAGGATCGTCGCGCAGCTTATGCCAGGCGCCCGACAGGGTCATGATGCCGTTGATCATGCCACCCCAGGACGGAGCCAACAGAATCAGGGAGAACAGCATACCGACAGACTGAGTCCAGTCCGGCAAGGCGGTGTAGTGCAGGTGGTGCGGACCGGCCCACATGTAGGTGAAGATCAGCGCCCAGAAGTGCACAACCGACAGACGATAGGAATACACCGGACGGCCAGCCTGCTTCGGAACGAAGTAGTACATCATGCCCAGGAAGCCAGCAGTCAGGAAGAAGCCGACAGCATTGTGACCATACCACCACTGAACCATGGCATCCTGAACACCAGCATACATGGAGTACGACTTGGTCAGCGTGACCGGCATTTCCATGCTGTTGAAGATGTGCAGAAGAGCAACGGCAATGATGAATGCGCCGTAGAACCAGTTGGCCACATAGATATGGGAAACCTTACGAACTGCGATCGTTCCGAAGAAGACCAGCGCATAAGCAACCCAAACCAGGGTGATCAGGATGTCGATCGGCCACTCCAGTTCCGCGTATTCCTTGCCCGTCGTAAGACCGAGCGGAAGCGTAACTGCAGCCAAGACAATGATCAGTTGCCAACCCCAGAACGTAAAGGGAATCAGCGGACCACCCCAAAGACGGGTATGCCCCGTACGTTGAACGACGTAATAAGACGTCGCGAACAGCGCGCTACCACCGAACGCAAAGATAACCGCGTTGGTGTGCAGAGGACGCAGACGGCCAAAGTGCAGCCACGGTCCAAAGTTAAGCTCAGGCCAAACCAGCTGAGCTGCAATGATGACACCGACAAGCATGCCGACGATGCCCCAGATGACGGTCATGACGGCAAATTGCCGGACGACCTTATCGTTGTATGTGGTTTGCGTTCCAGACATGAACCCACCTCTCGTTAATAAAAAACGGAATGCCCACCTCCCTGAAGCCAAGGGGGCACATGGAAGCGGATGGTATTCTAGTTCAGCAGGGGTGTTTTGACCTAGATCAACCTACCGACTATCTAGATCGAATTAGTCCGTTTTAGGTAGCCGAGGAGTCAATCCAGCCGGCGCAGTGGACAAAAAAAGGGTGCGTCGCAACGCACCCCAACCCCAACAGAGAATCACCGTGAAGCACGCGCTTCACATGGAACGAATCTTGGCAGCAATTCAGTCACTTAACGTTGACACAAGTCAACCTTTATCGGATTCATCCGATTTTTTTCCCTCATCGACAACGACCTTCTTTTCTTTAGGCAGATCGTCGTCCATCAATACCTTGAAGCCAGGCCCCTCCAGATCATCGAATTGACCGCTGCGCACCGACCACCAAAAGGCAAACGCAATTCCGAACACGAGCAGCACCGACACGGGGATCAGCAGGTACACACTTTCCATCAATCGCTCCCAAGGCGCTGAATGCGCAGAGAATTAAGCACGACCAGCAAAGAACTGGCAGACATGCCAATGCCGGCAAGCCAAGGTGTAACGTAACCCGCAATGGCCAAGGGCAGTGCCACAAAATTATAGGCAAACGACCACCAGAGATTCTGGTGGATGACCCGTAGCGCCTTTTTCGCGCGCAACACCCCCACGCGGAGATGATCCAGATTTTCCGACAACAAAACAAAATCGGATTGAGTACGCGCCAACTGTGCTCCACCGCCCATCGCAATTGAAACCTGAGCCTGCGCCAGCACCGGAGCATCGTTCACCCCATCGCCGATCATCGCAACCACCGCACCGGAAGCCTGCAGCGCGGCAACGCGCTCATGCTTGCCCTGGGGGCTGACGCCGGCGCGGATATCGTCAATTCCTAACTCCGCCCCTATTCGCTGAGCAACTTCTGGCGCATCTCCACTCAACAGGACCAGATGCTTGCCCAAGGCTTTCATCTCACGAACCAGCACCTTGGCCTCGGCACGCAATTCGTCGCCGATTCTAAACAGAGCAATACAGGCATTGCCATTCGCCAAGGCCACCACGGTCTCACCAAACAGCAGCCACTTGGCCAACTTCTCGTTCGCCACCGAGCCTCCTACTGCCGGAATGGCAAAATCCGGTCGACCTAGACGATGAGTCACACCAGCGATTACGCCTTCCACACCCATACCAGGCTGATTCAACTGTGACTCGGCCACGATGAGATCACCCTCAGCCGCACGGCGAAGCGCCGCCGCGACCGGATGTTCTGAGCCACGCTCCAGAGCGGCAGCCATCGCTAGCACACGATCTCGCTCATACCCCTCGGCAACCCAGACCTCCTTGAGGTGCATATGCCCAGTGGTCAGCGTTCCGGTTTTATCAAATACGAAGTGCGTCGCCCGCGCCAAGGTTTCAATCGCGTAACCGCGGGTCACCAATAGTCCATCCTTGGCCAGCGCCCCGGCGGCCACCGTCAGCGCAATCGGCGTCGCCAGCGAAAGCGCACAAGGACAGGTCACGACCAAGACCGAAACCGTGATCCACAACGCTTTGGTGGGATCGATGAAATACCACCCCACCGCAACCACTACCGCAACGAGCAATAAGGCACCCACAAAATAGCTGGCGATCCGATCGGCCGTCTCGACGATGCGCGGCTTCTCGGCCGCAGCCCGCTCCATCAAATTGACGATGGCCGACAAGCGCGTCCCTTCGCCGACCTGCTCCACTCTCACGACAAGAGGGCTTTCCGCATTGATCGATCCGCCCGTCACCATATCTCCGACCACCTTCGGGACGGGCTTGCTCTCGCCGGTTAGCAGGGACTCATTGGCGCAACTGACCCCATCCACCACGACGCCATCGGCCGGAACGATATCGCCGGGGCGAATCAATACGTGATCACCTGGGTGCAGATCCGCCACCAGACACTGTTCGGCTTCGCCACCGGGATACGTGTGAAATCGCTGCGCAAAAGCCGGCAATAATTTTGCCAGCGCCTCGGTAACCCCCACCGCCTTTTGGCGCGCGCTCATTTCAAGGAAACGTCCGCCCAGCAGGAAAAAAATGAACATAGTGACGGAGTCGAAATAGACTTCACCGGCCTGAACCAAGGTTGCCCAGCAACTCGCCAGAAATGCCGCCCCCACCCCAAGCGCAACCGGCACGTCCATCCCGACGCGACGCAATTTCAGATCACGCCAGGCATGCTTGAAGAACGGGGCCGAAGAATAGAAGATGACCGGCAAAGTAAGTAGCAAGCTAGCCCAGCGCATCAGACTTTCGATATCCGGCGTCATATCGCCGTTCGCGATATACACCGGGTAGGCATACATCATGACCTGCATCATGCCGAAGCCAGCCACCCACAGACGCCACAAGGCATCACGCCGTTCCTTGCGGGAGATTTCCTCATTCTTGGCCGCATCGTAAGGATAGGCCCGGTAGCCGATAGCAGCGATGGCAGCCAAAATATCCGACAGCTTGATACGCGACTCATCCCAGCGCACCCTGGCTCGTCGCGTTGCATAGTTGATATCGACCGCAGTCACCCCTGGCAGCCTGCCAACATGCTGCTCATTGAGCCAGATGCACGCTGCGCAGGTAATCCCTTCGAGTAGCAAGGAAGCTTCCCGCTCATTCTCACCCAGTGCCTTGACGAAGCTCTTCTGGAACTCCGCATGATCGAAGAGTGCCAGCCGCTGCAGAATATCGGGCACCGCTTCCCGCGGCGATTCGGGCAAAGCGTCCCGACTGCGGTAATAATCTTCCAATCCGTTATCGACAATGGACTGCGCTACCGCCTGGCAGCCATAGCAACACATCGTTCGCGCCTCACCGGAAATATTGACCGAGAGATCGACATCGCTTGGCACCGATTGACCGCAGTGATAACAGGAAGCTTCAGACATGAAATAAAAAAGGCACCGAAGTGCCTTTTGGGTCAAAGACGGGCGGAAAGTATAGTTTATTTGCTCCCCATCCGGATGCAGCCATGCTGACGCCAGCCATCTCTTTCCAACAAAGACAATTATTGACGACGAACTCGACCATAGCATTTGCCTAAGCACGCCCGACATTGAAAATTGCCGAATTTTGGGTGTGCACCGCAGCAGGCACTTGAGCATCACCCATAGCTCAAACATCGAACTCCCTCGTCATGAACCGGACGCATGATGCTATGATTTTCCAAACTTCAGCGTAGTCAGCACCACCTCATGGTGAACCCCACTCGCCCGACCGTCCTCGTTGTCGAATCATCCACCAGCAACCGCGAGGTGATTTGCGAATGCATCGGGCAACTTAACGACGTTGAGGTACTTTCCGCTCAAAGTGGCGTTCAGGCGTTGCAAATATACGAGGCAAAACATCCTTGCCTGGTCCTGATGGAGATCGCCCTGCACGACATGGATGGCCTCGCCCTGACCAAAGAAATCCGTCGCCGCGAGAAATCCTCGGACCAATTTCGCCCCTGGACTGCCGTCATCTTTCTCTCGTCGCTTCAAGACGAGGAAATACTTGCCCAAGGCATCCTCAGCGGAGGAGACGATTTCCTGTTCAAGCCGGTGTCGGAGGTCGTGCTACTCGCTAAGGTTCGCGCCATGCTCCGTATCGTCGCGATGCAGCAAGCCATATATCGGCAACACCTGCAGTTGCGCGAAGTTTCCATTCTCGATGGCCTGACCTCAATTCCAAACCGACGCCATTTCGACGAAACCTTGGCGACAGAATGGAAACGCTGCGCCCGAGCCGGCAACTCGATTAGCGCCATTCTGACCGACGTCGATTTTTTCAAGCAATTCAATGACATCTACGGCCACCAAGCCGGCGACGCCTGCCTGAAAGCCGTGGCAAACGCACTTAACGAATCGCTCTTTCGCGTTGAGGACATGGCCGCCCGTTATGGCGGCGAGGAATTTGTGATCGTTCTTCCAGGGACCGACCTAGAAGGTGCTTTCGCTGTTGCCGAACGGATGCGTACAGCCATTCGCGAACTGAACATTCCCCACGAACGCGGCTTGGCCGGCCTGGTTTCCTGCAGCTTCGGCGTCGCCTGCATGACACCATCCCATGACAATGCAGCCAAGGAATTAATCCAGGAGGCCGACAACGGACTCTATTCCGCCAAGCGTTCGGGCAGGAATCGGGTGTGCCTCCCCCCAGCCTAATCATTGGAACCGCACTGCGCCTTGCCCCAACGAAAAAGGGCTTGCGCAGAAACGCAAGCCTTTGAATTTATGGTGCCGTTGAAGTGAATCGAACACACCACTCACTGGTTACATAATCGAGATAATAGCCAATTTAATTATTGGATTGGACCGCCAACACCCATCGAAAGGCTATTTTTTCTCACATTACGCAATCGGCCAGTTACGATCATCGCAATGGTAGTGGCTACGTTTCCCCCTCGAGCCGTAATTGACGTTACTACGCTACCATTTCGTTCGTCGTGAAGAACAATTGTCACTTTCTCAGGATAAAAAGGTTACTACGTGAATAAATGGGTGAAAAACACTTTTCTTGCGTTTCGGAAAATTCCATTATTATTTGAATCTCTCTTTGATCGACATTTTCTTGCAAAAGACGTTCCGTTTTCTAGGAAAATAAGCCATCAGCACTGGATGGAATACCTAGTCTCGCTTGCAAATAAACCCGGCTTCAAAGTTCTTGAGATCGGAAGTCGTGAAGTAACAGGAAAATCATCTGCACGCCGGCTGTTTGACAAGGCAGAATATGTCGGATTTGACCTCTACGCCGGATCAAATGTCGATGTAGTAGGAGATGCACACAAACTTTCTAGATATTTTGACCATGGAGAGTTCGATCTTGTGTTTTCGTCGGCGTGCTTTGAACACTTCGCCATGCCGTGGATTGTTTCTCACGAAATCGCCAAGGTGCTGAAAGTTGGCGGCCTAGTAATGATCGAGACACATTATTCCTTTTCGTCCCATGAGCGACCATGGCACTTCTTCCAGTTTAGTGATATGGCATTGCGAGTACTATTTTCTGATGCCATGGGATTTGAATGCTTGGAAGCTGGAGTGTCGAACCCGATTGTTGGGCGGTTTTCATCAATTGCTGATCCTTATTTGAGACTCAAGCCAGTAGGTGCACTTTACTGCCACAGCGAATTTCTTGGTCGGAAAGTCTCTGATGTGCCATCTTTCAACTGGCTTGATCTGGACATTACAAAGATCGCCGGTGGGAGTTACCCTGAACCGCCCCGGAAGCAGTAAAGGTTCCGAAGCCTAAAACTAGGCGAAAGGAGCAGTCACGGGCAGCAAGCGTTTCCCAGAAGAATTCAGGATTAGAAAGAGGGTATGTCATAACAGTCGTTGGCGCCAGAATCGTTCTGCCGCCGCACGGTCTTACGAATGACTTAATCGCAACGAGGCTACCGGGGTTGAGCGGAACCGGAACTTTAGGGCCAGACAGAAGAGATACCCGACCTCAATACCAAATTGAAGCGGGTCAGGGAGGGGCGTGACCTACTAATAAGGTCATGGCGTACTTTGCCACAGAGTACTGGCAAAGCAGCCGATACGGGTTTTAGTACCCGAAAGCCTTCCCACACGTAGTAGCTGCGCTCAACGACCTGTTTCTCCGTGTCACGGTCGATTGAATGTTGTTAGGCCCTGAAGGCAACGCACGGCACTTTACGGGACTATGCCTTGGGAGGTCAGGCGTTGCCGACAAAACAGGAACTACGCTGCCAATGCACGCCAAGCAAAATATCGTGAGGCGACCTGCTTTGATGAATACCGGCAACCAACCGGCCTATGAAAAATTTTGCGACCAACCAAGACCGCCCGGCGCACTGCACTGGAAAAGGCAGGAATCCGTGATTTTCGGTTCCATGATTTCGCCACACCAGGGCCTCTTGGCATCGTCAGGCAGGAACATCCTTCGACGAACTAAAAGACTTAGGCGGACGGAAATCGCGTCAGATGGTGGATCGGTATGCCAAATTCGCAACAGAACATTTGTCGCGAGCTGCATCCCGAATTGAACGTAAGCAGCAGGAAAACGTGGTGGAATTGGTCACGTATTTGTCACGCCCAGAAACGAAAAGGGCCTGCGTCTAAACGCAAGCCCTTGAATTTATGGTGCCGTTGAAGTGAATCGAACACTCGACCTACTGATTACGAATCAGTTGCTCTACCAACTGAGCTACAACGGCACACGGTTGCGACTTACCAACTGAAATCCTGCCAGCCGCAAAGCAGAGCGTAGAATTATAGCTTTTTAGCTTGCCCTGAGGCAACGCCCCACCCCGAATGAATCTATTGCGCGCGCTGGCCACGGTCAGTGGAATGACACTTCTATCGCGAATTCTCGGCTTTGTCCGAGACTTTGTCATTGCCCGAGCCTTCGGAGCCGGACTGGCGACAGACGCATTTTTTGTCGCGTTCAAACTCCCCAACCTCCTCCGCCGCATGTTTGCCGAAGGCGCCTTCTCGCAAGCCTTCGTCCCCATCCTTGGCGAATACAGGAACAAACGCAGCCTAGAGGACACGCGAACCCTGATCGATCATGTGGCCAGCCTGCTCTCCATCGCACTATTTGCCGTGACCGCCATTGGCATCGCGGCCTCCCCGGCTCTGGTGTGGATATCCGCCCCGGGATTTGCTGCCGATGCTGATAAGTTCGAACTGACGGTCACGCTAACCCGCATTACCTTCCCTTACATCCTCTTCATGTCGCTGGTTGCCCTTTCCGGCGGCATTCTGAACACTTGGAGTCGTTTTGCCCTGCCGGCATTCACCCCTGTCCTGCTCAATCTCGCCTTCATCGGCATGGCCTTGTTTGCTGCACCCTATTTCGACCCACCCGTACTGGCATTGGCCTGGGCCGTCTTTATCGGCGGGCTGCTCCAATTGGCCATACAGATACCTGCGCTAAAAAAAATCGCCATGCTGCCTCGCCCCTCGCTGAACTGGCGTGCAACCTGGGCCGACCCCGGCGTACGCAGGGTGCTGACCTTGATGGCGCCGGCTTTGATTGGCGTATCCGTCTCGCAAGTCAGCCTGCTGATTAATACGATCTTTGCCTCGTTCCTAAAGACCGGCAGTGTTTCCTGGCTTTATTACGCCGACCGCCTGATGGAATTCCCCTCTGGCTTGCTCGGTGCTGCCCTCGGCACCATCCTGCTGCCCTCGCTGTCACGTTATCACGCCAGAGCCAACCAAAATGAATATTCTCGGCTGCTCGATTGGGGACTTCGCCTGACCCTGTTGCTGGCCGCACCGGCCGCGCTGGGCCTGGCGATACTTGCTGTGCCGTTGATTGCGACGCTATTTCATCATGGCGCCTTCTCGGCGGAGGACGTATTCCGGACCCGCGAGGCGCTTGTCGCCTATTCGGTTGGGCTCACCGGGCTCATACTCGTCAAGGTGCTGGCCCCAGGCTTCTATGCTCAGCAGAACATCCGCACCCCGGTCCGCATAGCGTTGATTTCTCTGGCAGCCACGCAGGCGATGAACCTGGCCTTCGTCGGCTGGATCGGCCACGCGGGTCTGGCTCTGTCGATCGGGCTCGCCGCCTGCCTCAACGCAGCCATGCTCTACCGTGGTCTGCGTCGCTTGGCAATCTACACGCCACAACCCGGCTGGCTTTCATTCACGCTCAAGCTGTGCCTTGCTTTAGTCGCCATGGGAACCACCCTATGGCTCGGCATGGGTACCGAGGCAAACTGGCTGCAAACCTCTTTGCTCCACCGCACCATACACCTGGCATGGCTTGTCCCTCTTGGCGCCACAGCATATTTCGCTACACTATGGACGGTTGGTTTCCGCCTTTCGGATTTCAAACGAAGGGCCGCCGAATAACCCAGGAGACGATACGATGCCGCTCACCAGCACCAGCTTTCTGATTGACCAGCAATCCCCGGTGAGTTCACTTTCTGCATTCTCGATCCGGTAAATCACGTCTTCATGGGCGAGAATCTCAATCTGCAATTGGCTTGGAATGATATTCCCTCACGCACAAAGTCATTCGCCTTGATTTGCCATGACCCTGATGCGCCCAGCAACGGTGATGACGTAAATCGGGAAGGACGCACCGTTCCAGCATCCCTGCCTCGCGTAGACTCTCTCCATTGGGTACTGATCAACCGGCCTGCTGCGGTGCACCGCCTGAATTCGGGAAAATTCAGCCAACATGAGACTCCACGAGGCAACCCAGGGTCGCAAACGCGCCATGGCACACGACAGCGTATCAACAACACTGAGTGGTTCGCCGGCGACAACAATATGCGTGGCGACTATTACGGCTATGATGGCGCTTGCCCACCATGGAACGACGAAATCGTCCATCGCTATGTTTTCACACTCTATCCGTTAGATATTGCACACGTTCCTCCTGAAACACCTTTCGGTGAACGCGAGGTACGCGATGCGATCAAGGGGCACGATCTGCCTGAGGCAGCGCTGACAGGCTCCCAAACACTGAATTCACAACTGGACTACATTTAGTGCAAGTTTTTTCCACCCTCTCCACCCATCGTTACCTAATCGGGCAATTAATCAAGCGCGATGTCCTTCTCCGCTATCGTGGAGCAATGTTTGGCGTTGCATGGATTTTCCTTAACCCGCTAATCATGCTGGCCATTTTCGCCTTCGTCTTTGGTCAAATATTTCAAGCCCGCTGGCCTCAACAAGAAAATGGCGCCCCGTTCTGGCTTGTTCTCTACAGCGGCTTGATTGCCTTCAACATCTTCGCCGAAACTGTTGCACGCGCCCCAGCAGCCGTGCGCAGCTACCCAAGCTACGTTAAAAAGATAATCTTTCCAGTTGAAATATTGCCCTTGGTCCCGCTGGGTGCAGCATTGGTCCATGGTGCATTCAATATTCTGATCCTGATCCTCGCGCTGACCTGGACCGGCCACCTGACCCCGAGCGCTTTGCTCTACCCGCTCGCCCTGCTCCCACTTCTGCTCCTTGCCCTCGGCCTGTCCTGGTTTCTTGCAGCGTGGGGGGTTTTCATAAAGGACATGAGCCAGATCGTGCCGCCGTTTGTTCAGATGCTAATGTTTCTATCCCCAGTTCTGTATCCAGTCAGTGCAGTTCCGCCCATCCTCCGTCCAGTCAGCCAACTCAACCCACTAGGGACCGTCGTCGAAACCTGTCGCAATGTAGCGCTGGGGCAGCTCGCCGACTGGTATTCCTGGACAGTTGCACTACTCGTTAGTCTCGCCGTCGCAGGGCTTGGCCACGCCTTCTTCCGTCACAGCCGCGAGGAGTTTGCTGATGTCCTCTGAGGCGCAGAAACCGCAACCTGACGACATTGCGATCTCAGTACGCAATCTGACGAAAACTTATCGGCTGTTCGATCATCCGGGAGACCGGGTAAAACAGTTTCTCAGTTTCGGTCTCAAACGCTACCACCGCGAATTTACCGCCCTCAAGGACATATCATTCGATATCAAAAAAGGCGAAACGGTGGGGATTATCGGCAAGAATGGCTCAGGCAAGAGTACGCTATTACAACTGATCTGCGGAATCCTCAAACCATCTGCCGGCTCGGTCACCGTCAACGGCCGCATCTCTGCCCTACTTGAACTTGGAGCAGGATTCAACCCGGAGTTTACGGGACGAGAGAATGTTTACTTCCAAGGCATGTTGATGGGCTTCAGTAAGGAGCAGATGGACCAACGGTTCGAGGACATCGCTGCCTTTGCCGACATCGGGGAGTTCATAGAGCAGCCAGTTCGAACTTACTCAAGCGGTATGTTCGTCAGGCTAGCGCTATCAGTAGCAATTAACATAGATCCACAGATCCTAATAGTTGACGAAGCTCTCGGTGTTGGAGATACAGAGTTTCAGGAGCGCTCAATTATTCGTATGAAGGAAATGCAGCACAACGGAGTAACCATTATTTTCGTAACTCACTCCATTCCCGCTATTCGAAACTTCTGCCAACGTGCAATTTGGCTGGATAGGGGAGAGCTTATTGAAATTGGTACTGCACCTGAACTTTGCCATGCTTATATAGAAAACACGAGACGAAAAATCACCGAAATTGGCAAAAAAAAATCAACACAGCGCATAAACAACAACAAGTCAATTTATATTGACCGCATAGAGCTAGATCGAGACACAATTGAAGTTGGCGAGAACTTAAGATTAGACGTTAATCTAATTTTTTCAAACCAAACGGCAGCCGCAATAAAATTTGGGATCGGCATAATAATTAAAGACGAAAATGACCGAATTATCACATTATTCAACACTGCGCGCGATGACATTGAGCTAGCAAAAGACAACAACCAGATATCGCTAAATATAACGAACGCCCCATTCATTCCTGGCCGCTACATCATTTCTGCAAGTGTTTGCGACATCAACATACTCTTTTCCTATGACGAACTTATAGATTGCTTGAGCTTTGTAGTACTCGGTTCTAGCAATCGAAACGGCATACCTCGCTGGGAAGGAAAATTGGCTTGCAACCATAGCTGGCATTACGAATAACCACTTAGTGCCCGGACTGCGTACCAAAATGACAAAGACGCTCTCAATATTATTGGCCACAAACCACCTGTGCGACTGGACTGGCTCCGAGACCCTTTTCCTCACATTAATAAACGCTCTCTGGGAAGCCGGCTACTCTCCGACCCTATACGTAAGACATCTTGATAAGAAGTGGCTAAGCCACCCTCCTCTTCCTCAGCTCCGTTTAGTCGATGACATCAATTTACTCAAGAACAGCCATTTCGACTTAGCTCACGTACAACACAACTCTTGCTTATTAGATGTTCGATCGACATTTCCAACTCTTCCAATTATTTTCTCGTCACTAGGAACACAACCATTTTTAGAGCAGCCCCCTCCTTTCGACGTCGGCGTCAATCGTTACTTGAGCATAAGCGAAGAAGTTCGCGACAACCTAACGTCAAGAGGCATCCGCGAATGCAATATCGATATATTACGGAATTTAGTTTGCTGCAAAACATTCCACCCGATTTCGAAAATCCGCCCAAAACCTGAACACATTCTGGTTTTAAGCAATAAAATAGACGAACCCAAAAAACTTACGCTAAAAGCCGCAGCCAAACAGATCAATGCTCAGATCAAATTTATCGGGGGGGCTTCTAAACAATTACCCCCTACTCAGCTCACTCTTGCTATAAACAATGCTGATATTGTCGTATCGTTAGGGCGCGGCGTTATAGAAGCGATGCTTTGCGCACGGGTTCCGCTTATATTCGACATCAACGGTGGAGATGGATTAGTAACCCCCAGCAACATCGATGCTTTACAAACACACAATTTCTCCGGAAGACTTCATGGATACAGTTTCACGAGCGAAGACCTCGTGAATGAGTTCAACAAATACCAACAGGATATTGGAGAACAACTCTGTGACATTGCCAGAAGTCGCTTTGGAATTGAGCAGTGCTTGCCAAAACTATTGGATATCTACGACGAGGTTTCATCATCCCCTTCTCCCAACTCTACTTTTGACCATATGGCTTATAGGTTCAGTTCACAGCTCGCCAGGGAAGACATGAAACTCGCGAAGCTCTATCGCGAACGACTCAACGATTCGAATGCGGAACTTACCAGAATTAAGCAAACGTTCTCATGGAAAATCACGGCCCCTTTAAGGTGCGCATGGAACACCCCCACTTTCATGATAAATGCACTTATCAAGATAATCAAAAATAGCCAAAAATAAAGATAATTCAAGACAATATTCTATTATTAGGCAACAGCATAAAAAATACCCCAATGATACTTACTCCGATATTCACTAAACCACAATATTTTATACATTTTTAGAAAACTCTTGCCTCCCCCTTCCCAATACACCATCACACTATGCTGCATTGATTGCTCATCACATGCACTGGCAGTTCGCGCGCTTACCGCGTCAATGCGAGCGATGCCATTCGCTGAAACATTATTTATTACTGATCGCCGCATAGAACTACCTGGTATTCGAACCATAGAAATACCAGCAATCCGAAGCCATCAGGAATATTCTGAATTTATAATCAAAAACTTAGCCGACTATATATCAACATCACACGCACTCATCATTCAATGGGATGGTTATATTACAAATCCAAATTCCTGGAGCGATGAATTTCTCAAATATGATTACATTGGGGCTCCATGGGAGTTTCACTCTGATTCTTTTCGAGTTGGCAATGGCGGATTTTCACTAAGATCAAAACGCTTGCTAAAGGCACTTCAGGATCCGGAAATAGTGGAACACCACCCTGAAGACGTAGTCATCTGTAGAAAATATCGCAATTTACTTGAAAGCCGCTATGGAATAACATTTGCCACAGGAGAGATAGCCAGACGTTTTTCCTTTGAATCTACCCCCCCAACATCACCACTCCCATTTGGGTTTCACGGCATTTGGAATGCCTTCTATTTTTCAGATTTCAACGATTTCCTAGGGCAACTATCGGATAAACAAGTCAAATCCCGGGCATTCAGATTACTATCGGAGAACTGTATTCAAACCGGTCGTTTTTATGAGGCAACCGTGGTACTTAATCGTCGATTAGAAGCCCTACCTGATGATGTAGAAGCTGTGACGTGGTTGAAGTATGCCAAACACAAACTTCGCCCAAGACCGATACAACTTTTAATACGCCTAATACAACTAGCCACCGGACAACTCCCGGGCAAAAAAAACAGGAATTAAGCCTATCCATTCTTGCCCCTGAAAGAACATTGGCCCTTGGTACGAAATACGGACCAAACAATCCTCTTTCAGGCAACACACAAGACTATTCTGCCAAGAACTCAATGAATACTATTTATTGTCCTGTATGCCTTTCTACCTCTGTGCAGTTTTTGGGTACGCAAACATGGAAGGCCGGTTCACAAACATACGAACTGCGACACTGCACGACGTGCGGTAGCGCCTTTACCACCCCTCTTCCAGAAGACAATATATTGAAGGGGATTTACGGTACTGTTTTTGATTATCGTTGGTATCAGGATCATTACGATGCCAAGCTACACGATTGCCGACAACGGGTCGATGAGTATGGACAGTTGCTTGGTTCACGCATTTTGGATTTCGGCGGGGGAATGGGCTACCTTGCTGATGCAATCAGCGAGACCGGTAGGGAGTGTCGAACCTACGACCCGTTTGTTAACGCTGAACCACCAGAACTTCATCGCTGGGACACCGTTATCGCCCTTCATGTTTTAGAGCATTCCAATAACTTGGAACGTACCATGGAGGAAATTAAGAGTTTCCTTACGCCAAATGGTCGGATAATTTTAGCGGTACCCAACTTTTCCAGCCAAGGCTACAAGAGGCTTGGAATGGACTGGGTGTGGGCGCAACCGCCATTCATTCATGTATTTCACTTTACTGCTGACGGACTAAATGCCCTTCTTCGGCGACATGGATTCCACGATATACAGATCAGTTTTCACGAACGCTGGGATGCTAATCTATATTGCGATCTCACCCACGCCCACACACAAAGGCGATTGGACTCACTTTGGTCGTTAAGGCCATTGACTCGATTTACAGGCTACCGACGCTGGGTTGCCAAACTGAATGCCGCTTTACGCTCCAAAGGCCTTGAAAAGGCTTTGCGCGACTACAACCGTAATTTAGACATCTACGCCGAACTTCAAATTACGGCAGTACTCAGCAAATGACTCGTATCGGCATAGTCAGTGATCGTCGATATATCACCGATCTCATACCGTGCGAGATCGAGAGTTTCTCGATCTCACCCACAAACCCGACTTTTCGCCAGATATTCGACTCTGCATTTTCAACACCGTCCAGATATCTTGTCGAAATTATCAGGAGACTAATAATCCTGGGGGCGGGCAATACGGAAACCCTGTTGGTTTTCAACCCACTCTTTCGCCTAAGCACTTTTGAGATCTGGCTCGTTCTGAACAACATTGATGCGGAAGAACTGCATCATTCCGTCACCATCCTGACTGATCGTGATGGACACCCTCTACTCTACGGGCTCCCGCCAACCTGCCATGACAGCGATCTGCTATCGCTCCTATCAACTGTCGATGCCGACCTAGATGCGCAGCTATTAGGAAAGCTGTGCGGATTACCCATTCGCCAGATTGCTATCGCTAGCATTTGTGTCAAACGCGCGATGAATAATGGCTTTTTGTTTTCAGAGAACCAGTCAATTTACCGCTGGATTGCGAAACATGCGCTGAACGCTCTTAAGGCAAGTGTTAATAAGCCGACGGGGAATCCATCGCTTACTGCGATCATGCCGCATCACGCAGGAGATGTACTTTTTTTCGCAATTGCTTGGCAACACACTACCGGGCCGATAACTCATCTGGCAACCAACCGCAGCTATATCGATATTGTTCAGGACAACACTCCCGCGTTATCACTGGAGCCCCTCGATATCTCATTGATCAATCGCAGCCAAGATTTCATCCAAGGAAAAGTCACAACCGAAGGCGAATATTTTTCGACCATCAAATCTGCGCTACGCGATGACACGCTCTATTTTTATCTCAGGCCTTCTCGTGACTACAACCTCACTCGCCATCATTTGATCGATCATTTCGCCTTTGCGCTCGGCCGTCATTTTTGGCAAGCGGCAGATTTGCTAACTCAGCAACTAAAAAAAACCTCCCGATACCAACGTGGCGGAGGAGACAAAGCTGTTCGAGTTCTACTGTTCTTTGATGGCGGCTGGCCTCTAAAAATCTATCCACAATCCTTACAGCAGGAGTTGATCGACCTGCTACACCAGCGTGGATATCAAGTCACTGTATTAGCAGGCGCCAAGAAAAACTATCTAAACTGCGCGGTCACGCAGTTTGAAAATTATGCGCAATTGAAAATACTGCTGTCCTCTCAGGATCTAGTGGTTGGCATGGACTCATTCCCAACGCACTTGGCAACGCACATCCTCAGAGTTCCAACAATATGTTTGTTTGGTAGCACTCGTCCAGAAAACTCCAATGCGCCGGCCAGTGCACACTACAAACACCTCGAAACGGGGTTAAATTGTCGCCCTTGCTATAGCATTGAGCGATGCCCAAGATACGGGGGCTCCGATTGCAAAAATTTTACGCAACCAACAGATGTAGCCATTGCCATCGATGAAATGCTACTCAACTTGTCAAAGGGGAATATTGAGAATCGCCCCCCCCATAATGAATACTTAACAGATACCCCCCCTATAGCGGAAGTGGACTCGAGTAGACCACATTACCTTACGGTGGAACACCGAGGCATTAAGGCATGGTTATATATTTTCATTGTACGGCTTACCCCGTCATTTAGCTTTCTACGCCAAGCCCATTCAGAATTCATGGCATCATTAAAACGCGATGGTTGGATACAAACATATCTGCGCACAGCGCGCTTCCTAAAACGCCAGTTAAGCCCCTGAACTCAAACCTAATCTAACGAGATGATGTGGAGGAGAAAACATGCACAGATTCACCGTCAAACTTCCCCATTCGCCCCCTTAGCCCATCCACAATCCCTTGGCAAAACGCCGCTGTCTTCTCAACACGAGCACAATCAAAAAGTGCAATGACGACCCCCCCGCCAAGCAGGCGAATCGCTCTACGCACGGACCAACTAGGCTCATCAAAAAGAAACTCCTTTATAGTTACTACAGAGTTTCTGGCCATGTAATACCTCCTCAGCGCTGAATGTTCGGGTAATGCACCAATAATTGGTACATGAACCCCCCCTGCTTCGCCGACGCAATGCTCCATCAATATCTTTTTACTCAATAGTACCTTAGCGCCAAAGCGACGTATGCGCAGGCAGTATTCATGATCGACTTGGTCTATGAAATAGTCGGCTCGAAAACCACCTACTTTCTCAAATTGCTCAACGTTGATCAAAGAGCCCGAGGTTATAACCGTTGTTCGCTCCTCATACTCCCCCACCTCACCATCGTCAGCCAAAGAGCGCCCGCTGCGTATATCTCGGTAATTTGCCCCGATGACGCCAATGTTTGCCAAACCCGACGAAGCCACTGCCAGCAAGCTTTCCAGAAGGCCTTCGGCTACTTCGCTATCTTGATCAAGGGTTAGCACCCATTTATAGCCCCAGTCACTTGCCAAACGAATACCCTGATTTAGCGCTTCTGCGATGCCGAGGTTGCTTCGGTTCGAAACAATATGTAGTTGTGGGCTGACAGAGGCGATCTCTAACAACTCGGGTTCCGCTTCCGGCGTGTTGTCGACAATGATCAGTTGGTCGATTTGCGGCAAGCAGTTCAATATCCTGCGCTTCACTTCGAGATCAGGATAATACGTAACCATTACCGCACACCTGCGCTCCCTCACCAAGGCCAGGTTCTGCTTTTCATGCGTGAGTAGTTCGTTACTCATGCTGACAGGAACGATCACTCGCGTGCATCAAGCAACTCGCGCCACGTCCTTGCGACCCCCTCCTGCAGAGGCACCATTGGCTCCCACCCCAATATTTGCTTCGCCTTTTGCACACCCAAGACTATGCCGGCAACATCTGAGGCCCTGGCAGCATGGTAACTGACCCTCAGGGGTTTACCCGTCACCTCTCCAATCAGCGAAATTAAGGCTTTTAGCGAGGTACCTGTTCCCGCCCCAACGTTATATACCCCGGCGGGAGCATCCAAGGCGCAGCGGCACGCTGCGACCATATCATCAATGTAAAGATAATCCCGCACCGCACTTCCATCCCCCCAGATCGTCACCTCGCTGGAGTCGCGCGCCTTTTCAAGCAAGGTTCGAATAACCCCAAAACCCTGCTTGAGCCTCTGGCCGGGGCCATAAATATTGGATGGCCGCAGGATAGTGACTGCGCCTGAACGGCGTTGTCCCAGTACGGAAAAAAATGTCTCCAATGCTAATTTACCTGCGCCATGGTAGGAGGCTGGCAAAGGAATTGTCTGTTCATCCGCCTGGTCAATATTTCCGTAAAGCGAACCGCCACTCGATAAAAAAAGCAGTTTGGAATCAGGAAAATCCTGAAGACATTCAATAAAGCGTATTGACGCCAACAGGTTTAATTCCACTTCGACACAGGGGCTCCATACCGTATCGCCAGGAGTTGTCGCCGCAGCCAGATGAACCACCTGACCGCAGCGCTCAAGCAAAGGGCGCAGTACGGCCTGATCGCCCTGATCCCCAATATGCCAAATCGATCCTGCAGGCGGATTGGCTTGCATGGTGCGCGACAGGATATGCACCTCCCAGCCATCTTCAATGAGACTGGCCGCCAGCGCACGGCCAATGAACCCTCCTCCACCGACGAGCAGAACTGGGCTATCTTTACTCATAGATCTCTGAGCAAGTCTTCATATGCTTTAACGTAGCGAGCTGCACAATCGTCCCAAGACCCAATATTCTCAATGATCCATTTCCGGGCAGCCTCACCAGCATTCAGATTGAACTGGGGAACCTCTAGCTCCTCCAGCGCCAACCGGAGTTCATTCGCCGAACCCACCAAACGGCCAAGTCTGCCTTGATCAAGCAAATCACTATGCGCTGGCAAATTGCTGGCAACGATAGGCAAACCCGCCGCCATCGCCTCAATCATCACCTGCGGCCGCCCCTCGTCGTGCTGGCTTAGTGTGAGCAAGCCCTGAACTCTGGGAAACCATTCGCTGGCCAGCGAGTCAGGGTTGGTCGGTCCATGGTAGACAACCCAGGATGGCAATTCGATAGCCTCTTGCATCGGCCCCAGCAAATGAAGCTTACGCTGCTCTCCGAACAGCCCTTGCCCCCATTCGTACATATAACCGAGTTTGGCTCGGGTCACCCGAGACACCATCAACCAATCACGGCTCGTGGATGCGGCAGCATTTCGCTCTATGGCGAACCAACGTGAATGAACGCCAAATGGTATTGGTCGGACCTCCGCCAGATCGCCGAACTTCGTCTGCAGGACGGGAACCATCCACAATGCATTGGGCGCCAGCATCGCTTTGCGCCCTTTCAGCACACTACGCAAAACGGCGGTCATTCCCGGCAGTTTCAAAAACGCCAAGTCACTTCCCAAAACCGTAATCAATGCGGGCAGACGGGTTCCCCATAGCGGGATTGCAGTTTGCAGCCAGTTTGAGTGGACTACTGCGGTGCACGTCGCCTGAGAGGCAAAAACCGAATATGCATCGCGCAAACGTCTGACCAGTCCAATGCCGGCCAACAAGCCTTTAAGTGGCGAAGTTCGCAATAAATGAGCAATCCCGCCTTCGTTCACCATATGGCTTAGCCATAGCGCGTCTTCATCCGTCAACGAGGATGCCACAGCCTCGGGCAACTCTCCCGGCGGAGCCCAAAGGCCAAGTTTCAGCCTACCGGAGTTAGCCAAAGACTCAGCCATATCGTAAATAAATCTGCCCCGCCAATCGGAATGCGTTGCCGGATAGGAGGTCGCCGCCATCAGAACATTGAGCATTCAGCCCCTCAAGCAGATCGCTTCCAAAACCATCGAGCTTCGGCAGTCACTCATGAGGAAATCGCTCGTTCTCGTCCAGCCCCTTGTAATGCAGAGCAGATATCTGCTCGGAAACAATGCCGATCAGAAAGGTCAGGATAGATGAAATGAACAGTAGAGCGCTCATATTAGTAAATCGCCCGCTTGCCAGATAGGTCATCAAGTAGTAACCAAATCCCGTCAGGAAGAATGCGGCGCTGATTGGCAGAAATAGCTTTTGTGGCGAATACAGGGTGCCGATCTTGATGATGATCAGCAAGAAGCGTACGCCGTCCCGCAACGGCCGGATATGGCTACGCCCAATGCGGCGAGGGGTATGGATCGGTACGTAGCCAACACTAAAACCGGCCCGGAAGAAGCTCATCGTAATTGTCGTTGGATACGAGAAGCCGTTAGGCAATAGGTACAAGAACTTCCGGAAGTAGTCGGCGCGTACTATCCGAAAACCCGAGGTCAGATCCTGAATGTCCTGCACGACCATCCAACTCGCCAGGCGGCTAAATAGATCATTCGCCACAGCCCTGTGAGCACCGGCATGGGATCCCGATTGGCGTGCACCGACTACCATGTCGTATCCCTCATGATATTTCGCCAACAACGCAGCAATATCCTCTGGTTGATGCTGTCCGTCAGCATCCATGAAGATCAGCACTTTACCTCTTGCTGCGCGTGCCCCAGACTTGATGGCAGCACCGTTACCCAACGAATAACGATGGCGCAGGTGTACGACCTCAAATCCTCTACACACCTCGTCAGTATCATCCGAAGAACCGTCATCCACAACGATGATCTCGGATTGCTCGAGCAATCCGACAAGCCGCGGCAAGAGTTGGCGCAGACCTTCGGCCTCGTTCCGCGCAGGAATGACGATGGAGTATTGAATAGCGCTAGCAAGCATCCTAAGGACTCGATTAACGACCAACCATTTCCTGGCGATCGTCTTAAAACAACAAAAGACCAAAAAACATCTTCGAAAGATATAAATCGGCTATGAGATTTTCTCAAACCATGTAGCACTTCGATCAATCATAAGAGCCTATCCACAAGTAATTTATTTCACAACGCGGGCAGCAGAGCAGCCTTGAGACTCATCCAACGTGCAACTCAATAACAACTCCACGATTTCTCGCTGAGCGCGCTTGAGTTTATTTATCTCGACGCTCGTCACGAACACCTTAACCCTGGAGGAGTCTCCCCTTAAATAGGCTATCTGCGCAGCTTTTATTTTCAACTCGACATTTCCCGGAAATTTTCCAAGGAAATAATTCACCTCTTGATCTGCCAACTGCAAATCTTGCGCCGAGAAAACGAGATAGTCCAAGAGTACCGACACAATACCCACTTTCCTACCTTGGTCGATATGTTCATTGTCAAGCGCTGCACGAAACAGCCGCTCGGCATCACTTCTTGCAATGCACTTGGGAAAGAGTTCCGCCAATCGCTGAATATCCACCAACGCACTCAAATCGCCGGGGGAAAACGGGCGATTTCTCAAACGGAATTCCAGTTCGCCCAGCAAATCTTCACCCAGAGCTTCTTCTGCCGAGCATTCAAGATACATTAATCCAACCAATGGCGCTTTCACACTTTCGTTAAGGGCTTTTGCCTTTTCGTAATGTGTCGACGCGAAAAACCAGACGGGCAGATTCCTGGACTCATAATTCACATTGGCAGCAAAAAACCTTCCTGCATCATATTGAGTGCGCCAGGAAAAAGGATGAAACTGAGCATCAATCTGCGTCCGTCGACTCTCGCTACCGTACTGATGCGCACGTATTCCGGTCAACAATGCGTTATACCCCAACAAAGAGACAAACAACGTCACTCCTGTGTAGCGTTTCCATGATGCCTCTCCTGAAATCAGAGATTGCAATCCTTGGCTGAGCACGATCACTACACCAAACGAGGGGATGTAGTTTCGATGCTCATGGGCAATTTCCAATGGCAATACGGTTGATTCCAGTAAGTGGCCAATCAGAAACCACGCAATGCCAAAACTGATCATGGGCTGACTTGCCCTACACCACCATGCCGCTACGACAAGGGCGACAAGCCCCACGACTGCCGGAAGCGTTTCCCATGGTGCCGTCAAGGCTGTGGAAATCACAACATCGTCGTGGTAGAGCGAGAATAATTCCAGCCAAGGCGTCAAGATCATCGCCAGGTAGAGCCATATCACCCTCGCCTCAGTTAATAGTCGTTCGGCCAATCCGAAATCCCGCATTTCGTAGCCAGCAAACAACCAATTTCCAAAAGGCGAAATGGTGTAAATCACCGCAAATAGCGAGATAGCAAGCACGGAACCGAGATATCGACGAGCGAAGGCATCCAGCTTGCCGTTGGCCGATCGCTGGATCGTCAACTCCCAGGCCAAGACGAACAACGGCAGAAGCAGTGCGTTTTCCTTGCAGGCAAACGCCATCGGCCATATTACGCCCCAGGCCACCAACAGTAACCACAGCTTCTGGCCACGCCTGGCCAACACATGCCCCCAAAAAGCCAGGAGCAAAAACACTCCAGACAAGATCGTCATGCGCTGTACCACATGAAGCACCGAGAGGAGCTGTATCGGACTCACCAACCAAAGCGCGGCAACGATCACGGCAAAGCGCTCGGCAGCGACACGCTCCCCCTGTTTGCCGCTGCCGATAACAACAGCCCTTGCCGTGGAGAAAACCAATACCCCCGTGAGGCAATGCAAAATCAGATTGGTCAGTTTGAAGTAATAAGGATCGAATCCGGTTAAAAAATAATTTACCGCGAAGCTGATCATTGAAAGTGGCCGCCCAAAGACACTGGCTCTCCCGGCCGCGACAACATCTCCGAGGCTATTCAATGACAGGGTCTCGATTTTTAGGTCGGCAACCCCCAGCAAATTCGTTTCATCGTCAAAGAAAAATGCGCCTTGCAAGCCTGGGAGATAAATGACAATCACCCCAACAGCTAGAGCCAAAAGAAACCAGAAACGCCCCAATTCACGCACTCTCATCGCAACAACCAAAATGAAAACGCCCCCAAAAGGGGGCGTTCAAATCAAATCGTCGAAAAACGACGATTACTTGCAGCTAGCCGGACGATACTTGGCCGGCAGGGAGGTAGCGGCTGTTTTACCACACTCCCAACCCACCTTGCCCGTAGCCGTATCACCGGTACCAATCATAACGACAGCACCCGTTGCATCGCTAGCGCCCAGATTCTGCACCGTGGCGGTCAGCGTTGCATTGGTACTGCCGGTTGTCGTGTAGGCCAAACCTTGAACGTACTTCGAGCCAGAGGTATCAATCGCCGCTGACGCTGCAGTAGTAGGCATGTGACCCGTGGTACCAAAAAACTCCGACACTGTGGTTTTCGGCGCCGACAGGGCCAGAATTACTTCGCTAGCCTTGGCACGAACGGTGTAGTCCTGGTAAGCCGGCAGAGCGACGGCAGCCAGAATACCAATAATCGCCACGACGATCATCAGTTCGATCAGGGTAAAACCTTGTTGAACACGCTTCATATAAATCTCCTTTTTTCGCGAAAAAGCGGGAAACCGCTGCAATTACTCTAACACAAAGCATGCCAGCTTGATGACATCTGGCACTTCCTTTTCTAGCGGCCCATTGGGCGAATTCTCGGAATGAAACGTAGCGGCACAGGTGACATTTTTCGTCAGTCCCATCATCCATTTACGGCAACCGAGCCCTTCAGCAGTCGATCTGAACCTCCCCCAAGAACAGCTTGGCATATCTACGAAACACCTGCTGATCAACAAAAATCCGATGCAATTCAGAATCAATATGCCCACCATTCTTGAAGTTTTCGAGAATCGCCAAGGCCTGCGACAGCTTCATCCCCTCCTTGTACGGCCGGTCCTTCGCCGTCAGTGCTTCGAAGATATCAGCGATGCCCATCATGCGGGCTTGCCAGCTCATTTCCTCGCGCTTCAATCCCTTCGGATAACCCTTGCCGTCCATGCGTTCGTGGTGGCCGCCGGCATATTCGGGAACGTTCTTCAGGTGCTTGGGCCAGGGGAGTTGTTCCAGCATCTTGATGGTGGCGACGATGTGGTAATTGATGATCTCCCGTTCGGCCGCCGTTAGGGTGCCGGCGCGGATGGTCAGGTTTTCCAGTTCGTCATCGTTGAGGAAGGACACCTCCTCGCCTGCCGGATTACGCCAGCGGTAGTTCGTGGCGATCTCGCGCACCAGCGCGATATCGTCGTCACTCATTTTTTCGCCGCCGATATTCGATTTGCGCAGCATGCTGCGGTGCACATCGCATTTTTGGCAAAAATCAACGTAGATGGCATTCGCTTCAGCGTAAGGCACGCCCTCGGCAATGCTGCGCCACATGCGCACTTCGGCGTCGCGTTTGACCACTTCGAAGCGCGTATCGACCAAGTGGATGCGGTCGAAGATGGTCTGCAGCTTGGTTGCCTTGTCGACGACATGCACGGGTGTGGTGATCTTGCCGCAGTCGTGCATCAGCGCGGCGATCCGCAGTTCGTAACGGTCCTTGTCGGTCAGCGTGAAATCGGCGAGTGGGCCCTCGGTGGTGGCATTAACGGCCTCGGCCAACATCATGGTCAGCTCGGGCACGCGCTGGCAATGGCCACCGGTGTAGGGCGATTTTTCGTCGATCGCCAAGTTGATCAGCTTGATGAAGGATTCGAACAGCGTTTCGAGTTGCTGCACCAATTGTCGGTTGGTCAGCGCGACCGCGGCCTGCGAGGCCAAGGATTCGGCGAGGCGCTGATCGGCACGGGAGAACTCAACCACCTTGCCGGTGCTTTCGCTGATCGCATTGATCAGTTGCAAGACGCCGATGACCTCGCCTTCGTGGTTCTTCATCGGCACGGTCAGGAAGGATTGCGAGCGGTAGCCGGTGCGCTCGTCGAATTTGCGCGTACCGGAAAAATCGAAGCCTTCCGCCGTGTAGGCATCGGCAATATTGACCGTATTGCCAGTGAGTGCCGCAAAGGCGGCCACCATGCTGTTGTTCGGCGAGCCGTCTTCCTTGTAGAGTTGCAGGCTGGGAAACTTGCCCGACATCGGCTGACCCGTGGTTCCACCGAAGGCGATGCTCAGCGAACTGGTCCGCACGATTTCGAAGTTGAGTTGCTGCCTATCCTCCGAAATCAGATACAGCGTGCCGCCATCAGCATGGGTGATCTGCTTGGCGGCGAGCAATATCTTCTCAAGTAGCGCGCTGAGATCGCGCACGTTGGAGAGCGACGCCCCGATATCATTGAGGCGTTCAAGGCGGCTGAAGAGATCGTCAAGCGTTTCCATGATGCCTCCTTATTTGATGCAAACGGCGCGCACCTGTTTGATGTCGGTAATACCTTGCAACACCTTGTCGATGCCATCCATCTTCAGAGTGCGCATGCCTTCGTTCAAGGCGCAGGCGAGGATTTCCGCCACCCGCGACTTCTCTTGGATCAACTTCTTGACGGTATCGCTACCGACCAGCAGTTCATGCAGACCGACCCGGCCTTTGTAGCCGGTATCGTTGCACGCAGGACAGCCCTTGGCGCGATGGAGCTTGAACTTGCCATCCGGCGCATAGCGCGTGCGCCACTCCTGACGAATCGCCGCCAGGGCGGCATCCGGATCACGTAGCCAGGTCTCGGTATGTGTCAGCTCTTCGCAATATTCATGGAGCAGAGCTTCGATCTCGGCGGCATCCGGCTGGTAGGCCTCCTTGCACTCCTTACATAGACGTTTGCCCAGGCGCTGCGCGAGGATGCCAAGCAGGGCATCGGCGAAGTTGAACGGGTCCATGCCCATATCGAGCAGGCGAATGATCGATTCCGGCGCCGAATTGGTATGCAGTGTGGCGAAAACGAGGTGGCCGGTCAGCGAGGCCTCGATGCCGATGCCAGTCGTTTCCGCATCGCGCATTTCACCGACCATGATGATGTCCGGGTCGGCACGCAGGAAGGCTTTCATGACTGTGGCGAAATCCAACCCTGCCTTGCGGTTCACCTGTACCTGGCGCAAACCCTTTTGGGTAATTTCGACCGGGTCTTCCGCCGTCCATATCTTGGTATCCGGCCGATTCAGATAGCCCAGCACCGAGTGCAGCGTCGTCGTCTTGCCCGAACCGGTCGGACCACAGACGAAGAAGAGGCCATAGGGTTTCTCGACGCACTTGACCAGGTTCTGGTAATTCAGCGGCGACAGGCCCAACTGGTCGAGCTTGATCGGCTCTCCAGCCGCCAGAATGCGCATCACCACGTCCTCGACGCCGCCGGCCGTAGGAATGGTCGCTACACGCAATTCGATGTCGAGCGGCCCGTACTTCTTGAACTTGATCTTGCCATCCTGCGGCTTGCGCTTCTCGGAGATATCGAGATCGCACATGATCTTCAGGCGGGTCACCAGCGCCGAGCGATAGGAGGCCGGAATTTCGATGTAATTGACCAGCGAACCGTCCTTGCGGAAGCGAATCTGGGTTTTTTCCTTGCCCGGACGCGGCTCGATATGGATATCCGATGCGCCCTGCTGATAAGCCTCGACGATGATCTTGTTGACCAGACGAACCAGCTCGTTATCTGCCGCCGCCGAAATATCGTCGCCAGCTTCGCCCCCTTCTTCGCTCTCCCCCATGCCGGACAGCAAATCATCAACGGAACCCAGGTCAGACAGGGAGCCAAAATACTGGTCGACCGTCGCCGCGAATTCCCGCCGTGTTGTCACCCGATACAGAATCTTGCTCTTCGGAAAGATGTTGTTGACCATGCGCGAAGTACGCAGGCGCTCGGGGTCCGGCGCCAACACAGCCAGGCCTTCCGGCGTATCCTCCAGCGGCAGCCAGTGGTTTTCATCGACGTAATCGCGCTTGATGTTGCGCAACAGGTCGACCGGCTTGATCCGCTCAGCCTTGAACGGCTCATAGGGCACCCCGAAGAACTTGCCCAGCGCCTTGCCCAGCAAGGCGGGCGCCACCTTGAATTCGTCGATCAAGGTATCTTCGAGCTCATTGCCCTTTTGCCGTGCTGCACGCTGCGCCAACTCCATCTCGGCCGGTGCCAGCACGCCGTCGGCGATCAGGTGATCGTAGCGCGTACGGGCCACGAAGGGCGCATTACGCCGCTGGATGAAGGCGACCGCCAAGGTCTTCGCCAACTCGCCCGCCCCTTCTTCCTGCAAGGCGGCAAAAGGTTGGTCTTCACGGTGGTTGATCAATTGCACCACGCCGAGCAGTTCGCCATCGCCGTCGCCACCGACGACCGGCACAACCAGCATCTGCTTGGAACGATAGCCAGTCCGCTTGTCGACCTCCTGCAGGAAGCGCATTTTCGGGCTGTACTGCTTGAGCTCGACCTCGTCGTAAACGTCGCGGATATTCACCGGCTTGCGGTGCACCGCCACGTAGCCGGCGATACTCTGCTCCGAGATCGGCAGCCGGATATCCTTGAAGGAATTGAGGCCGGTCTTGACCTTGGAAACGATGGACAGCTTGTCTTCACCGACCACATAGATGGTCAGGCGGTCGGCATTGAACAGGTTGCAGATATCCTGCGACAACTCCAGCATGATCTCGTCGATATTGCTGGTTGCATGGATCTTGTTGGTCACCGCCTGCAGATTCTTCAGGAAGAGCAGGCGACTGGCGACGTCACTCATGATTTCTCCATGGCCCCCAGGCCATCCTGCAACCAGAATGCCTTGAAGCCGTGTTGCGCCAGAAGAAAGGCGGCCGCCGAACTGCGCCGCCCGCTCTGGCAATAGACAATGTATTCGCGCGCCTTGTCGAGCAGATCGAAGGCATTACGCATTTCGCTGAGCGGCAAATTGATCGCTCCCGGCAAGCCATCTTCGGCGAACTCGGCGGGATAGCGCACATCCAGCCAGAGCGCGCCATTCGCCACCCGCGCCTCGGCTGCGGAACGATCGACCGTATGCAGCAACGGGGCCTGCAACAAGTCAACGAAATCCGGCTTGGCCAAACGCAGGAGCACGCCATCGGTGCGCATGGTCACACTGGCGTTGCGCCGCGCATCCGACAGCAAGGCTTCCTCACCGAATGAGTCGCCGGCTTTCAGTTCGGCCAACAGCATGTCGGCACCGCCGACACGACGGCTCACCTCGCAACGCCCGCTGTCGATCAGATAGAAATAATCGCCGGTATCGCCCTCGCGTATGACGACCTGCCCCTGACGGACGGGAAAGCGCTCGAATCGCTGCAACAGCGAATGAATGTGCGCCGGCGGCAACTGCGCCAGGCCGCTCCCCGTCAGCAGACGGGCCGAGAACGCTCCGCCCAGGGCATCCCAGGAGGCCCCTGCCTCCGAGACGCCTTCTCCCGAAGGCTTTTCCGTGGAGGCAGACAAACCGTCCCAGGTCATCATCAGGTCAAGCAACTCAAAATCGAGACTGAGCATCAGGACATCGGTCACGGCCTTGCTGCTGACTGGCATTGCCGTCATGTAGCCGAGCGGCCACAGGGCTTCGTCGCAGCCACCGACGAGCAGGCGCATGCTGCCATCCGGCATGTCCGCCTTGAGTTCGCCGGCCAGCAAATAGACGAATTGCGCTTTACCGGCCAGCGCCGGCAAGGGATCGCTGCCCAAGGCGAAGGAGCGTTGTTCGCAAAGTTCTGAGAGTTCCTTCAGACGCGCCGACGACAGCCCCTGGATGGGCTTCAGGCAGCTGAGTCGTTCGGGGCTCAAGGACATCTCAGAACTCGATGATCTGGTTGTTCTGCAACATCCTCGGCTGGTAATCCCCCAGTGAGGCCTCGATTTCTTCCATGGTCAGTTCGATCTGCCCCGGCTTGAGATGCGTGATGTGGATTTCACAATCCCGCTCCAGACGCTGCAGCTCAGCAGCCAACATGCGCGGACAGAGATGCTTGGAACTGATCGCCAGTTTTTCTTCGCGATTGGAGAAAGCGCATTCGATGATCAGGTGGCGCAGGTTGCCGATGCGATTGACTGCACGCCAGAAGGCGGCACAGGGTCCGGTATCGCCCGAAAAAACCAGGCTGGATTGGCCGGAGTCGAGGCAATAGCCAACGGCGGGCACCGTATGCTCGACCGGCAAGGCGGTGATCTGCCTGGCGCCAACGAGCACCGGCTCTCCCACTTTCAGCACCTCAAAACGCAGGAATGGATTTTCCGGACTGGGCAACTCGGAGAAATCCGGCCAGACCGCCCAATTGAACACGTGATTGCGCAAAATGGTCAGAACGGCCTGGGTGGCATGCACGACCAGGGGTTTCTGCCGACGGTCGGCCACCGTATCGATCAATAGAGGCAAGGAAACGATGTGATCGAGGTGCGCATGCGTCAGAAAGACATGATCGACCATGGCGAGTTCGGCGATCGACAAGTCGGCCGCCCCGGTGCCCGCATCGATCAGGATGTCGTGGTCGAGCAGAAAGGATGTCGTCCGCTGGTTTCGACCGCCAATGCCTCCACTACAACCCAGTACGCGTAGCTTCATGTCTATTTGGTCTGATAGCTGGTTACGCCATCCCACGGTTCGTCTGGCGGATTCTCGCGCAACGCGGCGATCCTCTCGGCATACAGCGCATACAGACGGCAGTCGGGCTGACACTGAAGCAGATTGTATATCTGCTGCTCGGCCTTATTCCATTCACGTTCGCGATAAAAGCGGAGTGCGTCATGCCATTGTTCGATCAAAACGAGTTGATCGCCGGAAATTTCGTTGCTTAGACCGATCGGTTCATAGATGGCGACCGGCTCATCCTTCCCCTTGACGCGCACACGGTCGAGTTCGCGGAAGACGACATCCGTGGCCTGATCCTTGGTCGCCTGGCCGACAACGATGCCGACACCATAGGTCTTGGTGATGCCCTCCAGGCGTGACGCCAGATTGACCGCATCGCCAATCACCGTATACGCCTTGCGCAGCGAGGAGCCCATGTCGCCGACGACCATCTGGCCGGTATTGATGCCGATGCCGATGGTCAGCTCCGGCCAACCCTGTGCCGCCAGCCTCGGCTTCAGCTCCTGCACGCCCCTTTGCATGGCCAGGGCAGCTAGCACGGCATGACGGGCATGCGCCGGCTCGGCGACCGGTGCCCCCCAGAAGGCCATGATGGCGTCGCCGATGTATTTATCCAAGGTGCCGCGCTCGCGGCGGATGACTGCCGTCATCGCATCGAGATACACGTTCATCATATGCGCCAGATCGCGCGCCGACATCCCTTCGGAAATCGTTGTGAAGCCGCGGATATCGGCAAACAGCACGGTCAGCTCCTCGCTCCGCCCTTCCATGCTGTATTCCTCGGGATTGCGCGCCATTTCGTCCACCAGTTCGGGCGGCACATACTGGCCGAACAACTCGGCGAAGCGCCGCTTCGAATGCGACTCGACGAAATAACCCCAGGACATGTTGAAAGCGAACAAGACCACGACCAGCAGCAACTCCGCTGCCACAGGCAAGACCAGCCCGCCTTCGCTCCACACGAAAAAATCGATCAGGGCGATGAGCAGCAGCACACCAACAGTCAGCAGGGTTGCCCGCACCGGCGACAACAGCGGCAAGGCGAGCGCCAACACGCTGCCGAATAGCAGCATTTGCAACACCTGGACAGCCAGCACGTAGCCCGGTTTCTCCTTGACCTCGCCATTCAGCATGCCCGCGATCAGGTTGGCATGCACTTCGACTCCAGGGTAGACCGCTCCGACCGGCGTCGAACGCAAATCCATCAGGCCGGGCGCGGTCGTGCCGACCAACACCACCTTGCCTTGAAAGAGATCTTTGGAAATTCGGCCTTTCAACACGTCCACCGCAGCAACGTAGGGAAAGCTATGCTCATAGCCGCGATAGGGCACCAGTGCCGCGACATACCGATCGACCGGTACGCGCAAGGCACCGCGCTCGCCGATCACGTCCAACCATTCGATACCGGCATTCGGATCGGGAATCCCCGGCACCACACGCCCCTTGCCCAGCAATTCGCGTACGACGGCTAGCGACAAGGCGTCGTAGTATTCGCCGCCATACTCGACAATCATCGGTACGCGACGAAAAACTCCGTCGAAGTCCACCAGCGGATTGATATGTCCGGCCTTTCCGTTGGCCGACAATAGCTGCGGCAAGTTGCCGCCAAAGCCACGCCAGCCGGCGAGCGGCAACCCCTGATCGGCCAGGGTCGAAGCCGGAAACACTGGAGCAGGCAGAGCGCCTGTGCGCATCTCGCTGTTGGAGAAATAGTAGCCCAGTACGACCGGCCGATTGCGCAAGACCTCGGCGAAGTTACGGTCGTAGTCGAGATCCTTGCGCCAACGTTCGAGCAGCGTCTGGAATCCAGGATCGTCGCGCATCGCGCCGCGTCCGGCAGCTTCCAGGGCCGCCAGCCCGGAACTATGATCGGGCTCGGCAAAAACGACGTCGAAACCGACCACCGCCGCCTGGTAGTCGTCGACCAAACGGCGCACCAACTCGGCGACGACATTCCGCCCCCAGGGCCAGCGCCCGACCTCCTCCAGACTCTTTTCGTCGATATCAACGATGATCACGCTGGTATCGACCGTATCCGGCATGGTCAGGCGGACACGGACGTCGTACAGGTAGGCGTCCAGCATGGAGACGAAGGGAATGCGCCAGTAGCCCGCCGCATGCCCGAGCGCC
Organism: Azonexus sp.; assembly: GCA_041904995.1. Lineage (GTDB taxonomy): Bacteria > Pseudomonadota > Gammaproteobacteria > Burkholderiales > Rhodocyclaceae > Azonexus. The sequence goes on from JAYRMB010000002.1 coordinate 114,391, forward strand.
ACCAGTACGCAAAGCGTGCCGACGACGAAACGGACCCAGTGTTTTTTCACGCCGTGCCGACCTTGCGGTCAGCCTTTCAGGAAAAATTCCATCTTGACGCCAGCGATCTCGATCACGTCGTGATCGCTCAGCGCACGCGCCTGCGCATCCAGCGGCTGGCCGTTCACTACGGGGAAGTTCGCCCCCTCGACATGGGTGATGTAATAGCCGTTCGGCCGCTTGGCAATGACAGCCACTTGCAGCCCCGGCTTGCCAAGCGTCGTCAGGGTCTTGGTCAGCTCAAGCTCCTTGCCGGCATTCGGACCATTGAGCAGCTGGACAGCCGCGGCAGGCACTGCGACTCCTGGATTGCTCGCCACGCCAATATTGGAGCGCCGCGGCGAACCGGTGGGTGCCAATTGCAGATCGTCGGCCGACTTGGCCAGCGGCGGCGCCGCATATTTCTCCGGCTCAATTCCCGCTGCACCTGCCGGCTCGACCATGTATTTCAGCTTGTACTTGCCCAACTCGACGATATCGTTGTTGCGCAGGATATGTTTCTTGATCGCCTGGCCATTGACCAAGGTGCCATTGGTGCTGTTCAGGTCCTCCAGGAAGGAATCTTTGAGGATCGTGACGACCACGGCGTGCTCGCCGGAAATCGCCAGGTTGTCGATCTGGATGTCGTTGTGCGGCTTGCGCCCGATGGTCAGACGTTCCTTGTTGAGCGGAATTTCCTTCAACACCAAACCGTCCATCGAAAGAACCAGCTTCGCCATCTTGTTGTTTTCCCTGTGCTATCTGTTCCCGGCCAGCAGCTTGCGCCACCAGCCCGAGGACATCGAAAAATCGCCCTTGACCTTGATAACCACGACCGAAATATTGTCCCGCCCGCCAGCCTGGTTCGCCATCTCGACCAGATGTCCCGCTGCGGCAGACACGTTGTCACCGAAGGCGCGCAAAGCAATCGCGATACCCTCGTCGTCCACCATGTCGTACAAACCATCGGAACAAAGCAGAAGAACATCGCCTTCGCGTACGTCGTGCTCGTGTATTTCGACCTCGACCTCGGGCTCGACCCCAAGAGCCCGCGTCAAAAGACTCCGCTGCACCACGAAATGCGCTTCCTCCGCGGTAATCATGCCATTATCAAGCTGCTCCTGCAAAACCGTATGGTCTCTGGTGAGCTGCTGAAATGCCTTGTCACGCAAACGATAAAGGCGCGAGTCGCCGATATGGGCGACACTCATCCGGTTATCGTAGAGCCAGACCAACAAGAGGGTCGTTCCCATGCCAAGCAGGCGCGGGTCGTTCAGCGCAGTACTGAACACGGCGTAATTGGCATTCGCCACTTGGCTTTCGATATGCTGCCGCACCAATTCCTGCGGTGCACCTGCCATTTCGTCGGAAAAGCAGGCCGGGATCAAGGCCCCGAGATTGGCGGCGAGCAGCGTCGTGGTCATGTTGCTGGCCACCTCGCCTCCGTTGTAGCCGCCCATGCCGTCGGCCAGGATAGCCAGACCCTGCACCGCATCGACGAAGATCGAGTCCTCGTTATTCGGGCGCAGCAAACCCCGATCGGTTTGCACCGCGACCAGCAAGGCCTCGTCCAGTCTCACATAACCCCCTGACCACCCGGAAAGCTGCGAATACGTGCAGTGTAGCGCGCTACGACCGATTTCGGCACGTGCTCAGACGAGCGGAATTTCCCGCCCGACACCTACCGCCTGCGCCGCCGCCAACACACGCAAGGCGACGGCAAGATCCTGAATGGCCATGCCCTGCGATTCGAACAGCGTAATCTGCTCGGCCGACGCCCGCCCAGGATGACGGCCGATGATGACCTCGCCCAACTCGACCAGCTGGCGCGGATGCAGCCTGCCCTTTTCGAACAGCGGCAACAGATCGCCAGCTTCGGCCAAGGCGGTCGGCACCGAGTCGACCGTGATCAGCTCGCACTTGCGAATCGCCGCTTCCGACAATTCCTGGCGGATCAAGGCGTTCGAACCGGCAGCATTGACATGTGCGCCCGGCTCCAGCCACTCCGCATCGAACAGCGGCTGCGCCGCCGTCGTCACCGTGCCGACCAGATCGCTGCCACGCACCGCATCTTCCGCGCTGACAGCCGGAACCACCGTCGTCCCCGTCACTTCGCTCATGCGGGCACAGAAGTCGCGCAACTTATCAGCCTTGCGCCCGAAGACCTTGACGCACTCCAGCGGCAAGGCCTCGCAGATGGCGCGCACATGCCCTTCGGCCTGCCAGCCGGAACCGAACACCCCGGCCACCGTTGCATCGGGCCGGGCCAGCCACTTGGCCGCCACACCGCTGACGGCACCGGTACGGATCATGCCAAGATAATCTGCCTCGATCACCGCCTTGTGCAGCCCGGTCGCCGCATCGAACAGATGGACCAGAAAGCGGTTGCCCGACTTGTTACTGGTATAGGCCTTGTAGCCCAGGACACCTTGCGCTGGCAGCGCCCCCTGGAGAATATGCAGCACGGTCTGCGGTAGACGGCTGCGCGCCCGCGGCATGTCGATCGCCTGACCGAGCGATAGATCGCGGTGCGCCGACTCGACGGCCTCGAGCGCCATGTCGACGGTCAGCAACTGTTTGACGTCGGCTTCGGAAAGAAAGAGGGTCATGGGCAGAACTCCTTAGACAATCGTGACATCCTGTTTGGCCAGGATGCGCTGCTCGAGCCAACGCCCGACGGCAACGACCAATACCGCACCAACTGCGCCAGCCACCTTGCCGGACCACTCTGGCAGAGGCGGCAACAAGGCCAACAAGCCGGGATCGGTTAGCAACATCTGGCCGGAGACATAGCCAAGCAAGCCGGCACCGAGCAGGACAATGGCCGGAAAACGCTCCATCCAGTGCATGATCAACTGGCTGGACCAGACGATCAGCGGAATACTGACCGCTAACCCGAAGAGCAGTAGCGCCAGGCTGCCGTGGGCCGCACCGGCCACGGCAATGACGTTATCCAGGCTCATCACGAAATCGGCGACGACGATGGTCTTCACCGCCCCCCACAGATGCTCGGACGACTGGATGTCATGGCCGTCCTCGTCCTCCGGCAGCATCAACTTGACGGCGATCCACACCAGCAACAGGCCGCCGACGAACTTCAGCCAGGGCAGATTCATCACCAGCGCAGCAAACGTGGTCAGCACGACACGGAGCGATACCGCACCGGCCACGCCCCAGAAAATCCCTTTCTTGCGCTGTTCCGGCGACAGGTTACGGCAGGCGAGCGCAATCACCACGGCGTTGTCGCCGGACAGGACGATGTCGATCAGGATGATCTGGCCGACGGCCACCCAGAAGGCAGCAGAGGAAAGGTCGAATTCCATGAAAATCAGGCAAAGAAAAAGGCGGGCTCGCGGCCCGCCTTTTTGGGTTGAGCTAAGCTCGAATTTTACAGCATGGCCTTGAGCAGCTTGGCCATTTCGGACGGGTTACGCGTCACCTTGAAGCCACACTCTTCCATGATGGCGAGCTTGGCATCGGCAGTGTCGGCACCGCCGGAGATCAGGGCGCCAGCGTGGCCCATACGCTTGCCGGCCGGAGCGGTGACGCCAGCGATGAAGCCGACGATCGGCTTCTTCATGTTGGCCTTGCACCACTGAGCAGCTTCGGCTTCGTCCGGACCGCCGATTTCGCCGATCATGATGACGGCGTCGGTATCCGGATCGTCGTTGAACATCTTCATGACGTCGATGTGCTTCAGACCGTTGATCGGGTCACCACCGATACCGACAGCGGAAGACTGGCCGAGGCCCAGTTCGGTCAGCTGACCGACGGCTTCGTAGGTCAGGGTGCCGGAACGGGAAACGACGCCGATACGACCCTTGCGGTGGATGTGACCCGGCATGATGCCGATCTTCACTTCGTCCGGGGTGATCAGGCCAGGGCAGTTCGGGCCGAGCAGCAGGGTCTTCTTGCCGCCCTTGGCTTCCTTTTCCTTCATCTTGTTGCGCACCATCAGCATGTCGCGGACGGGGATGCCTTCGGTGATGCAGATGGCCAGATCGAGGTCGGCTTCGACAGCTTCCCAGATCGCAGCGGCTGCACCAGCGGGCGGCACGTAGATGACGGAAACGGTGGCGCCAGTTTCAGCAGCGGCTTCCTTGACGGAACCGTAGATGGGGATGTCGAAAATCTTTTCGCCAGCCTTCTTCGGGTTCACGCCGGCGACGAAGCATTCCTTACCGTTTGCGTATTCCTGGCACTTTTCCGTGTGGAACTGGCCGGTCTTGCCGGTGATACCCTGGGTGATGATCCGGGTGTTCTTGTTGATCAGAATAGACATTCGGTGGCTCCTTACTTGACCGCTTCGACGATCTTGGTGGCGGCTTCAGCCATGGAATCGGCAGAGATGATGGGCAGACCGGAATCCTTCAGGATCTGCTTGCCGAGATCTTCGTTGGTGCCCTTCATACGGACGACCAGCGGCACGGAAAGGTGGGTTTCCTTGGCCGCAGCGACCACGCCGGTGGCGATGGTGTCGCAGCGCATGATGCCGCCGAAGATGTTAACCAGAATGCCCTTGACCTTCGGGTTCTTGAGCATGATCTTGAAGGCTTCGGTGACCTTCTCGGTCGTGGCGCCGCCGCCGACGTCCAGGAAGTTGGCCGGCTCGGCGCCGAACAGCTTGATGGTGTCCATGGTGGCCATGGCCAGACCGGCACCGTTCACCAGACAGCCGATGTTGCCGTCGAGGGAGATGTAAGCCAGGTCGAACTTGGAAGCTTCGATTTCGTCGGCATCTTCTTCGTCCAGGTCGCGCATGGCGACGATTTCCGGCTGGCGGAACAGGGCGTTGGAGTCGAAGTTGAACTTGGCATCCAGCGCCTTGACGGTGCCGTCGCCTTCGTGGATCAGCGGGTTGATTTCAGCCAGCGAAGCGTCGGTTTCCATGTAGCAGGTGTACAGCTTCTTCAGCGTATCGACACACTGCGGGATGGAGGCTTCGTTCATGCCCATGCCCTTGGCCAGGGTCAGGGCTTGCTCGTCGGTCAGGCCGACCAGCGGGTTGACGAAGACCTTGACGATCTTTTCCGGGGTCTTGTGGGCGACTTCCTCGATGTCCATACCGCCTTCGTACGAAGCCATCATGGCGACGGACTGGGTGGCACGATCGGTCAGCGCGGCAACGTAGTATTCGTGCTTGATGTCGGCGCCTTCTTCGATCAGCAGGCGACGAACCTTCTGGCCTTCCGGACCGGTCTGGTGCGTGACCAACTGCATGCCGAGGATCTGGCCGGCGTATTCGCGCACTTTCTCGAGCGAGGTTGCGACCTTGACGCCACCACCCTTGCCACGGCCACCGGCGTGAATCTGGGCCTTGACCACCCAGACCTTGCCGCCGAGTTCTTCAGCCGCCTTGACCGCTTCATCGACGGACTGGCAGAAGATCCCGCGCGGAACGGTGACGCCGAATTTCTTCAGGATTTGCTTGCCCTGATATTCGTGAATTTTCATGCGCTTTCCTTGCGTTTAGTTGAGTTGCGAGCAATGAGCGGTAGCCGTATTTCCCCCGACCCCACCCGGTTATACCGTCTAGAACTCAAAATCTTACCACAGACGGAAAAAATGTTTTCAGGCCAAAATTCATAATTACAGAGTCGATTCCGTGACTTGCATTGCCTTGCGCAGCAGCGGCAGCAACGTGGCGGCAACGAAGACCAGACTCAACACTGCCGCCAGCCAGAAACCGGCTGCGCCCAGCGGCGGCGACCAGCGATAACACAGCCAGGCGCCACCGGCGAGGCCGACGCCCCAGAAGCAGAAAGTCTGCAGCAGCATCGGCACGAAAGTAATCCGGTAGGCGCGCAAGACATGGCCGGCAATGGTCTGCAGCGCGTCGAAGAACTGATAGACCGCGACATAGCCGATCAGGCCAAGGGCGACGGCCCGCACTTCTGGCGCATCGGTGTAGGTCGCCACCAAGGGTTCGGCGGCCAGCCAGAGCGTCAGACCGAGCAGGCAGGAAATCAGCCCGGCCAGCACCATGCCGGCGCGAACGTTGGCATGCGCCGCACGCATATCCCGGGCACCGAGCGCCTGGCCGACGGCTGACATGGTGGCAATACCCAAGGACAGCGGCACCATGTAGGTCAGCGCCGACAGGTTGGCGACGATGCGGTGCCCGGCCACCACCGAAGCTCCGAGTTCGGCCACAAAGAGCGCAACCAGCGTGAAAGCAGTAATTTCGACCAGGTTGGAAAAACCCATCGGCAGACCGAGACGCAGCATTTCTCGCCACAGTGGCCAACGCGGTGCATGCCAGCGTTCGAAAAGCCCCAGATGGCGAAACGGTCCAAGCAGCATATAGAGCAAGGCGGCCAGACAAGCCGCCCAACCAATCAGCAGGTTGGACCAGGCACACCCCAGCACGCCCAGCGGCTCTCCAGCCCAGCCCGCGGCAGCCAGACCCCAGGCCAACACACCATGCACAGCCAAGGCGACCAGACCGATCAGCATCAACACCCGCGGTTTGCCCATGGCGTTGAAAAAAGCGTAGAAAGTCCGGTAGCACAGCGCAGCCGGCAAGGCCCAAGCCAGCAATGAAAGGTAATCCCGAACCTTGGCGGCAACTGCGCCGTCCATCCCGGCCATGCCCATGACGAAATCGGGATGACGCAGGATCGCAATACCCGGCAGACTGAGCAGCAAGGCCAACACCAGGCCTTGCTGCAAAACCTCGACAACATCAGCCTCCTGGCGGGCGCCGTGCAGATGGGCAACCATGGGCGCGACGGCCTGCACGATGCCGACCAGGGCAAATACCACCGAAACGTGGATGCCACCGCCGATCGCAACCGCCGCCAGATCCTCCGGGCTGACGTGGCCGAGCACCGCGGTATCGACCACCATCATGCCGACCGAGGCAATCTGGGCGATGAAGATGGGAAAGGCATGGGCCAGCAGGCCGCGCATGGCAGTTAGCAACATAGCCGGCGATTTTCGCATGCCTGCTGCGGTGCACCGGCAAAAATGGCCAAAATTGATCTGGCTCAACTAGCCTGGAAAATGACAGTTACAAAATGAGCGGTTCAGAAGGGAGTTGAAAATGAATAAAGGCCTTCACGCCATAGAAAATGCCAGCCGCGATGAAATCGCTGCGCTACAGGTCGAGCGCCTGAAATGGACGCTCAATCACGTCTACGACAACGTGCCGCACTATCGCGCCAAGTTCGACGCCGCCGGCGTCCATCCCGACGATTTCAAGACGCTCGCCGATCTCGCCAAGTTTCCGTTCACGACAAAGCAGGATTTGCGCGACAACTACCCCTACGGCCTGTTCGCCACGCCGCGCGAGAAAGTCGTCCGCATCCACGCTTCCAGTGGGACGACCGGCAAGCCAACCGTCGTCGGCTACACGCAGAAAGACATCGATACCTGGGCCGACCTGATCGCCCGCTCGATCTACGCCTCGGGCGGCCGCGCCGGCGACATTGTCCATGTTGCCTACGGCTACGGCCTGTTCACCGGCGGCCTGGGTGCCCACTATGGCGCCGAGAAACTCGGCTGCACCGTGATTCCGATGTCCGGCGGGCAAACCGAGAAGCAGGTCCAGCTGATCTGCGACTTCCAGCCAAGCATCATCATGGTCACCCCGTCCTACATGCTCAACATCGCCGACGAATTCCGTCGCCAGGGCATTGATCCGCGCGGCACCAACCTGCGCATCGGTATTCATGGTGCCGAGCCGTGGACCGACGCCATGCGCGGTGAAATCGAAAACGCCTTCGGTATCGATGCCATCGATATCTATGGTTTATCCGAAGTCATCGGCCCCGGCGTCGCCAACGAATGCGCCGAGACCAAGGACGGCCCGGTGATCTGGGAAGACCACTTCTACCCCGAAATCATCGACCCCAATACCGGCGAAGTGCTGCCCGAAGGCAGCCAGGGTGAGTTAGTGTTCACTTCGCTGACCAAGGAAGCCATGCCGGTCATCCGCTACCGCACGCGCGATCTGACCCGGCTACTGGCACCGACCGCCCGCAGCATGCGCCGCATCGGCAAGATCACCGGACGTTCGGACGACATGCTGATCATCCGCGGCGTCAACGTCTTCCCGTCGCAGATCGAGGAACTGATCCTCAAGCAGCCGAAACTGTCGCCGCATTATGTTCTCGAAGTGACGCGCGACGGCCATCTCGACTCGATCAAGGTCAATGTCGAAATGAAGCCGGAGTTCCAGTTCGCCAGCGGAGCGGAGAAAGAATTCGTGGCGCACGACCTGCAACACCACATCAAGTCCTACATCGGCATCTCGGCCCGCATCGAGGTGGTCGAGGTGGGCGGTGTCGAGCGCTCGATCGGCAAGGCCAAACGCGTCATCGACAAGCGCCCGAAGTAAACCGTCAAACGATTCCGGCGCGCAGCGAGCCAACGCCGTCGATGCCAGCCACCAACTCGTCGCCGCGCACCAGTGGCCCGACGCCGGCTGGCGTGCCGGTATAGATCAGATCGCCAGCCTCCAGCCTGACCAGGGTGGAGAGGTTGGCGATGATCTCCGGCACCTTCCACATCATCGCGTTCAGGTCGCCATCCTGGCGTGTTTCGCCATTGACCGTCAGCCAGATGCGTCCGCTATCCGGATGACCGCACTGGCTGGCGGGCGCGATAGCCCCCGCCACCGCCGACTGGTCGAAACCCTTGCCCATATCCCAGGGATGCCCCTTTTCCTTGGCCCGCGCCTGCAAGTCGCGACGGGTCAAATCCAGGCCGACGGCGTAGCCGAAAATCAGGCTTTTTGCCGCGTCCACCGCAACATTCGCCCCACCAGCGCCCAGCGCCACGACCAACTCGATTTCATGGTGCAGGTTGGCGGTCTGCGGCGGATACGCCACCTCGACCCGGCCCAGACCGCCGACCAGCGCATCGCCCGGCTTGCTGAAGAAGAACGGCGGCTCGCGCCCCTCGGCTTGTTCGAGCGCCCCCATCTCGCGCGCATGGTCAGCGTAATTACGGCCGACGCAGAAAATTCGCCGCACCGGAAAACGCTGGGCCGAAGCGACGATAGGCAAGGAAGCGGCGGGATGGGGTGGGAAGACGAAATCCATGAGTGAAACCTAAGCCAGGAGTTGATCAGGATCAGTAGTGTGCAATATTTCACTGTTCAGGTGGCAGGCAAGCGCTATCATTTTTCATAAATCCCATGGTAGTATTTTTGCCATATATCCCCAGCTGAAACTCCCCGAACGGATAGCACCATGAGCCCCAGAACGTTTCGTCTTAGCATCCTGTGTGCAGCCCTCCTCCCCTGTTTCTCGCACGCGGCCGGCCTTGGTGAAATTACCTTGCACTCGCGGGTCGGCGAGCCCCTGCGCGCTGAAATTCCACTGCTTGCCGGCCCCGGCGAAAGTTTCGACACCGCCTGTTTTTCGCTGGCCCCGGTTCGCGGCGCCGACCTGCCGGTCGTCACTAGCGCCAGGACTCGACTGGTACGTGACGGCAACGGTCTGCGCCTGATCCTGACCGGCACCAAACCGGTTGCCGAACCAGTCTTCATGATCGCCGTGCAGGCCGCCTGCGGCATCGATCTGCAACGCGACTACGTGCTGATGCCCTCAGCGCCGTTGATGCTGGCCGATGCCCCAGAGGTCGCTCCCCCCACGGCCGCCGTCGCCAACACCAAACGGGGCGGCGCCAAGTACCGCGATGTGGTCGCTCGTCAGGGCGAGACCCTGGAAAGCATTGCCGAGGCCCAGGCTCCCGGCAGTCTGGCCCAACAGCGCCGCATGCTGAACGCCATGAAGCGGGCAAACCCGGGCGTTGCACCGGAACAGTTGCTGGCCGAGGGAACGATCGTACGCATTCCCGACCGCCAGCAACGCGTCGCGGCCGAGCGCGAGGAAAGCATCGAGAGCAGCATCGGCGAAAGCCGCCCGACGCCGGCAGCACCGCCCCCCAAGCCCAAGCCAGCCAAGGCCCGTCCCGCAGTTGCCCCAAGTGCCGACAAGGGCGGCGATCGCCTTCTGCTTGGAGCAGCCGACGAGGTGGCCAAACCTGTGGAAAAGCGGGCATCAGCGCAAGGCTCTCTGCTTGAAGTGGAAGAACGGATGGCCAAGCTGGAAAACACCATCCAGCAACTCAATCAGGAAATCGACAAGATGAACGCGGCACTGACGCTGGCCGCGCAGACCATCGAAGCCCAACAAAAACTGCAACAGGTGCAAGCCCAGGCGGCACAAGTCGCTCCGGCACAAACGCCAGCAGTGCAAACCGCCTCGACTTTGGCCAACGACAAGTCCGATGGCGGCAACTGGCTGGAACTTTTGCTCAGCGCCCTGGGCGGCGGCGCCATCGCCGTCGGCTTGGCCAGCTTCCTCGCTCGACGCAAGGAACATACGGCCGAGGAAGAGGCACCGCTCGCCTTCGTCGGCGGCTACCGTCAGGAGGTGCAGGTGCGGCCGCCGGCGGTGCCGAAAGCGGCCGATTCGATACCGCCAGCCCCACCGACCTTGCCGCCGGCTGCAAACGTGGATACCGCGCTGGACAGCACCCACTCCGGCTTTAGCCAGGCTCAGGTCAGCGAAGTCGACATCAATTTGAACGACGACAATTCGGTGCTTGAACTAGCCGAGATCATGCTGTCCTTCGGTCGCCTGCGCGGCGCCGCCGACACCCTGGCCCTACATATCGAAGAAAGCAGCCCGGACAACATCCGGCCGTGGAGCATGCTGCTCGACCTCTACCGACGCGGCGACATGCGCGAAGAGTTCGATTCGCTCGCCGCCAAGATGCGCCCGAAGTTCAACGTCAACATTCCTGCCTGGGAAGAGAATGTCTCACCAGTGTCCGGCCTCAAGTCGCTCGAGGATTACGCGCACATCGTCTGGCGCACTTCGCATAGTTGGGGCACGCAAGAATGCCTCGACTACCTCTTCGAACTGACGCATGACAACCGGGCCGGGCAGCGCTCAGGCTTTCCGCTTGAGGTAGTAGAGGAAATCGCGTTGCTGATACGCGTACTGGAAGTCGGTTACGGTCTTCAGCGGCCGGCTTAAACGGGATTGTCGATATCGACGAAACGGCAGTCGAGGCCGAAGGTCGCCGCTAAATGGTCGGCCACGGCCTTGACGCCATATCGCTCGGTCGCATGATGCCCTGCCGCCAGGTAGGCGACGCCGCTCTCCCGCGCCAGATGGACTGTCTGTTCGGAGATTTCGCCGGAAACGTAAAGATCGACGCCAAGCGCAATGGCCTGCTCGAAATACCCCTGCGCCCCACCCGAGCACCAGGCCACTCGCCGAATCGGCCGCGTCTCGTCGCCGATCGTTAGCGGTTGCCGCCCGAGGACTGTCGCCATGCCCTCGACGACCACGCCGAGCGGAGCCTCTTCGGTCAAGCGGCCATGCCAGGCGATATCCTGTTCACCGAAGCGGCCTTCGGGTTGCCAACCAAAATGCTTGGCCAACTGAGCGTTATTGCCGAATTCCGGATGGGCATCGAGCGGCAGATGGTAGGCGATCAGATTGATCTCACGCTGTAGCAAGGTGCCCAGGCGCTGCCGGCGGATGCCGGTAATACGGCCGTCCTCTCCGCGCCAGAAGTAGCCATGATGGACCAAAATTGCATCCGCATCGCAGTACACCGCAGCATCGAGCAAGGCCTGGCTGGCCGTCACGCCTGCCACGAGGCGGCGAACCTCGCTCCGTCCTTCCACTTGCAGACCGTTTGGGCAATAATCCCGGAACTTTCCGGGTTCCAGCAATCTATCCAGATAGCCGACCAATTCTTCACGCTTCATTGAGATTTTTCCATGCACAGGTTGTGGCTGATTTTTGCACAAACGGTGACCGTTGCGGTTGCCATCCTGTTCGTGCTGACCACGCTGAAACCGGAATGGATAGGCCAGCGCCCGGCGATCATACCGCTCCAGGAAGCCCCCGCGACCGGTGCCGAAGAAGCCCATGCCACCGGCTCTTTCCGCGATGCCGCCCGTTCCGCGCTGCCCTCTGTCGTGCATATCTACACGACGCAGGAAATCAAGATGCAGCGTCATCCATTGTTCGACGACCCGATCTTCCGCCATTTTTTCGGTGAGCGCCCGGATTCGACCCCACAACGCAACTCCGGCCTCGGCTCCGGGGTCATCGTCAGCCCCAACGGCTACATCTTGACCAACTTCCACGTCATCGAAGGCGCTGCCGATATCCAGATCTCGCTCAACGACGGCAAGACCTACAAGGCCAAGGTCGTCGGTAGCGACCCTGAGTCCGATCTCGCCATCCTGCAGATCAAGGCCGACAAGCTGCCGGCGATCACCTTCGGCCAGATGGACAACCTGCGCGTCGGCGACGTAGTGCTAGCCATCGGCAATCCCTTCGGCGTCGGTCAGACGGTGACCATGGGCATCGTATCCGCGCTGGGGCGCTCCCACCTCGGCATCAACACCTTCGAGAACTTCATTCAGACCGACGCCGCCATCAATCCGGGCAATTCGGGCGGCGCGCTGGTCGACGTGCATGGCAATCTGGTCGGCATCAACACCGCGATCTATTCGCGCACTGGCGGATCGCTCGGTATCGGCTTCGCCATCCCTGTTTCCAGCGCGCGTAGCATCATGGAACAGATCATTCGCCACGGCGCGGTGACGCGCGGCTGGATCGGCGTCGAGGCCCAGGAAATCACTCCAGAACTGGCCGAGTCCTTCGGCTTGCCGGATACCGAAGGTGCTCTGATCGCTGGCGTCGTGCGCGGCAGCCCGGCCGACAGCTCCGGCGTCAAACCGGGCGACGTGCTGTTGGCCGTCAATGGCAAGGCCGTCAAGGACCCGCAGGTCATGCTCGACCTGATCGCCGCGCTGACCCCGGAAGAACGCGCCGCCTTCCGTCTGCGCCGCGACAAGAGCATCGTCGAACTGAACATCCGCATCGGCAAACGCCCGGCCCTGCGCGCCGAACGGGAGTAAGCACCGTGTGCCAGCTCCTGGGCATGAATTGCAACGTACCGACCGATATTTGCTTTTCGTTCACTGGTTTTCAGGCCCGCGGCGGCGCGACCGACGTGCATTCGGACGGCTGGGGCATTGCCTTCTTCGAGGGCAAAGGCACCCGCCTTTTTCTCGACCCGCTGCCATCCAGCACCTCGCCGATCGCCGAACTGGTCCGCCATTACCCGATCCGCTCGACCAACGTCATCGCCCATATCCGCAAGGCGACCCAAGGCTCGGTCGGACTGGAGAACACCCATCCGTTCATTCGCGAACTATGGGGTCGTTACTGGATCTTCGCCCACAACGGCAACCTGATCGACTTCGCTCCGGCCCTCGACGGCAGCTTCCTGCCGGTCGGCCTGACCGACAGCGAACGGGCCTTCTGTTGGTTATTGCAGGAATTGCGTCGGCGTTTCGGCGATCGCATGCCGGCTCAAGAGACGCTCTTTGCCGCCATTCGTGACCTGACGCTGGAGATCGCCGGCCACGGCGAGTTCAATTTCCTGCTCTCGCAAGGCGATAGCCTGTTCGCGCACGCCTCGACACGGCTCAGCCACATCGTCCGCCAGGCGCCTTTCACCCAGGCCCATCTGATGGACCAGGACGTGACGGTCGATTTCAGCGATGTGACGACACCGGACGACCGCGTCGCGGTGATCGCAACCGCGCCGCTGACCGATAACGAAGCATGGGAAGCGATGCCACCGGGAACGCTCTGGTGGTTCGCCGAAGGGAAAGTGGCCGGCCGTTACGAAACCGTTCCCGGCCCCGAACGCAAACCGACCTGATCAGTCGCCGGAGAGTTTGCGGAACTCGGCTTCCGCTGCGTCCATCTCGGCATCCATTTTTGCCGAATTTTCGTCGTGCACCGCAGCAGTCTCCGCTTTGCGTGGATTCGAGACCAGACGCGCCGCCAGGATGCCCAGTTCGTAAAGCAGGCACATCGGAATGGCCAGCGCCAGTTGTGAAACGACGTCAGGCGGCGTTACCACGGCGGCAACGACGAAGGCTGCCACGATAAAGTAGGAGCGCCATTCCTTGAGCTTCTCGACAGTGACCACGCCCAGCTTGACCAGCACCACGAGGGCAACGGGCACCTCGAAAGCGATGCCGAAGGCCAGGAACATGGTCATCACGAAGGACAGATAGGCCTCGATATCCGGCGCCGGCGTAATGCTCTTCGGCGCAAAGCCAGCGATGAAGTGAAACACCTGGCCGAACACGAAGAAGTAACAGAAAGCCATGCCGGCCATGAAGAGCAGCGTGCTTGAAATGATCAGCGGAATCCCGAGCCGTTTCTCGTGGTCATAGAGCCCCGGCGCAATGAAAGCCCACGCCTGGAAGAGCACGAAGGGCAGCGCCAGGACAAAAGCGACCATGCCGGTCACCTTCAGCGGCACCATGAACGGGGTAATGACGCCGATCGCGACCATCTTGGTGCCTTCCGGCAGCGCCTGGGTCAGCGGTGCCGCCAGCAAGTCGTAGATATTTCCCGGACCGGGATAGAAGCAGAGGATGCCGAAGACGACGCCGACGGCGATCAGGCTGCGCAACAAACGGTCGCGCAACTCAACCAGATGGGAAATAAAGGACTCTTCGTGACTATCGCTCATACGGCAGGCTTGTCCGGCGTTGCCGCCGTCTTCAGTTGCTCGGCCTCGGCCGCCAACTGGTTGGTCGCATTATTCAATTCAGCCACCGCTTCCTGAGCCGGCGCCTCGACGGCGCTGCGCGCCGTCTCGTACTCCTGACGCACCGAGTCTTCCAGCGTACGTGCCGACTCGGCAACCTGCGACTGGAGTTTCTTCAACTCGTCGAGCTGCATTTCCCGGTTGATGTCGGCCTTGACATCATTGACGTAACGCTGGGCACGCCCCAGCAAATGGCCGAGCGTACGCGCCACCTTGGGCAGGCGCTCGGGACCAATGACGACCAGCGCAACGACGCCGATCACCAACAACTCGGAAAAGCCGATATCGAACATCTGAACTCAACTTGAACTTCGGGCGAGCACATTGCCGCCCGAAAAATCACGACTTGGTCTTTTCCTTGACCTCGACGTCGATGGTCTGACCGCTCACCTGCTGTTGCGGTGCATCGGCCGGCTTCTCGGCATTGGCGTCCTTCATGCCATCCTTGAAGCCCTTGACCGCGCCCCCCAGATCCTGGCCGATATTGCGCAGTTTCTTGGTACCGAAGATCAACATGACGATGACCAGAACGATCAGCCAGTGCCAAATGGAAAAGCTGCCCATGAGTGTCTCCTGAAACTTAAATACGTTTGAGCATGGGACCGACCGGTTCCGGTCCGCCCACGATGTGTGCGTGCAAATGCGGTACTTCCTGCTGGCCGATCACGCCCGTGTTGATGATGACGCGGAAACCGTCCGGGCTACCTTGAGCCACCGCAATTTCGTTGGCCTTGGCCAGCATCTTGCCCAGCACCGGGGTATCTTCCGGCGTCACCGTCGCCAGCGAAGTAATATGCTTCTTCGGGATGACGAGAATATGAACGGGACGGGCCGGCTGGATATCCTTGAAGGCCAGGATATCGTCGTCCTCGTACACCTTGGACGACGGAATCTTGCCCTCGACGATCTTGCAGAAAATGCAGTCGCTCACTTGTTCTGGCCCCGAGCCGCCTTTTCGTCGATGCCGGAGATGCCTTCACGACGGCGCATTTCCTGCGACACGTCTTCGATACCCAGATCGTAGAAGGCCAGCAGGACGAGGACGTGATAGATGACGTCGGTCGACTCCCAGACGATCTTCAGACGCTTGCCTTCCTTGCCGGCCATGATCAACTCGGCACATTCCTCGCCGATTTTCTTCAGGATGGAATCCGGGCCTTCCGAGAACAGCTTGGCCGTGTAGGACTTTTCCGGATCGGCATGTTTGCGCGAAGCCAGAGTCTCGGAGAGACGATGCAGGATGTCATGCGTACTCATTTGTAGATTTCCTTCGGGTCTTTCAGAACCGGATCGACGGGAACCCAGTTTTCCCCGTGCAATTCATTGAAGAAACAACTCTCGCGGCCGGTGTGGCAAGCAATGCCGCCCACCTGCTCGATGCTCAACAGCAGGACGTCGCCGTCGCAATCGGTACGGATGGACTTCACTTTCTGGAAGTGACCCGATTCCTCACCTTTGCGCCACAGACGCTTGCGCGAACGCGACCAGTATACCGCGTTGCCGCATTTCACCGTTTCCTGAAGCGACTCGCGATTCATGTAGGCGAACATCACGACACGCCCGGCTTCATCCTGCGCGATGGCGGGAATCATGCCGTCGGGGTCCCACTTGAGGGCATCCAGCCAGGGCAGCGCGTTGTCGAGATCGGCCATGATGAATTAGAGGCGCACTTCGATGCCGCGCGCCGCCATGTACTCCTTGGCCTGACGCACGGTGTATTCACCGAAGTGGAAAATGGAAGCGGCCAGCACGGCATCGGCGCGGCCTTCGGTCACGCCGTCGGCCAGATGTTGCAGATTGCCGACACCACCCGAGGCGATAACCGGAATCCGCACTGCATCGGACACGCCACGGGTCAGCGCGAGATCGAAACCGTTCTTGGTGCCGTCGCGATCCATGCTGGTCAGCAGGATTTCCCCGGCGCCGAGCGACTCGACCTTCTTGGCCCATTCGATGGCGTCCAGCCCGGTGTCGTTGCGACCGCCGTGCGTAAACACATGCCACTTGCCCGGCGCGACCTGCTTGGCGTCGATGGCAACGACGATGCACTGCGAGCCGACCTTGGATGAGGCATCGAAAACAAGATCGGGGTTCTGCACCGCCGCGGTATTCATCGACACCTTGTCGGCCCCGGCGTTGAGCAGGCGGCGAACATCCTCCACCTTGCGCACGCCGCCGCCCACGGTCAGCGGAATGAAAACCTGCTCGGCGCAGGCTTCGACGATGTGCAGGATGATGTCGCGCTGATCGCTCGAAGCCGTGATATCGAGAAAGGTCACCTCATCGGCGCCCTGCTCGTCATAACGGCGAGCGATCTCGATCGGGTCGCCGGCATCGCGCAGATCGACGAAATTGGTCCCCTTGACGACGCGGCCCGCCGTGACGTCAAGACAGGGAATGATGCGTTTGGCGAGCATCAGGCGCCCAGCTCGTCGGCCAGCTTTTGCGCTGCCGCGAAGTCGAGCGAACCGTCGTAGATGGCACGCCCGGCAATGGTACCGATAACCCCCTCGCCCTCGACGCTGCACAGATTGCGAATATCGTCGAGATTGGACAGACCGCCGGAAGCGATGACTGGGATGGTCAGCGCCTGCGCCAGGCGCACGGTGGCTTCGATATTGATGCCGGACAACATGCCGTCACGGCCGATATCGGTGTAGATAATCGACTCGACGCCGTAATCCTCGAACTTCTTGCCGAGATCGACGACATCGTGACCGGTCAGCTTGGACCAGCCGTCGGTCGCCACCTTACCGTCCTTGGCATCCAGGCCGACGATGATGTGGCCGGGGAAGGCGGTGCAGGCGTCGTGCAGGAAACCGGGATTCTTGACCGCAGCCGTGCCGATAATGACGTAGGACAAACCGCCGTCCAGACAGGCCTCGATGGTATCGAGGTCGCGGATGCCGCCGCCCAACTGGACGGGAATCTCGTCGCCAACCTCAGCCAGGATGGCCTTGATAGCCGCAGCGTTCTTCGGCTTGCCGGCGAAAGCGCCATTGAGATCGACCAGATGCAGGCGACGCGCGCCCTGTGCCAGCCAATGGCGGGCTTGTTCAGCCGGGCTTTCAGAGAAAACGGTGGCCTGTTCCATCAGGCCCTGCTTCAAACGGACACATTGCCCGTCCTTCAAATCAATCGCAGGAATAATCAGCATGGGAATTTTGCGGAAAAGAAATTCGACAGGAGCGAATTAAGGACGCCACTCGACAAAGTTTTTCAGGAGTTGCAAGCCGTCGCGAGCGCTTTTCTCGGGGTGGAATTGGACCGCGAAGATATTATCCCGGCCCACTGCACAGGTAAAGGGGACGCCATAGGTGCACGTTCCCATCACCAGATCGAGCTCGGTCGGCTGCACGAAATAGCTGTGTACGAAATAGAAGCGAGCGCAGTCGTCGATCCCCTGCCACAGGGCGTGATCGTTCTGGCATACCTCGTTCCAGCCCATATGCGGCACCTTCAGGCGCTCGCCGTCGGCCAGCACCATCTTGTCGTCGGGAAAGCGCACGACATTGCCTGGAAAGACCCCCAGGGCCGGCACATTACCTTCGTCAGAATGCTCGAACAACATTTGCTCGCCAACACAGATGCCAAGAAACGGTTTGTCCTTGGCCGCTTGCAGTACCGCACCGCGCAATCCGCGCGCATCCAATTCGCGCATGCAATCCGGCATGGCTCCTTGGCCGGGAAAGACGACCCGTTCGGCAGCAGCGACCACGGCCGGATCGGCCGTCACCACTACCGGCTTGCCATCGGACACGTGCTCCAGCGCCTTCGACACCGAGCGCAGGTTGCCCATGCCGTAGTCGATCACGGCAATCGTGTTGCCAGCCATGATCAGAGCGTACCCTTGGTGGACGGCATGGCGCCGGCCATGCGCTGATCAGGCGTCACCGCCATGCGCAGGGCGCGACCGAAGGCCTTGAAGACCGTCTCGGCCTGGTGGTGAGCATTCTTGCCGCGCAGGTTGTCGATGTGCAGCGTCATGCCGGCGTGGTTGACCAGGCCGTGGAAAAATTCGGAAACCAGATCGACATCGAAAGCACCGATCATGGCGCGCGTGAACTCAACGTTCAATTCGAGACCGGGACGACCGGACAGATCGATCACGACACGCGACAACGCCTCGTCGAGCGGCACGTAGCTATGGCCGTAACGGGTCAGGCCCTTCTTGTCGCCCCAGGCCTTGGCCAGCGCCTGGCCGAGCGTGATGCCGATATCCTCGACGGTGTGATGCGCATCGATGTGCAGGTCGCCCTTGGCGTCGACATCGAGGTCGATCAGGCCATGGCGGGCAATCTGGTCGAGCATGTGATCGAGGAAAGGCACGCCGGTGGCGAACTTGCCCTGACCGGTGCCATCGAGGTTGAGACGCACGGTGATCTGCGTCTCGAGGGTGTTACGGGTAACTTCGGCTTGCCGCATGGCTTGGCACTGTAAAACGTTGAATCGGGAGGCCATGATACCATTTCAGCCTACTTTTACGCCTTTCGTGAAAACCCCATGAGTCGTTTCTGGAGCAAGGTCGTCCGCGACCTCACCCCCTACGTGCCGGGCGAGCAGCCCAAGATCGCCAACCTGATCAAGCTCAATACCAACGAGAACCCCTATCCGCCTTCGCCCAAGGCATTGGCGGCGATCCAGGCGGAACTCGGTGGCGACGCGGCGCGCCTGCGCCTCTACCCGGACCCCAATGCCGATCTGCTCAAATCAGCCATCGCCAAGCGCCATGGCGTGACGACGGCGCAGGTCTTCGTCGGCAACGGCTCGGACGAGGTGCTGGCCCATGTCTTCATGGCCTTGCTCAAGCACGAAGCGCCCATCCTGTTCCCGGACATCAGCTACAGCTTCTACCCGGTGTATTGCGGCCTGTACGGCGTGCCCTACATCCAGGTGCCGCTGGCCGAGGATTTCACCATCAATCCCGACGACTATTGCGGCCAGACCTGGAACGGCGAGCAGTGCGGCGGCATCATCTTCCCCAATCCGAATGCCCCGACCGGGCGCCTGCTGCCGTTGGCCGCCATCGAACAGATGCTCAAGGCCAATCCGGACGCCGCCGTCGTGGTCGATGAAGCCTACGTCGATTTCGGCGGCGAGACGGCGATTTCGCTGGTCGACCGTTACGACAACCTGCTCGTCGTGCACACCCTGTCCAAGTCGCGCTCGCTAGCCGGCTTGCGCGTTGGCTTCGCGGTCGGCCATCCAGACCTGATCGAAGCGCTGGAACGCGTCAAGAACAGCTTCAACTCCTACCCGCTCGACCGCCTGGCCATCGTCGCCGCCGTCGCCGCCATCGAGGACGAAGCCCACTTCATCCAGTGCTGCAACAAGGTGATCGCCACCCGCGACACGCTGACCGCTGACCTCGCCAGCCTCGGCTTCGAGGTATTGCCGTCAGCCGCCAACTTCATCTTCGCCCGCCATCCGCAACGCGATGCCGCCGAATTGGCCAAGGCGCTGCGCGAACGCAGCATCATCGTGCGCCACTTCAAGCTGCCGCGCATCGACCAGTTTCTGCGCATCACGATCGGTACCGACGAAGAATGCCAAGCACTGGTCGCCGCGTTGCGCGAGATTCTGGCTTGAACGACCGCGACATCGTCTGGAAACGCCCGGACGGCAGCATTGTCGCCTGCACCGAGAAGATCAAGGTGCTGCGCGAGAACCTCGAAGAACTGCGCCAGATGGCGCAGGACGCCTTCGAGGATGCGCTGCTGATGGAGTGCGAGGAACACCAGATTCGCGCCGTCTTTCAGGAAGTGATCGGCGGGCTGGTCAATCCTTACGAAGGAAACTGACCCGCACTATCGCCGAACTGGCAACCGCTGCGGTGCACTGCCCAAAATGGGCAAAAATCAGATCAGCCCGGCCAAGCCCAGCGCCGCGCCGACGGCGATGAGCCATAGCGGATGCAGCTTGCTGCGCAGGTTGGCGACGACCGTGGCGGTCACCAGAGCCCACGCCGCCGAGCCAAATTGGGCGGCCTGCGCGATCAGCGTCGCGCCGGAAAAAATCAGCCCCACGGCAAGCGGCGAGACGCCGAGACTCACCGCCTTCTGCCAGCGTTTGCCAGCAAAGCTCTCCCAGCGGTCGATCAGCAGGTAGATCAACACGCTCATCGGCAGGCACATGGCCAGCGTTGTCGCCAGCGCGCCGGCCAGCCCGGCGATCTCCCAGCCGATCAGTGTCACGACCAGCACATTCGGCCCTGGCGCAGCTTGGGCGATGGCGTAGAGATTCGTAAACGTGGTGTCGTTCAGCCAATGGTGGTTTTCCACGACGACGCGGTGCATTTCCGGCAGCAAGGCGGTCGCACCGCCGAAAGCAACGAAGGACAAGAGCGCGAATTCGAGGAAAAGCTGGACGACGATCATTTGCGCCCCAACTTCCAATAGGCCACGCCCCCCGACAGCAGCAGCCCGCCGACCATCACCCACGGCATGGGCCAGCGCAGCCAGGCAATGGCGGCGACCACCAGCACCGTGAAGGGCAGGAAAGCTGCCTTGTCCTTGATCGCCATGCCCATGCGCCAGGCCATGGCGAAGAGCAGGCCGCAACCGACCGCCGCGATGCCGCGCAACATGCTCTGCGCCTGCGGCAGGCTGCCGTAGGCGTCGTAGAGTAGCGCCAGCAGCAAGACGATGACCAGCGGCCCGGCGAGCAAACCGACCGGCGCGACGATGGCGCCGAGCAGGCCCTGGTAACGCTTGCCGACAACCACCGCCAGATTGACCACGTTCGGCCCGGGCAGGAACTGGCAGAGGCCGAGCTGAGCGTTGAATTCTTCGGCCGTCATCCAGCGCTTTTCCTCGACCAGCATGCGCCGGGCGAAGGGCAGCACGCCGCCGAAGCCGGACAGGCCGACCGACGAAAACCCCAAAAAAAGCGCCCGGAGGTCCGGGCGGCTTGGGGATTCAGGCGTTGCTGCGGTGGACAACGCTTTTTCTCAGTTTTCCAGCCGGAACTCAGCCGACTTGGCGTGCGCCGGCAGGCCCTCACCTTGCGCCAGCGTCGAGGCGATCTTGCCCAGCGTCTGTGCGCCGGCTTTGGAGACCTTGATCAGGCTGGTGCGCTTCTGGAAGTCGTAAACACCGAGCGGCGACGAGAAGCGGGCCGAACCGGAAGTCGGCAGCACGTGATTCGGGCCGGCGCAGTAGTCGCCGAGCGATTCCGAGGTGTAGTGGCCGATAAAGATGGCGCCGGCGTGGTGAATCTTCTCGACCCACGGGTCCGGATTATCCAGCGCCAGTTCCAGGTGCTCCGGCGCAACGCGGTTGGCGATGGCCACCGCTTCGTCCATGTCGCGCACCAGAATGAAGGCGCCGCGATTGGTCAGCGAAGTGCGGATCACTTCCTGGCGCGGCATGGTCGGCAGCAGCTTCTCGATGCTGGCCTGGACGCGCTCGATGAAGCCGGCGTCGGTGCAGATCAGGATCGACTGCGCCAGTTCGTCGTGCTCGGCCTGCGAGAACAGATCCATCGCTACCCAGTCCGGGTTGCCCGAGCCATCCGACACCACGAGGATTTCCGACGGGCCGGCCACCATGTCGATGCCGACGATGCCGAAGACGCGGCGCTTGGCGGTGGCGACATAGGCATTACCCGGGCCGACGATCTTGTCGACCTGCGGCACGGTCTGCGTGCCATAGGCCAGCGCGCCGACGGCTTGCGCGCCGCCCATGGTGAACACGCGATCGACGCCGGCCAGACAGGCGGCCGCCAGCACCAGCTGGTTATGCTCGCCACCCGGCGTCGGCACAACCATGATCAACTCCTTGACGCCGGCAACCTTGGCCGGAATCGCGTTCATCAGCACCGATGACGGATAGGCCGCCTTGCCGCCCGGCACGTAGAGGCCGACGCGGTCGAGCGGCGTGATCATCTGGCCGAGCATGGTGCCGTCGGCCTCGGTATAGGACCAACCGGCCATTTTCTGGCGTTCGTGGTAGGCCTTGATGCGGTTGGCCGCTGCTTCCAGCGCCGCACGGCGATCAGAAGGCAGGCCATCGAGCGCGGCTTGCAGTTCGTCCTTGCGCAACTCGAGATCGACCATGGCCTTGGCGCTCAGGCGATCGAACTTGTTGGTGTATTCGATCAGCGCCGCATCGCCGCGCGTCTTCACGTCGGCCAGGATATTGGCGACAGTGCGCTCGATGTTCTCGTCGGCTGCTGCTTCGAAGGCGAGCAGCGTCTTGAGCTGGGACAGGAAGTCGGCGTCCTTGGTCGACAGACGCTGGATGGCGATCGTCATGTTATTTCTCCACCGCCTGGGCAAAGGCGTCGATGATCGGCTGCAGGGTTTCGCGCTTGACCTTGAGCGAGGCCTGGTTAACCACCAGACGGCTCGATATGTCCATGATGTGCTCGACAGCGACCAGCTTGTTGGCCTTCAAGGTACCGCCCGTCGACACCAGATCGACGATGGCATCCGACAGGCCGGCCAGCGGCGCCAGTTCCATCGAGCCGTAGAGCTTGATCAGATCCACGTGCACCCCCTTGCTGGCGAAATGCTCGCGTGCCGTCTTGGTGTATTTCGAGGCGACCTTCAGGCGGGCACCCTGGCGCACGGCATTGGCGTAGTCGAAGCCTTCCGGCACGGCGACCATCATGCGGCACTTGGCGATCTTGAGATCGAGCGGCGCGTACAGACCTTCGCCGCCGTGCTCGATCAGCACATCCTTGCCAGCCACGCCAATGTCGGCCGCGCCGTATTGCACGTAGGTCGGCACGTCGGTGGCACGGACGATGACGACGCGCACGTTCGGCTGATTGGTTTCGATGATCAGCTTGCGCGAAGTTTCCGGATTTTCGGTCGGGACGATACCGGCGGCGGCCAGCAGCGGCAGGGTTTCGTCGAAGATGCGGCCCTTGGACAGGGCGATGGTGATGGTCGTCACGGTCAGACAGCCTGAATGCAAAGACCGCATTTTACCGCAAGCACCGACAACCCCGCTCGCCAGCGGGGCTATCGGCGCGATTGAAGTTGGCTACAGGTAACCCAGATGGCGCGGCAGCCACAAGGCCAGATCGGGCACGAAGGTGACCAGGAGCACCGTCGCCCCCATCGCCAGCACCATCCACAATACCCAGCCGACCGTGGCATCCATCGAAATACCCGCCATTCGACTGGTCACCATCAAATTCACTCCCATCGGCGGCGTGAACTGACCCAACGCCAGATTCATCGTGATGATCACGCCGAACCACACCAGATCCCACTGGAAGTGCGTCGCAATCGGCAGCAGCAGAGGCAGGAAGATGAAGTAGATGGAAATGGCATCGAGGAACATGCCGGCGACCAGCAACAGCGCCTGAATGGTCAGCAGCATGCCGGTTTCCGACAGACCGGTGCCGAGCACGGCCTGGGCGAGGCGATCGAAGGTGCTCAAGGTACTGCTCGCCCACGCGAAGACGCTGGCCAGGGCGACGATGATCATGATCACCG
Organism: Azonexus sp.; assembly: GCA_041904995.1. GTDB lineage: Bacteria > Pseudomonadota > Gammaproteobacteria > Burkholderiales > Rhodocyclaceae > Azonexus. The sequence continues at coordinate 138,473 of JAYRMB010000002.1, forward strand.
AGGAAATTTCGGCCGACTCGACAAACACCTTGTAGATGTCGCGCCAAGCGAGCTGCCGATAAATCACCGTACCGACGAAGATACCGTAGAACACTGCAACGACGGCGGCTTCAGTCGGCGTGAATGCCCCCGAGCGCATGCCTCCCAGGATGATGACCGGCGCCGCGAGCCCCCATCCGGCCTCCTTCAAGCTTTGCCAGAAAGGTGGACGCACCTCGGTCGCCTCCGCTTCGAAGCCATTGCGTACCGACAGCCACCAGGCCATCAGAATCAGCGACACACCAACCAGAATACCCGGAACGATGCCGCCCGCGAACAGTGCCGGCACCGAGGCGGCCGGAACCAGCAGGCTGTAGATCACGAAGGCGATGGACGGCGGAATCAGGATGCCGGTCGAGCCAGCGGCCCCGATCACCGAAGCCGTGAAAGCTCGCGGATAGCCGGCCTTGATCATCGACGGCAACATGACCGCACCGACGGCGGCCGAATCGGCCGGCCCCGAGCCGGAAATGCCGCCCATGATCATCGCCACCAGAATGGCCACGATGGCCAGGCTGCCCTTGCGCTGCCCGACCAGCGCCGAGGCGAAGCGCACAATACCCGCGGCCACCCCAGCCCGCTCGAAAATCAGGCCGGCAATGACGAAGACCGGGATCGCCATCAGCGGGTACTTGGCGATGCCGGTATAGACGTTGGTCGGCAAGGAGAGCATGCCGAAGTCGGCGACGGCGACCACCGCCACTCCAGCCAAACCCATGGCCACGGCAATCGGCACACCGGCGAACATCAACAGGGCAAAAACGCCGAACAGGAGCCAATCCATCATGCTGACTTCCTCCGCAGGAGCAATACCAGCACGCGCAGGACAACCAGAGCCGATAGCAGAGGCAGCCACACGGTGTACCACCATTGCGGCACGCCGAGCGATGGCGACGTGACCTCGAAATTGTAGTCATCCCAAGCCATGCGGCTGCCGTACCAGGCCAGCAGAGCGAACATCAGCAGACTGCAGGAAAGTGAAAAACGATAGGCCGCTGCCTTGATCGCCGGTTTCCGTTCGACCAGGTATTCGATGGCGATGTGATGATTGGTCACGAAGGCGTGCGAGGCGCCGACCAAGGTCATCACGACGAGCAGCGCCACCGAGATTTCCTCGGTGAACGCAAAAGAAATATCGGTGAAGTAACGGACCAGCACATTGGCCATGGTCAGCAGGCAAAGGATGCCCATCGAGGCGGCCATCAGGAAGCGCTCGACGGCGCCGAGCGTGAATTTATCGCCGGCGGCTTGCTTGTCGGAATCGGACATGGGATGCGAAAAAACAAAAAAGCCACGCCACCGGCCGGCTGCGTGGCATCAGGAAGGAATCAGCGCTTGGCGATGGAGGCTTCGGCTTTCTTGACCAGATCGGTGCCGATGGTCTTGGCCCACTTGTCGTAGACCGGGCGGGTCGCCTGCACAAAAGCATCGCGTTGCGCCGGCGTCAGTTGGGTCACCGTGACGCCGGAGGCTTCGATCTGCTTGAGCACTGCGTTGTCGTTACCGGCAATGCCCTTGCGCGCCTTCTCGACATTCTCGCGTCCGGCTTGCAGCGCAGCCTGACGGACGGCTTCGCGATCGGCCGGTGTCCAGCTGTTCCACACTTGCTTGTTGACCACGAAGATCAGCGGATCGGCGACGTAATGCCACAGCGTCAGGTACTTCTGGCCGACCGTCGGCAGCTTGGCGGCGACGAAGACCGACAGCGGGTTTTCCTGGCCATCGACGGCACCCGAAGCCAGCGCTGGTTGGGCATCGGCCCAGCTCATCTGGGTCGGGTTGGCACCCAGTGCGCTGAAGGTTTCGTTATAGAGCGGCGAGCCGACGACGCGGAACTTCATGCCCTTCATGTCGGCCGGCGAGGCGATGGCGCGCTTGGAATTGGACATTTCACGGAAACCGTTCTCACCCCAGGCCAGCGGAATCACGTCGCCCTTCTTTTCCAGCACGGCAAACAGATCCTTGCCGACCTCGCCCTGCGTCAGCGCATCGATTGCCTTGTAGTCCGGCATCAGGAAGGGCATCGAAAATAGATTGAGTTCCTTGATCTGCGGCGACCAGTTGATGGTCGAGCCGATCGACATGTCGATGACGCCCTGGCGGATCGCGGTGAATTCGCGCGTCTGCTCGCCGCCGACCAGCGAATTGCCGGAGTAGAGCTTGATGTTGATGCGGCCCTGGGTCTTTTCCTTGACCAGCTCGATCCAGCGCTCGCCGGCCTGGCCCCACGGGAAGGCGGGGCCCAGCGTGGTGGAGAGACGGTATTCGGCACGGTAGGTCTGGGCCTGAGCGGCCGGCGCCAGCAGGGTGGCAGCGACGGCTGCGGCAATGAAGGTTCTACGCAACATCGATCTCTTCTCCGTTGTTATTGAAATGGAGTATCGATTATCGGCGTGCGCTGCCCTGCCTGACAACCGGTGGCATAGGCATTTTTGCCTATTTTTGCTGGTGCACCGCAGCAGCCGGGCTCGCCCGGCCGGCGCGGGATCAACGAACGCGCTTGACGCTGGCGCCGAGCTTGGCCAGCTTTTCCTCGATCCGTTCGTAGCCGCGGTCGAGGTGATAGATGCGATCGACCAGGGTTTCGCCCTGGGCCACTAGACCGGCAATGACCAGCGAGGCCGAGGCGCGCAAATCGGTCGCCATGACCGTGGCCCCCTCCAGACGCTCGACACCGCGTACGATGGCGTTGTTGCCTTCGATCTGGATGTTGGCGCCCAAACGCATCAGCTCGTTCACATGCATGAAGCGGTTTTCGAAGATGGTCTCGCGGATGGTCGCCACGCCATCGGCCACGCAGTTGATGGCCATGAACTGGGCCTGCATGTCGGTCGGGAAGGCCGGATAAGGCGCCGTGCGCAGGCTGACCGCCTTCAGGCGCTGCGGCGCCTTGAGGCGGATGGCATCGCGTTCGACAGTGATGTCGCAACCGGCGTCCATCAGCTTGTCGACCACGGTGTCGAGGTAGGCCGCCGAGGTTTTCAGCAGGCGGACATCGCCACCGGTCGCCGCTGCGGCGCACAGGTAGGTGCCGGTCTCGATGCGGTCCGGCATGATCGAATGCTCGGCGCCGTGCAGTTTCTCGACCCCCTGGATGCGTATGACGTCGGTGCCGGCGCCGGAAATGCGCGCGCCCATGCTGACCAGGCAATTGGCCAGATCGACCACTTCCGGCTCGCGCGCGGCGTTTTCGATGATCGTCTCGCCCTCGGCCAGACAGGCGGCCATCATCAGGTTCTCGGTGCCGGTCACGGTGACCATGTCGGTACAGATGCGCGCGCCCTTCAGGCGGCTGGCCTTGGCATGCACGTAGCCCTGCTCGACCTTGATGTCGGCCCCCATGGCCTGCAGACCCTTGATGTGCTGATCGACCGGGCGCGCCCCGATGGCGCAGCCGCCGGGCAGCGACACGCGGGCTTCGCCACAACGGGCGACCAGCGGGCCGAGCACGAGGATGGAGGCGCGCATGGTCTTCACCATGTCGTAGGAAGCCACCGGATTGTTCAGGCCGCCACCGTTGAGCACGATGCCGTCGATGCCGTCCATGGTCACACCAACGCCCATGTCACCCAACAGGCGCAGCATGGTGGAAATATCGTTGAGGTGCGGCACATTGGTGAAGTGCAGCGGCTCGGCCGTCAGCAGCGAAGCGCACAGGATGGGCAGCGCCGCATTCTTGGCGCCGGACATGGCGACTTCACCCGAAAGGACGCTTCCGCCCTGAATCAACAGCTTATCCACGTTGTGCGCTCCATTCTTCCGGGGTCAGGGTCTTGAACGACAGGGCATGCAGTTCGCCGGTCGCCAGTTTGGCTTGCAGGGTCTGGTAAACGCGCTGCTGGCGTTGCACCCGGTTCTTGCCCTCGAACTCGCGGCTGACCACGATGGCCTGAAAATGCTGGCCGTCGCCGTCCAGTTCGAGATAGTCGCAGGCCATGCCGGCGAGGATGAGTTGCTTGATTTCTTCGGGGTGCATCGTGTTCAGGCTCTAAGCTTCCAACCCTGCTTGAGCAGCCGCAGCGTCAGCCACGTTACTGCCACGAAGCAGGCGACGACTACAGCCAGGCTGGTTTCGGGCGGCACGTCGGAGACGCCGAAAAAGCCATAGCGGAAGCCATCGATCATGTAAAAAACGGGATTGTAATGCGACACCCCTTGCCAGAATGTGGGCAAAGAGTGAATTGAATAGAAAACGCCGGACAACATAGTCAGCGGCATGATCAAAAAGTTCTGGAAAGCGGCCAATTGATCGAATTTTTCGGACCAGATGCCGGCGATCATGCCGGCCGCGGCGAACAGCGCCCCACCCAGCATCGAGAAAACGAGAATCCAGATCGGCGCCGCCACCTTCAGTTCGGCAAACCACACGGTCGCCGCCAGCACGCCCACGCCCACCAGCAAACCGCGCACGACGGCGGCCAGCACGTAGGCGGCGAAGAAGGCGCTGTAGGGAATCGGCGGCAGCAACACGAAAACGATGGACCCGGTGATCTTGGCCTGAATCAGACTGGACGATGAATTGGCGAAAGCATTCTGCAAGACCTGCATCATCACCAGACCGGGAATCAGGAAGCTGGTATAGCGCACGCCATGCACCTGCACATGCTCATCCAGCACATGACCGAAGATCAGCAGGTAGAGCAAGGCCGTCAGCACCGGCGCGGCAACGGTCTGGAAGCTGACCTTCCAGAAGCGCAGGAATTCCTTTTCGAACAGGGTCAGGAAGCCGATCATGATTGCAGGGTCCTGACAAAGACCTCCTCCAGCGAAGCCCCTGGATAAGCCGCCATCAGGTTGGCCGTGGTGTCGAGCGCCACGACCTTGCCCTGCTTCATCAACGCGATGCGATTACACAGCGCCTCGGCTTCTTCCAGGTAATGCGTGGTCAGGATGATGGTGTGCCCTTCGTTGTTCAGGCGGCGGATGAATTGCCACAAGCCCTGGCGCAACTCGACGTCGACACCGGCCGTCGGCTCGTCGAGCACGATGACCGGCGGCTTGTGCACCAGCGCCTGGGCGACTAGCACGCGACGTTTCATGCCGCCCGACAAGCGACGCATATTGACGTTGGCCTTGCTGGTCAGATCGAGGTTTTCCAGGATTTCGTCGATCCAGTCGTCGTTCTTGCGAATACCGAAGTAACCGGACTGAATGCGCAGCGTCTCGCGCACGTTGAAGAAGGGATCGAAGACCAGTTCCTGCGGTACGACGCCGAGCCGGCGACGCGCTTCACGGAAATCCTTGACCACATCGTGACCCAACACCTTGAGCGTGCCGGAGTCCGGCCGAACCAGACCGGCCAACGAGGAAATCAGTGTCGTCTTGCCGGCGCCGTTCGGACCGAGCAGACCGAAGAACTCCCCCGGCTCGATCTCCAGCGACACGCCGTCGAGCGCACGCAGAGAACCGAAATTCTTGACGACGTCGACAATGGAAACGGCAGCGGTCATGGCAATTGCTCCGGCGAATCCTGCTTACGCCTGCGGCAGCAGATCAACCACACCGTAGAGTTCGGCCAGCGAACGCACCCCGGCCGGAATTTGGGCAAATTTGACCGTGCACCGCAGCAGTGCCGCTGCCCGCAACCAGCCAAGCATGACGGCGACGGCGGACGAATCGGCCTCGCTGACGGCAGAAAAATCGACCACATTCTCGCCCGGCTGCAAAGCAGAACGGCCTGCATCGAGCAGGCCGCGCGCATTGGCCATCACCATGGGCACCTTGACGACCAGGCGCCCGGCCTCGCGTTCGATCATTTCTTTTCCGCCTTGGCCAGATTGCCTTCCAGCGATTTGTTCTTGGCGGCAATCGAGGCGATCAGACCGTCGATGCCGTTGGCCCGAACTTCCTGATTGAACTGGTCGCGATAGTTGGTGACCAGGCTGATACCGGCGACGACCACGTCGTACACCTTCCAGTTGCCATCCAGTTTTTCCAGGCTGTAATCGAGTTGCACCGGCTTGGCGCCCGGCTGCTGGATCTCGGTACGGACCAGCACATCGGTTTCGCCGTCGGCCATCTTGAACGGCTTGTAGACGATCTTCTGGTTCTTGTAGCTGGTCAGCGCATTCGAATAGGTGCGCACGAGCAGGGTCTTGAACTCAGCAGTCAGCTGCGTCTGCTGCTGCGGCGATGCCTTCTTCCATTCCTTGCCGAGCGCCAGGGCGGTCATGTGCTGGAAATTGAAGTAGGGCAAGACCTTCTTGTCGACCAGTTCGATGGCCTTCTGCGTATTGCCGCCCTGGATCTCCTTATCCTTGCGGACAATATCCAGCACCTCATCCGTCACGCGCTGAACCAGCGCATCCGGCGTGTCATTGGCAAAGACGGCAGCCGACAGGAAGAGTCCGGCAAACAGGGCAAACAGCTTTTTCATCATCGTTTCAACAGAGAATCAATCATCAAGCCGCGGTGGGCGGCCATCGTAAATCTGGTTACGGCGACGCTGCAGGTAGGCATCGCGAATATAAGCATACTTGTCGAGCGCAGCTTCCTCGACCACCTTGTCGGCCGGCAGCAGGCTGGCCCGGACATCGACGAAGCGCAGAGCCACCGCGCTGTTGCGCACGCCGTACGGACGCACGTAAGTCACAGGATCGGCCAACATGAAATCGACGGCCCAGCCACCGGTATCGCGCATCGTGCGCGGCCCGATCACCGGCCAGAACAGGTAGCCACCGTCGCCGACGCCCCAGACCGCCAAGGTCTGACCGAAATCCTCGTCGTGCTTTTCCAGACCGAGTTCGCTGGCGACATCGAACAAACCGAAGATACCGACGGTCGAGTTGATCGCCAGGCGTGCCAGATCGAGACCGGCATCGGAGAACTTGCCTTGCAGCGCGCTATTCACGCCAATCCACAGATCGCCGACATTGCCGAAGAAATTGCCAACCCCGGCTTTCACCGGCAACGGCGCCGCATGATCGTAGGCCTGCGCCACCGGCTTGGCGGCGTATTTGTCGATCGCTTCATTGACCGTGAACATGGTGCGATTGAAGCCCTCGTAGGGGTCGCGCGGATTTTCCTCGCCAACCGCCAATCCGGCGCACAGCAGCACCCCTGCCGCCAGCAGCCCACGCACCTTACGCAAGTTCAAAGCCCCCAAAGCTTCCGTCATTTTTTATCCTGTCCGTCTGCTGCCTTGCTGAAAAGAAACTGACTGATCAACTTTTCGAGAACGACCGCCGACTGCGTCTTGGCGATCTTGTCCCCGCCCTGCAACATCTTCTCGCTGCCGCCGGCATCCAGCCCGACATACTGCTCCCCGAGCAGACCGGCCGTGAAAATCGCGGCAAAAGTATCCTTGGGGAAACGATAACGGCCGTCGATCTGCATCGTCACCACCGCCTCGTAGCTCTCGGCATCGAAACGGATATCGGAAATACGCCCGACGACCACCCCGGCACTCTTCACCGGCCCCCGCACTTTCAGGCCCCCGATGTTATCAAACTTGGCTTGCAGCACGTACGTCTCGGACATCCGGCTGCCCGAGAAGTTGCTTACTTGCAACGCCAGGAACAACAAAGCAGCGCCACCCAAGGCAACGAAACACCCGACCCAAAGGTCCATCATGGAACGATTCATGCGGCTCCCCGGAACATGAAGGAAGTTAAAACAAAGTCCAGCGCCAGCACGACCAGCACCGAGGTCACAACGGTACGCGTAATGGCGCGCGAGACACCCTCGGCCGTCGGCTGTGAGTCATAGCCTTCGAAAACAGCGATCAGCGAGACGGCAATACCGAAGACAAAGCTCTTGATGACGCCGTTCCAGATGTCGTAACGAAACTCGACCGAGGCCTGCATCTGCGACCAGTAGGCACCGTCGTCGACACCGATGAAAACGACGCCGATCAACCAGCCCCCGAGAACCCCCATGGCCGAGAACATGGCCGCCAACAACGGCATGGCAATGACGCCCCCCCAGAAACGCGGGGCCACGACGCGGGCGATCGGATCGACCGCCATCATGTCCATGGCACGCAACTGCTCGGTTGCCTTCATCAGGCCAATTTCGGCCGTCACCGAGGTACCGGCGCGCGACGCGAAGAAGATGGCCGCCAATACCGGCCCCAGTTCACGACTCAAGGATAGAGCGACCAGGGTGCCCAAGGCTTCGGTCGAACCGAAGCGCTGCAGGATTTCATAGCCCTGCAGACCGAGCACCAGACCAACGAACAAGCCGGATACCAGAATGATGATCAGCGACAGCACGCCGCTGAAGAAAATCTCGCGCAAGGTCAGATGGATGCGCCGGAACGAGGTTCCGGAATACATCAGGATCGCGACAAAAAAGCGGGCGGCGAAACCCAGGCGCCAGATGCGCTCGACCGTCGCATGCCCGAGTTTGCGCAGAACGTTTAGCGGATTGATCAAGCCCGACCTCCGCCCAGGAATTCCTGACTGGCCGAGGGCGCCGGGTAATCGAAATGCACCGGACCGTCAGCCTCGGCATAGACAAACTGATGCACGAACGGATCCTTGGACGCACGAATCTCGTCCGGCGTCCCCTCGGCCACGACCTTGCCGCCATTCAGGAAATAGATGTAATCGACGATCATCAGCGATTCGTGAATGTCGTGGGTCACCATGATGGAAGTCGCCCCCAGCGCGTCATTCAGCTTGCGGATCAGCTGACCGATGACGCCCAGTGCGATCGGATCAAGCCCCGTGAAGGGCTCGTCGTACATGATCAGCATCGGATCGAGCGCGACGGCCCGCGCCAGCGCGACACGACGCGCCATGCCGCCGGACAGTTCGCCCGGCATCAACTTGTGCGCCCCACGCAAACCTACCGCCTCCAGCTTCATCAACACCAGATCGCGGATCATCTCCTCCGAGAGATCGGTGTGCTCGCGCAACGGAAAGGCCACATTGTCGAAAACCGACATATCGGTGAACAAGGCGCCGAACTGGAACAACATGCCCATGCGGCGGCGCAGATCGTACAACTCGCGACGCGACATGCCGCAAACCTGATGCTTCTCCAGGCGAACGCGACCGCCGGTCGGGCGCAACTGCCCGCCGATGCAACGCAGCAGCGTCGTCTTGCCGCAGCCCGATCCGCCCATGATGGCCACAACCTTGCCGCGCGGAATCTTCATATTGATTCCCTGCAGCACCGGCCGCCCGTCATAGGTGAATTGGAGGTCTTCGATATCGACCAGGATGTCGTCGGACAAAAGGCTTTTCCAGAACAAAAAACCCGGCGATTTTACCAGAAGCCCCAAGCAAACCCTGAAACTGACAGAGATATAATTAAGCAAATTTCATCTGGGATGTTGCGCCGTGCCCGACACCAAGCCCTTGTTGCTCATCGTCGACGATGATCCGCTGATTCTAGACGCACTCGGCTTTGCACTTTCCGGAAACTTCGAGATCGTCACCGCGCAAACGCGCCACCAGGCTATCGCATTATTGCGGCAACTGCGTTGCCCGCCGGAACTGGCACTGGTCGATCTTGGCCTTCCCCCTTTGCCGCATCGCCCCGACGAGGGCTTCGCGCTGATTTCCGACCTGCTGACGGCAGCACCAGCGATGAAAATCATCGTGCTGTCCGGCCAAAGCGATCTGGAAAATGCCCGCCACGCCCGCACACTTGGCGCAGTCGATTTCGTCGGCAAGCCCTGCGACCCTGGCGAACTGACCAGGCTGCTGCAGGAAGCCCGCCAGTTTGAAGACAGCAGCACCAAAGCCGGTAACGACCTGATCGGCGACAGCCTGCCCATGCAGCGCCTGCGCCTGCAGCTCGGCCAATACGCCAACCTCAACTTCCCGGTTTTGATCGAAGGCGAATCGGGCAGCGGCAAGGACATCGTTGCGCATGCCTATCTGCACCGACAGACCTCGCGCCGGGACAAGCCATTTCTGGCCCTCAATTGCGCCGCCATTTCGCCCACCCTGCTCGAGCCGACCCTGTTCGGCTACGCCAAGGGAGCGTTTACCGGCGCCGCCAGCAGCAAGTCGGGGTATTTCGAAGACGCCGACGGCGGCACACTGTTTCTCGACGAAATCGGCGAACTCCCGCTCGATCTGCAACCCAAGCTGCTACGCGTGCTGGAAAACGGCGAGTACCAACGGGTCGGCGAAACGCAAACGCGCATTTCCACCGCCCGCATCATCACCGCGACCAACCGCGACCTGCGCCAGGAAACCCGGACCGGACGTTTCCGCGCTGACCTGTTTCATCGCCTGACCGTGTTCACCGTCAACGTACCGCCTTTGCGCGAACGCGGCACCGACCGCCAGTTGCTGCTTGAACATTTCCGGCAACACTATGCCCGGCAGGCCGGGTCGCCGCCCTTCTCCCTCACGAAGGAAGCCACGACTGTTTGGCTGAACTATGCTTTTCCCGGCAATGTGCGCGAATTGCGCAACATCGTCATCCGCCTGACCGCACGCTATGCCGGACAAAGCGTTTCTGCCGAGCAATTGCAGGCGGAACTCGATATCGCCGACCAACAGCCGCCCGACGCCCTCGGCGGCCCGCTCGGCAACGATCTCGAATTGGCCCGCCACGCTGCGCGCCGCCACTTGGCCAGCGTCACCAGCCTGAACCTCGACGCCACACTGGAAACCTGGGAACAAGCCTACATTGAGGCCGCCATCGAACTGAGTAACGGCAACATGAGCCAGGCCGCCCGCCGTTTGGGCATCAACCGCACCACCTTGTACCATCGCATGGAAAGCAGGAATCGCCGATGAGCCTCTATCTCGAGCACTTTGGCCTGCGCGAACCACCGTTCCGCATCACCCCGGACACCGACTATTTCTTCACCGGCGCCAACCGCGGCCCGACACTGGATGCCCTGATCTACGCCATCACTCAGGACGAAGGTATCGTCAAGGTCACAGGAGAAGTCGGTAGCGGCAAGACCATGCTCTGCCGCATGCTGCTCGAACGCCTGCCGGACAATGTGGAAACGCTTTATCTGGCCAACCCCTCCTTGTCTCGTGACGAGATTCTCGGCGCCATCGCCGACGAACTGGGCATCAGCATCGAGGGCAAAGCCACGCATTCGCTGATGCGCGCCCTGCAGGATGCCTTGATCGAACGCTACGCCGAAGGCAAGCGCGTCGTATTGCTGATCGACGAGGCGCATGCCATGCCGGCCGAGTCGCTGGAGGAACTGCGCCTTCTCTCCAACCTCGAATCGAAGGCCAACAAGCTGCTGCAGATTGCCCTCTTCGCTCAACCCGAGTTGGACGAACGCCTGGCGGCGACCGACATGCGCCAGCTACGCGAGCGGATCACCCAGCATTTCATCCTAGCCCCGCTGAGGCCGGAGGATATCGGCGCCTACATCGACTTCCGCCTGCGCACCGCCGGCTATCACGGTCCTCAGCCCTTCACCCCCAAGGCTCTGGCGCAGATCGCCAACGCTTCGCAGGGCCTGTCGCGACGCATCAATATTCTCGCCGACAAGGCGCTGCTGGCCGCTTTCTCCACCGGGTCGCACCAGGTCGACAGCGCGGAAATCAAAATCGCAGAACAGGACGCCCGCTTCACCCCCCTGCAGCCGAAATCGCCAGCAATCGCCAGACAAACGCTGATCGGCGCAATCGTCGGCGCCTTGCTGGTGGCCGCACTCGGTAGCTTGGCCTTGTTCGCCCTACCCAAGACATCGCCCCCATCGCCCTCCGTCGAGCCCGCCAGCACGGCTGGCAAGGCCTCCGAAGAAAAAGCACCGCCCGCACCGGTCAGCTCCGACACTCCGGGCAAACCGGTGTTCGGACCGCTCACCCGGCAACATATGGGGCAATTCGACACCTGGATAGTCAACGCCCCGCGCACGCATTATTTCATTCAACTACACGCGACAGACGCCGTACGTACGGGCGAAATAGAAGGTGTCATCGCCCAGGCGACGACCGCGCTCGACCCGAGCCAGCTTCGGGTTTATCGCTCCAGCCGCTCGGGGCGCGATCGGGTCGGCGTCGTCTACGGCGATTACCCAAGCCGCGAAGCGGCCGCTGCCGCGATGCAAAGCCTGCCGGAATCGATCCGGGCAATTCAACCTTTTCCGCGACAAGTCAGTAAATTACGCTAAGTTTTTCAAGCGAAATATGACAAGGCCACACATCCCGTGTTAGCATTTTTGCCACCTAGCGACCCTCCCCTCAGACAAGGCATAGTCCGATGAAAATCGGTTTCATCTGCGCGAGCGCTCTGATGCTCACCCTGGCTGGCTGCACCGCTCCCCAGCCGAAGGAGCCATTGAAGGGGCACCTGAGTAGCGAAAGTACGCCACCCCAGCAGATCGGCAACATTCCCGCTCCGGTATTGAACACCCTGGCCCTGCCCAAACCGCTGCCGGCGCCGAAGGCAGAAACCTACAGCGTAGTGGTCAACAACGTCCCGGTCCGCGACCTGCTGTTCGCGCTGGCACGCGATGCCAAGGTCAATGTGGACATCCACCCCGGCATCAGCGGCAACGTCACCCTCAACGCCATCGACCAGACCTTGCCGCAACTGCTTGCGCGCATTGCCAAGCAAGTCGACATGCGCTTCGAACTGGACGGCCCCAATCTGGCGGTCATGCCCGATTCGCCTTTCCTGAAGCATTACAAGGTGGACTACGTCAATCTGGCGCGCAACGTCACCGGCACGGTGTCGACCAATACGCAGATCGCCACGGGCACTTCGACCGTCGCCGGCGCCTCCGGTGGCGGCACAGCGCCGGGCGGTGGCAATGCCGGCAACATTTCCAACACCCGCATCGAGAATACTTCGCGCAATAACTTCTGGGATTCGCTGGAAAAGAATATCAAGGACATCTTGCGCGAAACCGACAAGATTCTGCCGGAAGGTTCGAGCGAGACGGTCGTCGAGCAGAATGCGGCGCAATCGGCAACCGGCACCGCTGCGTTGCCGGCCATGACGGGTCAGCGTGCTGGGCAAGCCTTGGCCTCGGCGCTGCAAGCCAATCCGAATCCGAATTCCAGCAGTCAATCGGCCGGCACATCCATCGTCCGCCGCAACACTTTCCGGGAAGCCGCATCGGTCATCATGAACCCGGAAAGTGGCGTCATCACGGTACGTGCCACCCAACGCCAGCACGAACGCATCCAGGAGTTCATCGACCGTGTCGCCAACTCGGTGCGCCGCCAGGTGTTGATCGAAGCCACCATTGTCGAAGTCACGCTGAAGGATGGTTATCAGCAAGGCATCAACTGGTCGCAGATGGCCAGCGGTGGCGCCGTCAAGTTCATCGGCAACGCCCTGACCGGTACCGCCAAGAACCTGACCTTCGAGAAGGGCGACAACCCGACGGCAATCATCACCTTGCTGGAGTCTTTCGGCACGACCAAGGTGCTGTCCAGCCCGCGCCTCTCGGTGCTGAACAACCAGACCGCCCTGCTCAAAGTGGTCGAGAATTACGTCTATTTCAACGTCAAGGCCGATACGACGACCACCGCCAACGTCGGCACCACGACCACCTACACGACGACGCCGCAATCGGTTTCGGTCGGCCTGGTGGTCAGCGTCACGCCGCAGATCAGCGACAGCGACATGGTCGTGCTCAACGTTCGCCCGACCATCACCAGCGTCGCCCGCGAAGTCGCCGATCCGAACCCCGATTTGATCAAGAACTCCATCAACAATCTGGTGCCGGTCATCCGTACCCGCGAGATCGAGTCGATCATGCGCGTCGGCAGCGGCAACATCGCCATCCTCGGCGGGCTGATGGAAGACAAGATCGACTACCAGAACCAGCGCGTGCCCTTGTTCGGCCGCATTCCGCTTGCCGGCGAACTGGCCAACGACCGCAACAACGCCGCCCAGAAGACCGAATTGGTCATCCTGCTGCGCCCCGTCGTCATCCGCGACCCGAGCCTGGATGGCGACTACGCGGCGATGCGCGGCTATCTACCCAACACCGGCTTCTTCGCCCAACCGAGCGAAGCCCAGCCGTTCAACAACGTCATGCCGGGTCGCTGAGGTTCGTCGATGAGCCTGTTGATGGACGCCCTCAAGCGGGCCGAAGCGAGCAAGCAGGAGGCGGCGCGCAGTCAAGCTGAGCCGGCACCGCTCCAGACTGAAGAAACGCTCACTCTGGAGCCCCTGCTCGACAATAGCACCAAGACTTCAGGCAAGCCCTTGCCCGACCTTGCCTCCCATCTCGACGCTGTTGACGCCGATCTCGCTATTACCGCACTGCCTGAACCCCCAGCACGCCCCAAGGCGCCTGCCGCGGGGAATACGCCGCCACCGGCCCCACAAGCGGCCGCTCGCGAAGCGGTTCGCCAAGCCTTTGCCGCCAAGATGGTCGAGGAAAAACCATCGCGCCTGCCACTCTGGCTGGCCCTGGGTGCCGCTGGCATCGCCGCACTCGGCATCGGCGGCTACGTCTGGTATCAAGTCAGCGGCCTGAATCGCAATTCGCTGTCGGCACCCAGTACGGCAACACGCCCTGCCACCGCCCCGTCGGTGGCGACGCTCCCATCCTTACCGCCCAGCCAGGCGCCGGTGCCGCCTTTGCCCATCCCGCCGCCCGCGGATTTTGCCCAAAATGGCACGTACACCGCAGCAGAGCCCCCGGCCGAAGTCATCGCCCCACCGCCGCGCGCGCAACGCGACCTCGTTCCGGTGGCCGAACCCCGCTCGCCGGTCCGCCTGAGCAAGTCGCGCCCGGAAGCCGACCCGGCCTTGCTGCGTGGCCATGCCAACCTGCAACGCAATGAAATCGAGCTCGCCCGCCGCGATTTCGAATCGGTGCTGCAGCGTGAGCCGAACAACACCGACGCCCTGCTCGCCCTCGCCGCCATTGCCGCTCGCCAGGGCCGCAGCGGCGACGCCGAGCAACTGCACCAGCGCGCCCTGGTCGCCAACCCGAGCGATCCGAACGTGCTCGGCAACGTGCTCAACGGTACGCCGAGCGGTGCCGACCCGCAGACGACGGAAAGCCGCCTGAAGGGACTGCTCTCGGCCCAGCCCGAATCGGCCATCCTCAATTTCGCCCTCGGCAACCTCTACGCTCGCCAGGCCCGCTGGCCGGACGCGCAGCAGGCCTATTTCAACGCCGTTGCGGCCGACGGCAGCAATCCGGACTACCTGTTCAATCTGGCGATCAGCCTGGACCACATCCGCCAGCCCAAGCTGGCCGGCCAGCATTACCGCCTGGCGCTGGAGGCTGCCGACAAGCGCCCGGCCGGTTTCGACCGCGAGCAGGTCCGCCGCCGTCTCGGCGAACTACAAGCGGCGCAGCAACCCTGAGGCGGCCATGAACAGCCCTGCAGCCCACCGCCGACCGCTCGGCCAGATCCTGATCTCCGAGGGCATCCTCTCGGAAGACCAGTTGCGCATCGCCCTGCTCGAGCAGATGAAGCAGAACCAGCCGATCGGCAAACTGCTGGTCTCGCTCGGCTTCGTCACCGAAGCCACCCTGCGTTCAGCGCTCTCGGAAAGCCTGGGCAAACAGAGCATCGACCTGACGCACGCGGTGGTCGACCCGCAGGCCTTGAAACTGCTGCCGCGCGACCTGGCCAAGCGCCATCACTTCCTACCGCTCGACTTCGACGTGCAGACGCAACGCCTGACGTTGGCCGTCGCCGACGTGAACGACATCGTCGGCCTCGATCGGGTGCGCAGCCAGATGCCCGAAGGCATCGAGATCGACACGCTGCTCGCCGGCGAATCGGAAATCGACCACGCCATCGACCAGTACTATGGTTACGAGTTGTCGATCGACGGCATCCTGCACGAGATCGAAACCGGCGAGATCGACTGGCAGAGCCTGTCGGCAACCGACGACGAATACAGCCAGCCGGTCGTCCGCCTGATCGACTCGATCCTGACCGATGCGGTCAAGCGTGAGGCCTCCGACATCCACTTCGAGCCGGAAGCCAACTTTCTGCGCATCCGCTACCGCATCGACGGCATGCTGCGTCAGATCCGCGCCCTGCATAAGTCCTACTGGCCGGCGATGACCGTGCGCATCAAGATCCTGTCGGGCATGAACATCGCCGAGATACGTGCGCCGCAGGATGGCCGCATCAGCCTGAGCGTTTCCGGCCGCCCGATCGACTTCCGTGTCGCCAGCCAGCCGACCATCCACGGCGAGAACATCGTGCTGCGCATTCTCGACCGGCAAAAGGGCATCGTCCCGCTGGAAAATCTGGGCCTGGCCGACGACCACCTGTATCAGCTCAAGCTGATGATCAGCCGGCCCGAGGGCATCATCCTGGTCACCGGCCCGACCGGCAGCGGCAAGACGACCACGCTGTACTCGGTGCTCAACCACATCAACAGCGAGGGCATCCACATCATGACCCTCGAAGACCCGGTCGAATACCCGATGGCGCTGGTACGCCAGACTTCGGTCGCCGAAGCCGCCAAACTCGATTTCGCCAACGGCATCCGCTCGATGATGCGGCAGGATCCGGACGTCATCCTGGTCGGCGAAATCCGCGATGCCGAAACCGCCGAAATGGCCTTCCGCGCCGCCATGACCGGCCACCAGGTCTATTCCACGCTGCACACCAACTCAGCCATTGGCGCCGTGCCTCGCCTGCTCGACATCGGCGTGCTGCCCGACATCATGGCCGGCAACATCATCGGCATCGTCGCCCAGCGCCTGATCCGTCGCCTGTGCGAACACTGCAAGACGCCTTACCGCGCCGAGCCGCACGAGGTGCGCCTGCTCGGCAAGGCGGCGACCGAGCCGCAACCCCTGCTGTTTCGCGCCACCGGCTGCGAGCGTTGCGACTTCCAGGGCTATCGCGGCCGCATCGCGATCATGGAGTTGCTGCGCATCGACAGCGCCATCGACGAATTGATTGCCCGCCGCGCCACCGCCCACGAAGTCCGCCAACGGGCGTTGAGCCAGGGCTTCCGCACCTTGGCCGACGACGGCATGCGCCAGGTGCTGGCCGGCACGACCTCGCTCGAAGAACTGGCGCGCGTCGTCGACCTGACCGACCGGATGTAGCCATGCTCTACGACTACAAGGCCGTCAGCGTCGAAGGGCGCATGCAAAACGGGCGACTCGACGCGATCAATCTGGTCGATCTGGAGATGCGCCTGAAACGCATGGATCTCGACCTGGTTACCGGCAACCCGGTCCAGCAGCGCTCGCTGTTCGGCAAACGCGCCATTCCGCGACCGGAGCTGATCAACTTCTGCTTCCATCTCGAGCAATTGTCGCAAGCCGGCGTACCCATTCTCGAAGGCCTCACCGACCTGCGCGACTCGACCGAACACCCGCGTTTCCGCGAGGTGATCGCCGGCCTGATCGAAAACATCGAAGGCGGCCAGACGCTGTCTGAAGCCATGGAAGCCCAATCCGACGTCTTCAGCCAGGTCTTCGTCAACCTGATCCGCGCCGGCGAGGCGACCGGGCGCCTGCCCGAGGTGCTGGCCAGCCTGACCGAATCGCTGAAGTGGGAAGACGAACTCGCCTCGCACACCAAGAAGCTCCTGATGTACCCGAGTTTCGTCGCCACCGTGGTCATCGCCGCCACCGTTTTCCTGATGATCTACATGGTCCCGCAGCTGAAGAGCTTCGTGAAGAATATGGGGCAGACGCTGCCGCCGCAAACCAAGGCACTCTTTTTCGTTTCCGACCTGCTGGTCACCTGGTGGCCGCTGCTGATCATCCTGCCCGTGCTGGGCATCGTCGCCCTGCAACTGGTGTTGCAGAGCAACCCGCTCGCCCGCGTCCGCTTCGACGGCATCAAGCTGAGCCTGCCGGTGGTCGGCGGCATCCTGAAGAAGATCATCCTGTCGCGCTTCGCCAACACCTTCGCCATGCTCTATTCGTCGGGCATCCCGGTCCTCGAGTCGATCCGCACGACACAACACATTGTCGGCAACCGGGTCGTCCGCCAGGCCTTGCAGCGCGTCGAGCAATCGATCCGCGAAGGGCGCAACGTCGCGGCCGCTTTCCACGATGTCGGCCTCTTTCCGCCGCTGGTCGTGCGCATGCTGCGCGTCGGCGAAAACACCGGTGCACTCGACAAGGCGCTGCTCAACGTTTCCTATTTCTACAACCGCGACGTCAAGGAATCCGTCGGCAAGGCCCAGACCATGATCGAACCGCTGCTCACGCTGATCATGGGCGCCCTGCTCGGCTGGATCATGCTGTCGGTCATCGGACCGATCTACGACGTCATCAGCCGGCTGAAGACATGATACGCCAGCGGCTGCTCTACCTGAACACCCACCGGCTGACCGCCTATGCCTGGCAGCACGGGCACCTGTCGGTCGAGGACGTGTTCGACAACAACGACGCCGAACACGAGCGTTTCGCCCGCTACCTGGGCGACCATGCCGACAGCCACTACACCCTGCTCGCCAATGTCGGCGAGGAGGGCCATGTCGTCGAGACCATTCCCTTCCTGCAAGGCCAGGACCGCCAGGCGCTGATCGCCCGCAAGATCGGCCAGCATTTCGTCGGCAGCCCGCTCTCCCTCGCCGTTTCGCTCGGCTACGAAAAAACCGCACGCAAGAACGAACGCCTGCTACTCAGCGCGCTGACCAACCCGGCCCATTTCGAACCCTGGCTACAGCGCCTTGATGCCGCCGAGGCGCCGCTGACCGGCGTTTATTCCGTCTCCCAGCTCGGTGGGCTGCTGCTGAAAAAGCTCGGTCACCCGAACAAGCGTGCCTTGCTGCTGACCCTGCAAGACCATTCGATCCGCGAGAGTTTCCTGGTCGACGGCCAGCCGATCTTCTCGCGCATGGCTCCGCTGGGCGACAGCAGCATCGCCGGTATCGCTGCCGCCTTCGTCGCCGAGGCCGGCAAGCTGCATCAATACCTGCTCGGCCAGCGCCAGGTCGGTCGCGACGAAAAACTGCCGGTGTTCATCGTCGCGCACCCCTCAACCCTGCCGACCATCGAGCGTCACCTGCCGGAACGCAGCCCGCTTGAATTCGCGCTGATCGACAGCCTGTCGGCGGCGCATGCCCTGCATCTGAAATCGCCGCCCGAGGACAACCGCAGCGAGCGCCTGTTCCTGCAATTGCTTGCCACGGCCCCGCCGGCGCAGCAATTCGCCGCCGCTGCGCATCGCCACCATCACCTGATCGGCAAGCTGCGCACCGGCATCCTGGCCGCCGGTCTGACCGTGCTGCTCGGTGGCCTGCTGTTTGCCGCCAGGGAAGCCTACGAAAGCCACAGCCTGCGCGGCGAGGCTGAAGAACTGGCCGGCAGCGAAGCCCAGTTGCAGCAACGCTACCGCGATATCGCCGCCACTTTCCCGCAACTGAGTCTGGACAACGAAACCTTGCGCCGGGTGACCACGCGCCACGGTGAATTCCAGACGCAGCAGCGCCGCCCCGACAGCCTGTGGCGCAGTATCAGCCGCGTCCTCGATCAGATGCCGGCGGTACAACTCGAAACGCTGGACTGGAAAATTGGCCTTTCCGGCAAGTCCACCGCAGCAGTCGGCCTCGCCGGCAATCTGGAGAGCGCCACGCTGCGCGGCACGCTCAACCTCGAGCGCGCCACACCACGCCAGACCTTAGCCACCTTCGACCGCCTGGTCGAACTGCTCGGCAGCGACCGCAACCTCCTGGTCAATGTGGTGCAGCAGCCCTTCGACCTCGAATCCGGCCGTTCGCTGCGCGGCGGCGACAACGACGATACGGCCATGCAGTCCCGCCCCTTCGCCATCGAAGTTTCGCGGAGCCTGACGCCATGAAATTCGGTGCGCGCGACCTCCGCCGTCTTAGCCTGCCGCTGCTGCTGGCGGTACTGATGAGCGTCATCGGGCTGGGCATCGCCTACTTCACCGCCCACGATGCCCAGAACGCTGCCAGCAAGCGCGAAGCCGCCGAACGTGCGCGCCGCCAGATCGAGCAACGCCTGGCGCAGGTGCGCACCGAGGAAGAAGACCTGAAACAACGCGCCGCCCTGTTCCAGCAACTGGAAAAGCGCGGCATCATCGGCGACGAGAAACGACTGGACTGGACCGAGTTGCTGGCCGAGACGCAACGCGAGTTGCGCATCCCCGGCCTCAAATACGAATTCGGCGCCCAGATGCCGGTCGACGCCGGCAGCGGCACCCCCTACAGCTGGTTCGCCAGCCCGGCCAAGCTGCAACTTCGCCTGCTGCACGAAGAGGATCTGCTGCGTTTTCTCGAACGCATCCAAGGCTCGGCCAAGGCGATGGTACTCGTTCGCTCCTGCAAAATAGCACCGCTGGCGCGCACCGGCGACAACCGCGAAGCCTTTGCCCAGTTCGTCGCCGACTGCGAAATGCAATGGCTGACTATGCGCCCCACCGGGAAAGCGAAATGAAGGCCTGGCACCTCGCGCTCCCCCTCCTCCTGCTCGCCTCCACCTGCCCGGCGGAAAGCGAAAGCCTGGGTCGCCTGTTCCTGACGCCGCAACAGCGCACTGCCCTCGACCGGCAACGCCTGCAGAATCCCGGCTTCCTACCCAATGCACTGGACGGTGAAAGTGCCGTCACGCTGAACGGCGTCATCCGCCGCAGCAACGGCAAGCGCATGCAATGGATCAACGGCGAAGCCGACTGGGACAATGCCATGCCGCCGCCGCAGATTCCGGTTGGGGATACCCTGCTGCCGGCCACCGGCGAGCGCCAGAGCGTCATCGGCGACGGCCAGATCGTCATCAAGCGTGGCGGCAAAGCCAAATGAAGCCCGCCGCCCCGCCTGGCCGACAACGGGGCGTCGCATTGTGGATGCTCCTGATCCTGCTCGCCACGGCAGGCGGTTACCTGTTCTATCGCGGCAACAATCTCGAATTCAGTGCTGCCCGCCAACGCACCGAAGTCGCCAATACGCTGGCCCGGGCCAAGGAGGCGCTGATCGCCTATGCCGTGACCGATGCCGAGCGGCCAGGCAGCCTGCCCTGCCCCGATCTCGTCACCAACTCGGCCGGGCTTAGCAATGTGCCGGGCGACGGCAAGACCGACTTTTTCACGACCAACATCTGCCCCAGCTACGTCGGCTGGCTACCGTGGGTCACGCTGAAGCTGCCTGAACTCACCGACGACACCGGCACCCGCCTGTGGTACGTGCTCGCCCCCAACCTGCGCAATCACAGCAGCACCCAGCCGATCAACAGCGACACGAGCAGCGGGCTGACCGTCGACGGCAACACCGACATCGCCGCCCTTATCATCGCCGCCCACAGTCCGCTCACTGGCCAGACGCGACCATCAAACACCCCGAGCGACTATCTCGACGGCGAAAACGGCAATGGCAACGACAACATCTACGTCACCGGTCCGCGCAGCGACAGCTTCAACGACGAAGTGCTGATCGTCACCCGTCAGGAGTTGATGGCCGCCGTCGAAAAACGCATTGCCAACGAAGTGCGCAGCTGCCTGGACCAGCACGCACTGTCATCGGCCAACCCGCAGCAACGCTACCCCTGGCCCGCGCCCTTTTCGGCCATCAGCTACCAGGGCAAGGAAAACAGCCTGTTTGGCCGAGTCCCGAGCACACAACCGACGAGCGGCCCGGAAGCCGCCTTGCTGGCGGTGCTGGCGAGGCTGACGCAAACCCTGACCCTGCTCTCCACAGCTACGGATGGCAACGCCCAACTCGCCGCACTGAACACCTTGGCAGACACACTGCTGCAAGCCCGCAACCTGTTCGATGCCATCTTCTCTTCCGCCAACCAGCTCAAGCAATACGCCGACAATGTCCAGGGCGAAATGCAATCGCTCGACACCGCCATCGACCTGGCCACTGCCAACGGCCGTATCGCAGTCAGCGAAGGCACCACCATCCGCTCCCTGAGCGGCAGCACGACCGACACCGACCAGTCCACGCTGCTCCGCGCCCTCGACGAACTCGGCCTCGACGCTTTCCCCTGGCAATTGCAGCAATGGCAAGCATCGCTCGCCGCCACCACGAGCGCCGCCGGCCTGCAGACCTTGGACAACGCCATCGCCGACCATCTCGCGGCGACAACGACGGCTCGCGCCGACATCCTGCCGGCACTCAGCACCGCCCAGAGCGCCGCCAACACCGCCGCGGCTTCGGCTCGCCTGGCGGTTCAGATGCCCTGGAACGCCGTCCAACTCACCGCCGCCCGCAACGACGCCAACACCCTGCGCAGTGCCCTCGCCAGCTTGCAGCAAGCCGTCGAGTCCAGCCGTGTGTCGATACTGTCCGGCGAAGCTCGTGATCTGCGCGACTCCCTCTCCAGCCTGAATTCGGCACTCTCCAACGCGCCCAACGAAACCAATCTGACCAGCCTGCGCACTGCACTGGCCAATGCGAAAACGACCGTCGAAGGCATCACCACCGGCGTATCGGCTGTCGTCACCGCCCGCAATGCGGCCACCGCCGCACTGGCCAGCGCACTCACCGCCGCCCAAGCCAGTTCGCCAGACTATGCCACGGTCGCGACGGCCATGAGTGCCGTGCTGACCAACCTCGACGGACTGCGCGCTGCTATCGTCGGCAACGAAGCCGTCGACAACAACCTCACCCACACCAGCCTGGCCGCCGCCATCACCGCCTACGACAGCGCTCGCGATGCCTTCGTCAGCGTCGATACACGCCGGCCGCGCCCCAACCAAAGAACCATCACGCCCTACGCGACGACTTTGGACACTGCTGCGGTGCACATCGCTATTTGGGCAAAAACCATTTCCGACAACGCCGCGCTGATCGCCCCCCTGGCCAAGGCCAACCCGGTCGCCAGCGGCACCAGCGCCAGCAGCGCCGCGGTGCTTGACACTTCCGGCTACGCGGCCGCCAGTTCCGCCCTCTCCGGTCTGCAAGCGAGCAGCGGCACACTGGCCGCCTTGCAGGCCTATCTGGCCGCACCCAGCGCCGAGCGGCAAGCCCAGGCCATCGCCGCGCTCGCCGCCACCGTCAACCAGATCAATCAGGTCATCAGTCGCGGCAACGCGCTCGATGCGCTGTTGTCGAGCAGCAAGGCCAGCGCCAGCCCGATCATCTGGCTGGCCAGCCGCTGCGATTTCCTGCTGGCCAATACCGCCAGTTGGTGGAGCAACAACGCCTGGAGCAATACCCTCTTCTATCAGATCAGCCACCCATTGCGCAGCGTGCCCGGCCAACTGACCGTCAACGCGACCCGCAACCTGCATGTGGTCGCCATTGCCGCCGGGCGAGCCCTGTCCGGTCAAAGCCACGGTACGCAATCCGTCGCCAATTTCCTCGAAGGCAGCAATGCCGACGCTTCGCGCAATGGCGATGCCACCAGCCCCAGCCTGAGCTTTACGGCAACGCCGCCTTCGGCTACCTTCAACGACCGACTGGCTTACTAGGCCTTACGCATGCCCCGCCCGCTCCGCTTCCAACCTGGTTTCTCGCTGATCGAACTGACCATCGTTCTGGTCATCATCGCGCTCTTGTCGAGCGGGCTGATCCTCGGCATCACCGCCCAGCGCGACGCCATCGCCAATCAGGACGCCCAGCGCCAACTCGACAACGCCCGCGAGGCACTGCTCGGCTTTGCCATCACCAACGGACGCCTGCCCTGCCCCGCCGTGGCCACCCTGGCCACGTCCGACGCCAACGCCGGCAAGGAAAACTGTGCCAGCCAGCACGGCGTCCTGCCCTGGGCCACCCTCGGGCTGCCCGAAACCGACCCCTGGGGTCAGCGGTTGACCTACTACGCCAATAACAATTTCACCACGGCCGTCGCAGCCGGTGCCACGGCTGCATTCACCCTCGACACAGTCGGCAACGCCAGCGTCAAGGAGTCGCTTAGCGCTGGCAGCGACCTGGCCAGCGCCCTGCCGGCGGTCATCGTCTGTCATGGCAGTCGCGGGGCGGGCGGCTATCAGAACAGCGGCAGCCAGATCTCCGGCGCCGCTGGCGAAGAGGCCGAAAACGCCGATGCTGACACCCTGTTCATTGCCCACACCCCGACCGAGACCTTCGACGACCTGCTCACCTGGATCAACCCAAGCATCCTGAAGTCCAAGCTGGTCGCCGCCGGAAAATTACCCTGACATTTATTCATCACACTTTTTGCATATTGACCTGCCAGGGGACGACTGCCACACTGGATACACCCCTTCCAATGCAGCCAGATAACGAGTCCGTGTCCAACCGGCCATCCTTCCTCGCCTCACTACGTAGCGGTGGCATTCGCCCCGAAGACAATGCTGAAACGCGGCTGCAGAAGTCGCTGCTGGTCTTCGCCACCGGCTTGGTGTGCACGGGATCGATGCTCTGGCTTTTCCTCTACGGGCAAATGGGGCAGGGATTTTCGGTCACCGCCCCCTTCGTCTTCCAGATGTTGCTGGTCGGCAACCTGCTCTACTTCTTCCAGAGCGGCAATTTCAATCTTTTCCGCTACCTCCAGCTAGCGCTCTTCCTGTTTGCACCGTTTGCCGTCCAGTGGAGCATCGGCAATTTCATCACCGCCAGCGGTACCAGCCTGTGGGGCCTGCTCGCCCCGATCGGCGCCATCCTGTTTTTCGGTGCCCGCGAGTCGATTGCGTGGTTCGTTGCCTATATCGCCCTGACCGCGATGTCCGGCTTCTTCGATTACTTCCTGGCCGACGTCATCGCCAGCACGCCGGCGAAGGTGCCGATCAAGACCAGCGTCTTTTTCTTTGCCCTGAATTTCGGGGCTATCTCGAGCATCGTCTATCTGTTGGTACGTTACTCCGTCATCGAAAAAGCCAAGCTCCAGGCCAACCTGGAAGAAACTCACCGCCTGTTACAACTGGAGCAGGAGCGCTCGGAACGCCTGTTGCTCAACATCCTGCCCGGCCCCGTGGCCGAACGCCTGAAGAACGATTGTCAGACCATTGCCGATGGTTTTGGCGACGTGACGGTGATGTTCGTCGACATCGTGAATTTCACCAAGGTCGCCGAGGGCATGACGCCGCAGCAGGTTTTCGCCATGCTGAACCGGATATTTTCTTCATTCGACGAATTGGCCGAGCAGTTCGGCATGGAGAAGATCAAGACCATCGGTGATGCCTACATGGTGGCCGGCGGCCTGAACAACGAACAGAGCAACTACACCCGCTCCATCGCCGAACTGGCCATGGCCATGCGCGACCTGCTGCAACGCGATTACGCCATCAACGACATGCACTTGGACGTACGCATCGGGATCGGGACCGGCCCGGTCGTCGCCGGCGTCGTCGGCAAGAAGAAATTCATCTACGACCTTTGGGGCGACACGGTCAATCTGGCCAGCCGCATCACCAGCGAGGGTGTGCCCGGCATGATCCAGGTCGACGCCACCACCTACAAACGCCTGGCCGCCGACTTCGCCTTCCACGAACCGCAGACCATCTATCTGAAAGGCAAGGGCAATACCATCGTCTATCGCCTGATTGGCAATCGAGGCGAGGACCTTGCGGCCGCCCCCATCACATTAGACGAGCTGACAGGCTGAACTCGACCAATCCCGGCTCGTTGATGCTCAATTCCAGCCGATACCCCGCCGCTTCCGCCTGACGGGCAGCATGGAACAAGCCGATCCCCAGGCCATCCTCCGACGGTACCGGCTCACGCAATAGCACAGCCGCCATGTCTGGCGCGATGCTGTCGCCATCGTCCCGAACTCTCAAGGCGCCATTCAGGAAAGACACGCGTACTTCCAAACTGGGGTTCCGTTGGCGCTTGGCCAGAGCATTCTGCAGCAGGTTCTCGGCCACACTGTCAAACAGCGCCCCGGGCAAACGCTTGCCCGGCTCGGCCTCACCTTCCCAAAGTAGATTGGCATGCGCATAGCGCTCACGTAACGCCGCCCACCATACGGCAGCATCCGCCCATTCCGGCACCTCGAGACTGGGCGCCTGCAATTTGTCGAGCGTCCCCTTCAGGCGCTCGGCAATCTGCGGCAACTGTCGCCGCAAGAGGCCGCTGAGTTCCGCCGGATCGGCTGGCTGTGCGGCGGCATAGCACAGGGTTTGCAGGGATTGCAGCAGGTTCTTCACATCGTGCGTGACCCGCGCCCCTGTCTCGTAAACCGCCCGCTGATAATTCAAGCGCTGCAACTCGTAAGCCTGACGCTTTACCTGATAGAACTCCAGCGCCAAGCGGAGCAGCCACTCCAGATGCCAGCGCATGGCCGGCGAGGGCGGGTGGCGAAAATAAACGGACAACAAGACCCCATCCACTTCGCAACCATGGGCATGGCTGGTTACCTCGCCAAACGAGGCGCCATCGCCATCCGCCCGATTTTCCCAAGCAGCGCCCAGCACCCACGGAATCGTTTGCAGGCGCTGGCAAACGAGATTCAGGAAACGGCGCGGCTCAGGTTCGCGCACTCGATCTTCTGCCAATTGCACCAGCCACTGTTCGACAGGCATGCCCACACTCAACAAATAGCGCGACAGCGCCGAGCCAATCCCCGAAAAGCCGCCGCGCGGGTTCCAGGCCCAGGCAACGAGCAGCAAGGCGCCGGCCAAAGCCAGCGAAGTGTGGACCAGTGCACGGATATACCCGACACCACCCACCAGCATATAAGCCAGAGCGCCCAGAACGAACACGGCCAGAACCAGGAAGACCAGCACCCCGTAGAACAAATCAAAAGCATCGCCGGTACGACGACGCGGCGCCTGGGCTGGGAACAAAACCAGCGAGGGCAGCAACCAGGGCAACCAGCGGGCGAACAGTTCGCGCGACAGCGGGTCGGTGGACACGG
Source organism: Azonexus sp. (assembly GCA_041904995.1). Lineage (GTDB taxonomy): Bacteria > Pseudomonadota > Gammaproteobacteria > Burkholderiales > Rhodocyclaceae > Azonexus. Next base: position 165,078 of record JAYRMB010000002.1, read on the forward strand.
TGGCCGAAATTTCAGGCACGACACCCAGCACCGTCACGGTCACAAGAAAACCAAATGCCAGGAGATAACCCGAGCGCTCCCGACGTCGCTCGGTCCATAGCACCCGCCCGCCGATAGCCGCGCCCAAGGCTCCACACCAGATCAGCAATAGCCAGGGATTCAGGAACAGGGTCGACAACAGCACCGCCCCCAGCAACAGCGCTCCTTGCCCCAGGCTGATCCGCCGCTCGCCGGCCACGAAAGGCTGCCACATCAGAAACAGCCCGATGGCGACGACCCACAGGACCCTGAGCACAGTGCTATGCCAACCGCCGAAGGCCAAAGCATGCAGGGCCAACAGGTGGCTGGCCAATAGCAGATGGGGATGTTGGCTCAAACGATAGCCGAAATCCGCCCGCCAGCCAGCGTTCATATTTCAACCAAACTGTTCAGTTATTGACACCACGAATGCCACTAATCGTAAAAAACCACCAAAATCCCCACAAAAGAGAATAGGCACATTTATTGCACATGTGATTGCATCCACTCAATACGGAGCATGCCATGAAAAGCCATCAAAAAGGCTTCACCCTCGTCGAAATCGCCATCGTTCTGGTCATCATCGGCCTGCTACTGGGCGGTGTGCTGAAGGGCCAGGAATTGATCAACAGCGCCAAGGTCAAGAACCTCGCCAACGACTTCCGGACCATTCCGGTTTTCATCTACGGCTATCAAGACAAGTTCAAGCGCCTGCCCGGTGATGATCCGAATGTCGCTAGCCGATTTGGATCAAATGGTGTCCTTGCTAAAGCCTCCGGGCAAACGCCTGGAAACGGAATCGTAGAAGGTACTTGGAACTCAACCGACGTCACCAGCGAAAACGTTTTGTTCTGGCAACATGTGCGGCTAGCTGGATTTGCGGCAGGCTCAACTGACTTCGCTGACACCAGTAAAGCCAGTCTCCCCTCAAATGCTGAAGGTGGGCAGGTTGGTATCCAAATGACACCTCCCATCAAAGGGCTCAGCGGAACTTATTATGTCTGCTCGACTGGTGTTAATTCGAAGTTGGCTCAACAACTTGATGTCACCTTGGACGATGGCAACGGGGACAAGGGCAGCCTCCGCGCTCAAGCTGGCACCACGACCGATGCAGCCAAAGATGGCGAAACATATACAGACGGCAAGAGCTACACGGTCTGTCTAGCGTTCTAAGCAGTCCGCCACTCATCAAAAGCCCGCCTCGGCGGGCTTTCTTATTTCTGCAGCAAGCGCTGCTCGGCCGCCATCACCGCTTCCGGCTCGCCCAAAACGACCACGACGTCGCCTTCCTGCAGACGGGTTTCCGGTTCCGGCTCCAGCGCACGAATGCCACGCCGGCGGATGGCACTGACTTCGCAGTTCAGGGCTTCGAGATCGAGTTCATCAAGCGTTTGGCCAATACCGGCCGAACCGGCAGCCAGGAGAATCGAATGAAGCCTTGGCAAATGGTGCTCATCATCCTCATCACGCTCGCGGTCGGTTTGACCGCGATAGAAGCCGCGCAGTAGGCTATAGCGCTTCGCTCGGGTCTGACGAACTCGCTTCAACACCCGATTGATCGGCACCCCGAGCAGCACCAGCGCGTGCGAGGCCAGCATCAGACTGGCCTCCAGCGCCTCCGGCACCACCTCGGCCGCACCGGCCTTGTTCAGACGCTCCATGTCCCGTTCGTCGAAGGTTCGCACCACGACCGGCAAGTCCGGGCGTAACTCGTGGACATGGTGCAGAACCTTCTCCGCCAGTGCCGTATCCGAAATCGTGATGATCAACACGGAGGCCCGCATGAGGCCGGCCGCGATCAACGCTTCCTTGCGCCCGGCATCGCCAAAGACCACGCTCTCGCCACCGGCCGCCGCTTCCCGTACCCGGTCGGGGTCGAGGTCGAGCGCGATGTAATTGACGCCTTCCTGCCCAAGAAAACGTGCCAGGTATTGCCCGCTACGGCCAAACCCGCAAAGGATCGCGTGCTTCTCCGTCCCCATCGATTGGGCGGCAATCTGCGTCAGCTGCATCGAGCGCATCAACCATTCGCTGGCGACGAAGCGGACGACGATACGCTCGCTGAAATGAACGATGAAGGGGGCGATCAGCATCGACAGAACCAGCACCGTCAAAGCGACCTGCTGAATCTCCCTCGGCACGCGAACGATTTCACCCAGCAGCACGAACCCGAACTCGCCTCCAGTGCACAACCAGAGCGCGGAGCGAATCGCATTACCCGGCGTGGCACCAAGGCGCCAGGACAACAACCCGACCACCAGGGCCTTGATTGCCATCAGCCCCAGCAAGGCAATAAGCACTTGCCACCACAATCCGAGCAAAATGTGCAGGTCGAGCTTTACCCCGATGGTGACGAAGAACAGGCCCATCAGCACATCGCGGAAGGGTTTGATGTCCTCTTCCACCTGTAAGCGATATTCCGTTTCCGAAATCAGCATCCCGGCGACAAACGCCCCGAGCGCCAGCGACAAGCCTGCCAATTCGGTCAAAGTCGCCAAGCTCAGCGTGATCAGCAAAACGTTGAGCACGAACACTTCGGAAGACTTGGCTCTAGCCACGAAGTGGAACCATTTGCGCATCAGGCGCTGGCCGAACACCAGGATCACCGCCAATACGATGACCGCTTTCAGGAGTGCGACGCCTAACAGCATGGCCAGTTTTTCTGGCGGCTGGGTCAGCGAGGGGATCACGACCAGCAAGGGGACCACCGCGAGATCCTGAAATAGCAGAACACCGAGAATTTCCCGCCCATGAGCCGAATCGAGTTGTAGGCGCTCGGCCAGCAGCTTTGTCAGCACCGCAGTGGAGGACATGGCGAAGACGCCACCCAGGGCGATCCCCAATTGCCAGCTGACCCCGAACAACATCACCAGACCGGCCACCAGCGCCATCGTGATGACGACCTGCAGCAAGCCCAGACCGAACACGATGCGTTTCATCGCATACAGCTTGGGCAGCGAGAACTCCAAGCCGATGGAGAACATCAGGAAAACGACGCCGAACTCCGCCAGATATTCGGCACGATGCACATCGTGCATCAGGTTGAGCGCATGCGGCCCGATGATGCTGCCCACCAGCAGATAGCCGAGTACGGGCGGCAGGTTGAAGCGACGGAAGACGACCACGGCGAGAACCGAAGCGCCTAGCAAAAGCAGGACGAGAGAGAGTGCGCTCAAGGGCCGTTACATGAAGTCGGGTATACTTCGCCCATCATAACCGCAGCCTGCCCATGAACCCAAGCCCAAACACCGTCGGCTTCTCGCCGGAACGCGCTCTGGAACTGGGTCGCCAGACCCTGGACATCGAAGCCGCCGCCGTCAGTGCGTTGAAAGCGCGCATTGACGGAGATTTCGCTCGCGCCGTCGCCCTGATCCTGAACAGCCATGGCCGCCTGATCGTCAGCGGCATGGGCAAATCCGGTCATGTTGCCCGCAAGATCGCAGCGACCATGGCCAGCACCGGCACCCCGGCTTATTTCGTTCATCCAGCCGAAGCCAGCCACGGCGACCTCGGCATGATCACTCGCGATGACGTGCTGCTGGCCCTCTCCAACTCCGGTGAATCGGAAGAATTGCTGCGCATCGTCCCGGCCATCAAACGCCAGGGCGCCCGCCTGATTTCCATGACCGGCGCTCCGACCTCCACCTTGGCCCGTGAAGCGGATGTCCACCTGGATGCCGGCGTCGCTCAGGAGGCTTGCCCGCACAACCTGGCGCCCACTGCCAGTACCACCGCCGCGCTCGCCCTTGGCGATGCCCTGGCCGTTGCCCTCCTCGACGCCCGCGGCTTCGGCCCGGAAGACTTCGCCCGTTCGCATCCGGGCGGTTCGCTCGGACGCCGCCTGCTGACCCATGTGCGCGATGTCATGCGGCAAGGCGATCAGGTACCCTCGGTCACCCCGGGCACCTGCATTACCGACGCCATCGTCGCCATGTCGCGGGGCGGTCTCGGCCTGGTGGCCGTCGTTGACGAGCAAGGGCAGGCCGTCGGCATCTTTACGGATGGCGACCTGCGTCGAGCCTTCGAGAAGCGCATCGACTTGCGACAGTGCACCATCGCCAGCGTCATGCACCCGCGGCCGCATACTATCGACCCGAATCGCCTGGCCGTCGAAGCCGTCGAAATGATGGAACGCCTGCGTATCAACGCCCTTCTGGTGGCTGATGGTGAGGCGCGATTGATTGGCGCGCTGAACATGCACGATCTATTCACGGCCAAGGTCATCTGATGAAACACTGGCCCAGCCAACTCTTCCCGGTCATCCTGCTCGGTCTGCTCGCGGCCCTGACCTTCTGGCTGCAAAAGTCGGTCAATCAGGATGAAGCCCGTCACGATGGAAAACTGCGGCATGACCCCGACGCCATGGCCGAGAATTTCGTCGCGCGCCGCTTCGACCTGACCGGCCACGTCAAATATCGCCTGACCGGCCCGTCGATGGTGCACTTCCCCGACGATGACTCGTCGCTGCTCTCCTCGCCGACCCTGATCGCATACCGTCCCAATGCCCCGGAGATTACCCTGAAGGCCAACAACGCCAAGGTGACCTCCAAAGGCGAAACCATCTATCTCTGGGATAATGTGACTGCCACTCGCGCAGCCACTGGCGACCGTCCGGAGATGGTCGCCCGCATGCCCGACCTGACAGCGCAACCGGAAGAAGGCTTCGCGTTCACCAGTAGCCCGGTTGAAGTGACCCAGGGCAACTCCTGGGTGACCGGTGTTGGCGCTTATCTCGACCAGAACACTTCGACCCTGATCCTGCAATCGCAGGTACGCGGTCAATATATCCGCCCGAAAGCACAGCCATGATCCATCGCCTCGCTCCGCTCGCGCTTGTCCTGCTCACCAGCATGCCCGCCTTGGCCGAACGTGCCGACCGCGACAAACCGATGCTGCTCGAAGCCAATCGCGTGACGATCGACGATGCCAAGAAGATCCAGATTCTCGAAGGCGACGTTGTCGTCACCAAGGGCACCATGATGCTGAAGGCGGATCGCATCGTCATTACCGAAGACCAATACGGTTTCCAGAAAGGCGTTGCATTTGCCGGCAAGGGCGGGCTTGCCCGCTTTCGCCAGAAGCGCGAAGGCAAGGACGAGTACATGGAAGGCGAAGCCGAGCGTATCGAGTACAACAGCAACAGCGAAATCGCCGAACTCTTCCATCGCGCCTTCGTGAAAAGCGGAGACGACCAGGTCAAGGGCGACTACATCTGGTACGACGCGATCAACGAGAAGTATCTGGTGACCGCCGGCGAATCCCGGGACCCGAAAGCCGCCCCGCCACGTGTGCGCGCCGTCATCCAACCGCGCAACAAGGATAGCGAGCCGGAACAACCCAAGCGCCGTGGCGACCAACTGGAGTTGAAAGGGGCCAACGGCCTCACACTGCCAGCCGCACCGCAATAGTGCGGCACGTCGTGAGACAGGGCTGAACGCCCTCCCACGCGACATCGCAACACACTGTTTTAAAAGGCGTAAAATATTTTTGTGCACCGCACAAAAATATTGTTGACAATGCCACAATCACTCCTATAATTAAACGCATGGTGCAGTGCAACATTATCTCGGAATGAATGAGCGCTGCTAAGTAACTCACCGTTTCGCATGACAGTTTTATTTAGGAGATGACCCATGTTCACCACCCCCGAGCAATTCGCTGCCGCCAACAAGGCCACCGTTGATTCCCTGCTGTCCCTGGCCAACACCGCCCTGGCTTCCGCCGAGCGCATCGCTGCCCTGAACCTGAACACCGCCCGTTCCGTGATGGAAGATTCCGTTTCCGGCGCCAAGGCCCTGATGGGTGCCAAGGACGTTCAGGAAGCCCTGTCGATCCAGGCTTCGCTGGCACAGCCGAACGTCGAGAAGGCCGTTGCCTACTCCCGTTCTGTTTATGAAATTTCCGCCCAGACCCAGGAAGAACTGTCCAAGATGGTCGAGACCCAATTCGGCGACTTCCAGAAGACCGTTGCCGGCCTGCTCGACAAGGCTGCCAAGTCCGCTCCGGCTGGTTCCGACGTTGCCGTCGCCGCCGTCAAGAGCGCCATCGCTGCCGCCAACTCCGCTTTCGACAACATGAACAAGGCTGCCAAGCAAGTTGCCGAAATCGCCGAAGCCAACGTTGCTGCCGCCACCAACGCCACCGTCAAGGCTGTTGGCGCTACCACCGCCGCTTCCAAGAAGAAGTAATCGGTTGTACCTGATGCCCCCGCCCCGTGCGGGGGTTTTGTTTTGATTCACACCGCAAACAGACTGGAGACGATGATGAGCAATCCGAATATGGAACAACTGGCCGCCGCCCAAAAAGCCAACGCCGAAGTCATGATGGCCCTGCTGCGCACCGCCTTTAACGGCGTCGAGCGCCTGACCGCCCTGAACATGGCCGCTTCCCGCGAATTCTTCAACAACACCGTGGCCAACGCCCAGCAGTTGATGTCCGCCAAGGACGCTAACTCCGTCGCCAAGCTGAACAGCGAACTGGCCAAGCCGAACGTCGACAAGCTGATGGAATACTCCCGCAGCGTCTACGATCTGGTTACCGAAATGCAGAAGGAAGTCACTTCTGTCATGGAGTCCCAGTACAGCAGCTTCACCAAGAGCGCCACTTCCGCCGTCGAAAAGGCCAAGTCGGCCGCTCCGGTCGGTGGCGACGTATTTGCTGCCACCATGCAGTCGATGCTGAGCGCCTCGAACAAGGCCTTCGACCAGATGACTTCGATGGCCAAGCAGCTGTCCGATATCGCCGAAGCCAACCTGCAGACCGCCAGCAAGGTTGCTGCTCCGGCCAAGAGCGCCACCGCTGCTGCTGCCAAAAAAGCCACCAAGTAATTCCGGCTTTCTCCCAATAAAAAACCCGCGAGACCTTCGCGGGTTTTTTATTGTCTGCGGAATGGCTCAATCGAGGCGCACGTCACTCCACGTACCGCAGGTCAGCCCCTGTAATTCTGCGGGCGTCAGGGGAAATACTGAGAACGGCGTTCCGGCCGCCGCCCAGATGCGGGCGAAGCGCTGCAAATCCTGATCGAGGACCAAGGTCACCGGATTGGCATGGCCCAGCGGTGCGACGCCACCGATGACGTAGCCTGTCGACTCGCGAACGAAATCGGCATCGGCCCGCCCCAACTTGACGCCTAACAGGGCAGCCACCTTGGCCTCATCGACTCGATTGGCGCCACTGGCTACGACCACGACCGCGCCGCCGGCCGTCTTGTTGCGAAAGACAACCGACTTGGCGATTTCCGCCACCGAGCAACCCACCGCCCCCGCGGCCTCGGCGCTGGTGCGGGTTGGCTGCTCGAATTCCACCACCTGCACGGCCAGCCCGGCCTCGGCGAGCAAGGCCTGGGTGCGCAAGGCGGTCGGATGCTGGGCCGGTTTCATGACCGCCACACCCAGCTAATACCGCGCTTCTCAACCTCGACGCGAATCTCTTCCATCGCCTTGTCCACCAGAGCCGGTGTGCCTTCGACCCCCAGCTCCAGATGCTTGCGCTCCTTACCGACCAGCGACGGAAGCGAGAACAGGCGCAGGGTCGGATAATCGGCAACGATGCGCTCCATCAGGTCAAGCAGCGCGCTTTCGTAAGCCATCGGCCCCGTCAGCAGGAAGGCCTTCTCGACCGTTTCCTCCACCTTCAGGAACTCCGCCTTGTAGAAAGTATCGAGCGCCCATTCGATCATCGGGTGCGCCATCTGCGGGAAGCCAGGCACGAAGTAATGTTCGTTGGCCATGAAGCCGGGAATCCGGTTGAAGGGATTTGGCACGATCTGCACACCGGCTGGGAAGGTCACCAGTTGCTTGCGTTGCTCGGTGATCTCCTCGTCGGCGAAACGCACTTTCAATTCCTCGAAGCCCTCTGGGTGCAGTTCCAGCCCAACACCGAGCGCGGCGGCCACAGCCTGTCGCGTGTGATCGTCCGGCGTGTTGCCGATACCGCCACAGGAAAACACTACGTCGCCGGCCGCCATCGTGCGCTTGAAAGTTTCGGTCAGGCGCTGGCGGTCGTCGCCGAGATATTCGACCCACGACAGGCGCAGGCCGCGTGCGCCGAGCATTTCGGCGATCTTGGCAAAGTGCTTGTCCTGACGCTTACCGGAGAGGATTTCGTCGCCGATGATGATGGCGCCAAAGGTACGGCTCATACACGTTCTCCTTCGAGGGTGACCAAGGCGCCGCCGCGCGAGCGGCGCAGGGCTTCCAGCCCGTAATGGACGAATGATAGCGCCGCCAGTGCCGGCACCAGCAGACCGATCAGCGGCAGATGGGCAAGCAGGGCCATGGTCAGGCCGAGCATGAAGAGCGGCGTCTTGTGCTCGCGGCGCATAGACTGCCACTCGGCTGCGGTGGCGTGCATCGACAAGGCATCGTAGGCGAAGGTGCGACGGTTCAGCCAGCCCATCAGCAGTAGCGGAATCAGCAGCGAAAAGCCGGGAATCAGCCACAGCGGAATGGTCAGCAGCCAGCCGAGCACGAACAAAATTGCCGCAAAACCGCTGTTCACCGCAGCAGCGACGAAACTGTCCTTGCCCATCGGCGCCACATCGCGATATTCGCCCGCGGAGAGATGCTTGAGCATCAGCGGCATGATAACGATGGCCGCAAGCGAGGAGGCGACCAGGTAGGACAGCGCAAAGATCGCCATCCAGCCGCCGAGATAGGCCAGGATATGCGCCAACCAGACCAGCCCCCAGGCGACGAGAAAGGTCATCGGCGGATAGTCCATCATCTGCTGCACCAGCCAGCCGAGCGCACCGACGGCGAGACCAATGGCGAACAGTAGCGAGACGAGGGCCGGCGTCAGCACATAGAGCCAGACCTTGCCGCTGCGCAGGCTGGCGAAAGTGCGCGCCAGCGCCAACATCACGTCACCCATGCTTGATCCCCTCCCATTGCTTTTCCAGACGCTTGACCGAGACCGGCACCGGCGTGCGCAGTTCCTGCGCATAGAGGCCAACACGCAATTCCTCAAGTAACCAGCGGAATTGCTCGATCTGCGGATCGACCGTTCCCATCTTGGCGAGTTGCAACGCCCGCCGTTCGTAATTGGTCCACAGCTTGGCGTAGTCGGCCATGGCTTGCGCATCGCGCGTCGGGTTGGCTTTGAGCTTATCCAGACGCACGACGATCGCCTTCAGATAACGCGGGTAATGCTGCAGGCGCTCGAACGGCGTATCGACCACGAAATTCTTGCCGAGCAGACGCTTCAGTTGCGCTTCGATATCGGCCACCGCCGCCGCGTGCGTCTTGAAGGCCGGCAGCTTCTTGGTCACCGCCTGCCATTCGGTCAGCACCGTACCGACCATGCGGCAGACTTCCTGCATGATCAGCCCCAGCCGCGCCTTGGCTTCGGCACAACGGGCCTTGAAGGCTTCCGGCGTGGTCGGCAGCGGCTCGGTCAGGCAGGCGCGTTCGAAAGTCAGGTCGACGATCTGGCGCTTCAATTCGTCGGTCGTGCCCAACGCCATGTACTGCATGCCCATTTGCGTAATGCCCGGCACGTTCTTGTCGAAATACTTCACCTGCTCCTTGAACTGCAGCATGAACAGGCGGGCCAGGCCCTTACGGTGCGTCTCGGCGGCTTCCTCGGCCGAATCGAAAACCTTCAGGCTGACCGTTTCGCCATCGTCGTTGAGCGCCGGGTAGCCGATCACGGTTTGCTTGCCGACCGGCACTTCCATCAGCTCGGGTAGTTCGCCGAAGGTCCAGTCGGTCAGCTTCGTATATTCGGAGGGCGTTTCGTGCAGCTCTGCGAACTCCTCCTTCGCCTCCTTGCCCCACTCCGCACGCAGCGCGACGAGGCTGCGGTTCATGTCGAGCTGGCGGCCGTGTTCATCGATCAGCTTGTAGTTCATCGAGAAGTGCGGCGGCAGCGCATCGGGGCGGAAGGCGTCCGGCGTCACCGCCCAGCCGCGGGCATTGAGGCCGCGCGCTTCGAGGATGAAGTCGATCAGCGGGTTGATCAGCCCCTGATTCATCTTCTTGTCGTTGCCCGCCGTGGCCGCGAGAAACTCCTCGACGAACTCCGGCACCGGCACCAGCTTGGCGCGGATTTTCTGCGGCAGCGTCTTGATCAGCTGCACCAGCTTTTCCTTGAGCAGGCCCGGCACCAGCCATTCCATGCGAAGCACAGGAATCTGGTTGAGCTGTGCCAGCGGTAAAGTCAGCGTCACACCATCGCGCGGCGAACCAGGCTCGAAGTGATAAGTGAGTGCATACTCCACGCCACCCACCTTGAGATGATGCGGGAAGGCCTCGGTCGTCACCCCGGCCGCCGAGTGGCGCATCAGGTCGTCCTTGGCCAGGAAGAGCAGCTTGGGATTCTCCTGCTCGGCCGTCTTGCGCCAGTGGTCAAAAGTCGCGCCGTTGTGGATGCCTTCCGGGATCAAATGGTCGTAGAAGGCATAGATCAGTTCGTCATCGACCAGCACATCCTGCCGGCGCTGCTTGTGTTCGATCTTCTCGATGTCGCGGATCTGTCGCTGATTGTGCTGGAAGAAGGGCCAGCGCTTGGCGAAGCTCTCGTCGATTTCCTCGGCGACCAGGCCCTGGCGGATGAAAATCTCGCGCGCATCGGCCGGGGCCAGCGGCCCGTAATGGATGCGCCGCTTGGGGTTGATCACCACGCCGTAGAGCGTCGTGCGCTCCCAGCCGGCGACCTGCATCGCCTTCTTTTCCCAGTGCGGATCGAAGTATTGGCGCTTGATAAGGTGAGCGCCCACTTTCTCGATCCAGTCGGATTCAATGCGGGCTACACAGCGCCCGAATAGGCGTGTCGTCTCGGTGATCTCGGCCGCCATGATCCACTTGCCGGCCTTCTTTTGCAGCGGCGACGACGGGTGAATCAGGTAGCGGATGCCGCGGGCGCCGAGGTAGTAGCCGGACTCGTCCGACTTGCAGCCGATGTTGCCGAGCAGGCCGGAGAGCAGCGCCATGTGAATGGCGTCGTAGGTGCCGGGAACCTCGTTTTCCTTCCAGCCCAGCTCGGTGACCATGGCGTGCAACTGGCCATGCACTTCGCGCCATTCGCGCAGGCGCAGGTAGGAAAGAAAATGGGCGTGGCAGGTATCGACCAGCGATTTGTTCGATTTCTTGCCGTCCACCGCAGCCTTGAACCAGGCCCACAGCTTCACCCAGCTCAGGAACTCGGATTTCTCGTCGGCAAACTGCTTGTGCTTTTCGTCGGCTGCCTGTTGACGCTCCTGCGGTCGTTCGCGCGGGTCCTGCGTGGACAAACCGGCAGCGATAATCAGCACTTCCTTCAGGCAACCGAGATCGCGCGCGGCGACCAGCATGCGGCCGATGCGCGGATCGAGCGGCAGCTTGGCCAGCGCCTCGCCAACCTTGGTCAGTTTGCTACCTCGGCCGTCCTCCTCGTCCAGCGCCCCCAGCTCCTGCAACAGCGCGTAGCCATCACTGATCGCCTTGCTCGGCGGCGGCTCGATGAACGGAAAGCTCTCGACATCGGTCAGGCGCAAGGACTTCATGCGCAGGATGACGCCGGCCAGCGAGGAACGCAGGATTTCCGGATCGGTAAAGGGCGGACGGGCATTGAAATCCGCCTCGTCGTACAGCCGCACGCAGACGCCGGACGCCACGCGGCCGCAACGACCGGCCCGCTGCCACGCCGCCGCCTGCGAAATCGGCTCGACCTGCAACTGCTCGACCTTGTTGCGGTAGGAATAGCGCTTGACCCGCGCCAGGCCGGTGTCGATCACATAGCGGATGCCCGGCACGGTGAGCGAAGTTTCCGCCACGTTGGTGGCCAGCACGATGCGCCGCTGGCCGCCGGAAGGCTTGAAGATGCGGTCCTGCTCGCCGGCCGACAGGCGTGAGAACAGCGGCAGGATTTCCGGCGCATGCGCCGTACTCATGCCCGGTCGGGCCAGCGCGTGCTTGCGCAAGGCTTCGGCCGCCTCGCGAATTTCCCGCTCGCCGGGCAGGAAAACCAGAATGTCGCCCGGCCCCAGGCGCGCCAGCTCGTCGGCGGCATCGACGATGGCGTCGTAGAGATCGCGCTCATCGTCCTTCTTGTCGATATCCTCGACCGGCCGGTAACGCACCTCGACCGGATACAGCCGGCCCGACACCTCGATGACCGGCGCCGGCTTGCCGTTCTGGCTGAAATGCTGCGAGAAGCGCTCGGCATCGATGGTCGCCGAAGTGATGATCAGCTTGAGATCCGGCCGCTTGGGCAGCAACTGCTTCAGGTAGCCGAGCAAGAAATCGATGTTCAGGCTGCGCTCGTGCGCCTCGTCGATGATGATCGCCTCGTAGGCGTTCAGATAGGGATCCGACTGCGACTCGGCGAGCAGGATACCGTCGGTCATCAGCTTGACCCACGAGTCTGCGGTGGACTTGTCGTGGAAGCGGATTTTCACGCCGACACCGGCACCGACCTGCGTCTTCAACTCCTGCGCCAGTCGCGTGGCGACCGAGCGGGCCGCCAGGCGGCGCGGCTGCGTATGGCCGATCAAGCCACGTGCGCCGATGCCCAGATCGAGACAGATCTTGGGCAACTGCGTCGTCTTGCCCGATCCGGTTTCGCCGCAAACGATCACCACCTGGTTGTGGGCGATCAATTCGGCGATGTCGGCACGCTTTTCATTGACCGGCAGTTCCGGCTGGAATTCCGGCTTTGGCAACTTGCTGCGGCGTTCGCCCACGGCCGCTTGCGACTGGACCAGCAAATTGCCCAGATCGGCCTGCAGTTTTTGCTTCTTTTCGCCGGTGCACCGCAGCAGTTCGCGTTGAAGGCCGCGCAGGCGCTTGAGATCGGCGGTCAGTAATACGTCGTCGCGCGACGTGGGCTTGCGAGTATTGGCAGACATGGGGGCGAATTATATTCGCCCCTCCACGCAAACGCCGCGCTTGGCGGTGCTCGCTCGGCCAGAAGAAGCCTCTCTCGAAATCGTCGCCATCAACACCGAGCTGAAAGCGCACCTTGCACCATGCAGACGCATGGGGCAATCGCTTCATCCGATTCGTTCGAACCCTGCGAAACAGGCACCGCTCCAATTCGCTAGACATGCATGCCAGCCCGTCATAATCTTGCGATAAAAAACAAAGTTACCTGAAACAACAAAAACTTTCGGAGACAAATCATGGGCTTTTTCAGCTTTACCAGCATGAAGGGACGGCTAACCCTCTCGGTACTGGTTGCATTGCTCGGCCTCATACTTCTCGGCACTTTTCAGATTCTTCACCTGCGCGCACAACTGCTGGAAGACCGCAAGGCCACCTTGAATGCGGCCATCGATATTGCGATCAGCACCGTCAAAGCCTTCCAAGAACAGGAAAGCAAGGGCGAACTCAGCCGGATCGATGCTCAGAAGCATGCCATCGCGGCACTCCGCGGCATGCGCTACCTCGGCCCGGAATATTTTTACGCCTACGACAGCAAGGGGATGGGCGTCATGCACCCCATCCGTCCCGAGTACGTCGGCAAAAGTCACTGGGACCGCCAGGACAAGCAGGGAAATTACACAGTTCGCGATCTGGTCAAGACGGCGCTCGACAAAACCGGTTTCACCGAAACACAAACCGCCAAGCCGGGCAGCGAGGCCTTGGTTCCCAAGTTGCAGCGCGTTGAACATTTCGCCCCGTGGGACTGGGTCATCGGCACCGGACTTTACATCGACGATCTCGACACGCTGTTCCTTCAGCAATTGCGCAATGCCGCTATCGTCATCGGCCTGATTCTGGCCCTCGTCGGCGGCATCACCTGGTGGGTGGCACGCTCGCTGCTGGCTCAGATCGGCGGAGAACCGGCGCTGGCAGTCGCGACAATGAGCAAAGTCGCCGGCGGCGACCTGACTGTTTCTATCGACCGTACCGTGCCCGGGAGCCTGCTCAGCGAACTCAACCAACTGGTGGGGGCGCTGCGAAAAATGATGGCCAACATCACCCAGAATGCGACCCAGGTGGCGAGCGCCGCACAGGAAATCTCCGACACGTCTGCCCGCGTGGCCGAAGCGGCTTCGGCCCAGACCGACGCGACACAAACAATGGCGGCCGCCATGGAGGAATTGACGGTTTCGATCACCCACGTTTCCAGCAATGCCGGTGAAACTGAGGAACACGCCAGCAGCGCCGCCGAACTCGCCAATCAGGGCGAACTCAGTGTCGTGACCGTGGCCGATAACATTGCAACGATGGCAGGCACCGTCAGCGATGCCGCGGAAAAAGTGCGCACCCTTGCTGCCAACGCCCAAGAGGTCGCTCGCATTGCTTCAGTGATCAAAGATATCGCCGGCCAGACCAACCTGCTTGCACTCAATGCCGCGATCGAGGCTGCCCGTGCCGGTGAGCAGGGCCGCGGATTTGCGGTTGTCGCTGACGAAGTCCGCGTGCTGGCGGAACGTACAGAGAAAGCGACCCTGGAAATTGCCGGTGTCGTTGACCGGATACAGAACGAAACCCTGAATGCAGCCCGCGTGATGGATGCCGCCCTGCCGGAAGCGGAACGAGCACGAACCACCGCAGCTGAAACGACCGATCTGCTCCATCGCATTGCCGATGGCTCACGTGCAGCGCAGGGACTGGTTCGCGATGTTGCCGCGTCCACCCGTGAGCAGAGCCAAGCAAGTACAGCCCTGGCCCAGCAGGTGGAACGGATCGCCCATCAGGTTGAAGACACTGGGGATAGCATGCGCACCACTGCTCAGGCCGCTCAGTCATTGCTCGACACCGCCCGCAGCCTCAGCGCCGAAACGGCCCGATTCAGAGTCTAGCGCAGCCTAAGCCTCAAGCCGCGCAGGCATTATTTAGTAATCTGTCCGGTCACGGGTAGCCCACGCTACCCCGTTTTCTTTCGTTCAAACGAAAGCGCGCGGCCAGCCGCGGTAAGATGACCCTGGGCAATCGTCAAGGAGCGCACGATGAAATACAAGGGAAGCTGCCATTGCGGTCAGATCGCCTTCGAGGTCGAGGGCGAATTGGAGCAGGTGATCGACTGCAACTGTTCGATCTGTTCGCGCAAAGGTTCGTTGCTGTGGATGGTGCCGCGCGACAGCCTGCACTTGCTGACGCCCGAAGCCGACATCGCCAGCTACACCTTCGGCAAGGCGCACATCAAGCACCGCTTCTGCCCGCGCTGCGGCATCCATCCCTTCGGCGAAGGGACGGCACCAAACGGCCAGCAGATGGCAGCAATCAACGTGCGCTGCCTGGAGAATGTCGATTTCACCGCCTTGCCGGTCACCCATTTCAACGGCCGCGACCTTTAGTCAGAACAAAGCCATGACCGCCGACGAGACACGTAGGCTGATCGAACGTTACCTCGACGCCTACAACCGCTTCGACATCGCCGGCATGCTGGCGACGATGAGCCCCGATGTGCGTTTCGAGAATGTCGCCAACGGTAGTGTGACCGCCAGCACCGAGGGCCAAGCCGAACTACGCGCCCTGGCCGAGCAATCTGCCGCCTTGTTTGCCAGCCGCTGTCAGAAGCTTCTGGCGTTTTCGCTCGACGGCGACACCGCCCGCGCCGAAATCGCTTTCTCCGCCATCCTGGCGCAAGACCTGCCAAATGGTCCGAAGCAGGGAGAGAAGCTGGAATTGCTGGGACGCACGGAATTCTGCGTGCGCGATGGGTTGATCTGCTCGATCCGGGATATCAGCTGAGCGACACGCCATGACGGAGAAAACCTTTTTCCACCTACGCCCCGCTCGCCCGGACGAACTCGACTGGGTCAATTCACGTTATGCCGAGATCGGCTTCCAGCCCTCATCGGCCGACGATTTCGTGGTGATTGCCGAAACCGCCGAGGGACGGGCCGGCCTCGGCCGGCTGGTACGCATCGACGAGACTCAGGGGGAGCTGGGTGGCATCTATGTGCTCCCGGAATTTCGCGGCAAGCATCTGGCGCAGGCCATTGTCGCCTACCTGCTCGAACACTCGCCGCACGCCCGCCTTTTCTGCATTCCCTTCGCTCACCTCTCGGGTTTCTATCAGGGCTTCGGTTTCGTTCATCCGACTGCCAGCGATGAGGTGCCGGCAGCGATCCTCCGCAAGGTCGATTGGTGCCGATGCAGCTATCCGGAAGCGGTTGACCTGCTGCTCCGAACCGGCAACTGAACAGCGCCCAATAAAAACGCCGCCCGCAGGCGGCGCAAGCTGCTACAGGTTATTTCAGCTTATTTCTTGACGCCCATCCACTGGGCGTTCTTGCCGTCCGTCGTCTTTTCGCAGACGACCGTGACGCCGGAAATCGAGGCCTTGGTGCCGACATCTTCGAACTTGCTGGCATCGCCGTTCCAGCACTGCGGTGCTTTCGGGGCGGGAGCGGCGGCAACCGGGGCTGCCGGTTTTTCGGCCGGCGCCGGGGCCGGAGCTTGAGAGGCGCAAGCGGTCAGGCCGAGCGCAACGGCAGAGGTGGCGAGGAATGCACGCATGTAAATCTCCTGAACAATCTGGGCAATGAGTGATACGACCCCAGGCATTGTCTTACGCAAATATTGCAGTTTCATTGCAGGCCGCATGCTTGCAGGATTGCCGGCGGCAACATTCGCTTACCAGCCGTCACGAACCGGAAACGCACTTTATTGTCATACAGCGCTAAGCTGCGCTCATTGGCGCATGCTGCTGCGCGACAAGGAAACCCGATGTATCACGGAGAACGATTCAATGCCTGGACCCATCTGGTTGGCGCCCTCGCCGCGCTGACTGGCGCTGTCTGGCTGATCGTCCTCGCCGCCGCCAGCGGCGACGGCCGCAAGCTGTTCAGCGTGGCCATCTACGGGGCGACGCTGGTCATCCTGTACAGCATTTCGACGATCTATCACAGCGTGCGCGGCCGGGTGAAGCAGGTGCTGCGCAAGCTCGATCACCTGTCGATCTACCTGCTGATCGCCGGCAGCTACACGCCCTTCTGCCTGATCAGCCTGCGCGGGCCTTGGGGCTGGTCGCTGTTCGGCATCGTATGGACGCTGGCCATTGTCGGCATGTTGCAGGAAATCAAACCGCGCTCGGAAGCGCGCATCCTGTCGCTGGTCATCTACGCGGTGATGGGCTGGATCGTGCTGATCGCCGTCAAGCCGCTGCTCGCCAGCCTGGGGCTGGCCGGCTTCCTTTGGCTGGCTGCCGGCGGTGTCGCCTACACCGTGGGCATCGTCTTTTTTGCCTTCGACGAGCGTTTCCGCCACTGGCACGGCATCTGGCACCTGTTCGTGATCGCCGGCAGCCTGCTGCACTTCATCGCCATCCTGTTCTACGTTCTGTAACCCAGCTCCCAAGTCCATGCTCCTGCACCGAATCCTCCTCTCCTTGCTGCTCGGCAGCCACCTGGCCGCCGCGGTCGCCGCCGACAGCCCCACCCTGCGCGACGTGCCCTACGGCCCCGCGCCGGAACAACGCTTCGACCTCTACGCCCCGGCACAGGCCGGCGATGCGGCCTTGATCCTGATGGTGCATGGCGGCGGCTGGCGGCGTGGCGACAAGGACATGAGCCGGGTGGTGGATAACAAGGTCGAACGCTGGCTGCCGCGCGGCCTGGCCTTCGTCACCATCAATTACCGCATGCAGCCGGAAGCGCCGCCGCTGGAACAGGCGCGCGACGTGGCGCGAGCGCTGGCCGCCGTGCAGCAAAAAGGGCCCAAAACCGGCGTGCACCGCAGCAATATCGTTCTGATGGGCCATTCGGCCGGCGCCCACCTGATCGCCCTGCTCGCCGCCCGCCCGGAACTGCTCGCCGAAGCAGGGGCCGAGCCGCCCAAGGGCTATGTGTTGCTCGACAGCGGCGCACTCGACGTGCCGGCGATCATGAACACCCGCCATTTCCGCCTCTACGACCGCGCTTTCGGCGACAACCCGGCGGACTGGCTGGCGGCTTCGCCCTACCAGCAACTCGCCAAGCCAAGCGCGCCCATCCTTGCCGTCTGCTCCAGCCAGCGGCGCGATTCCTGCCCGCAGGCGCGCGCCTTCGTCGCCAAGGCGCGGCAACTCGGCACGCAAGCCGACGTCCTGCCCATCGCCAAGTCGCACGGCGAAATCAACGCCGACCTGGGCAGCGACCCGGCCTATACCGCCAGCGTCGAGCGCTTCCTGAGCAGCCTGTCGCCGGCCCTGGCCGAGCGTTTGCGCTGATCAGGCGGCGGCCGTCAGCTTTTCCAGCAGCAACGGCTTGATGACTTCCAGCCACTGGGCGATGCGCTCGTCGGTGAACATGCCCTGCGTGCGCTGGTCGATGATCAGGCCAAGGAAGCGGCCGTCGACCACGGCGGCGGATTGCTCGAAGGTATAGCCTTCGGTCGAGGTGTCGCCGACGATTTCCGCGCCCCAGCCCTTGAACTTCATCACCAGCGGATAGAGCGAACTGCAAAAGCGGTCGGCGTAGCGTTCCTGCGCGCCGAGACCGAAAAAGGCAATGCGCTTGCCGGTGAAATCGGGGGCTTCCGGCATCTTGTCGAAAAATTCCGCCCAATTCGGCTCGAAGCAGCCGGATGCGCCGTGACCGGGAATCTCGCCGATGCCGTAGCTCGGCGTGCCGAGGATCAGGGCGTCGTATTGCATCATCTCTTCCGGCGTGATGCGATTGACGTTGATCGGTTTGTCGCAAATTTCATCGCCGATCATCTTGTGCATTTTCTTGGCCACCAGCCGCGTGGTGCCGGTTTCGGTGCCGAAAAACAGGCCGATCTTGTTCATGTGCGCTCCCGGATTTCAAAACAAAGGGGTGGCACGCGCATTGCACGCCACCGGTTGAACGAGTGGCCGCCGTCGCTTTTGCGACAACGGCCGATGATTAGCCCCCTGACGGAGTTCCGCATGACCACCACCCTCGACTGCAAGGGCCAGCCCGTCGCCGCCGGCGACCGGGTGCGCGTGCTCGACATCACCCCGGACCGCAGCCTCGAAGAGGACGTGCTGGAAATGTTCATGGACATGATCGGCTCGCGCTGCGACGTCGAACGCATCGACACCGACGGCACCGCCTGGGTGGCGGTGTGGTGGAACGGCGACGAAGGCACGCAGGTGACGCTGGTCGGCCTCGAGCCGCACCAGATGGAGCGGCTGGCCGCCTGAATGGCGAGCCGCCCCGCCCCCAGTCTCGCCCGGCGACTGCCGGCCGCGGGGGAAGGACGTTCCGTGCGCGCCATCGCGAAAGCCTTCATTCCTCGACCATCGCCGCTTCGTCCTGCGCGCTGTAGTTCTTGAGGCGCTTTTCGGCGGCGACGCCGAGAATCTTCAACAACCAGGGCGGCGGGGAGTTCGTCATCGCCTGCTGGAACTGCGCCAGCACTTCAACCGCCGGGCCGCCGTCGGGAATCTTGATCGGATAGATATCGGCGCGGATCACCTTGGCTGCTGCCGGGCCACCGATGGAAACCACGTAGCAGACATGGCAATCGCCGATCAGCTGGGCGCGCCACAGGTTCTTGTCCTCGGCCAGATCGGCATCCATCGTGTCGCGAATATCGACCAGGCGAATCTCGGTCGGCGACACCTGATAAACGAGAAAGCGCAGGCAGGAGCCGAAATGGCCGGAGAGCAGGTCGCCCTTGTCGGAGGCAATCGCCACGCGCACCGAGCCGGGCATTTCGCCTTCCTCGTAAGACTCAATCTTGGGCAGCGAATCGTCGCCCTGCGTTTCGCCCCACAGGATGCGCACGGCCAGTTTCATCGCCTCCAGGCCGATGCCGATATCCTCACCATCCTCTTCGCCATCGGCGCTGGCGAAGCCGGTTTTCAGCATGGTGACGGTGACCTGGCGCAGCTTTTCCTCGTCGATCTCGTCGCCTAGGCGACGCATCAGCAATTCGAGCAGGGCAGGCAGCGTGGCATTGGGCATGGCGCGCGCCGCCAGGGCGATACGCAATGCAGCCTCGCGGGTCACGGGCGGCTTGTTCGCTTCTTCCATGGTTTTCTCCGTTGTCAGGGTTGGGGTTTTGTTTGAACGTTTGCTTTTTCCCCGGTCTGATGCAGAGACAGTGCCAGCCCGCGCAATCGGCCTAACTGACTGATTTCACGCGGGCATGGCGCTTGCTGATTGCCTAGCGAACCCTGCAGAAAGCGCTTTTCATGTCGGAAACCCCACACACCTCGCCCGCACCGGGCGAACTGGCGCGCGCCTACCACGCCCGCACCAAGCATCGCTTCGAAGCCTTTGCCGAAGGTCCCGGCCAACTCGACTGGGATGCCCAGCCGGCCGCCTTTCGCCATTACGTCGGCGCGCCGGTGCTCGACCTGCCGCTGGCGGCGGAGCGCTTCGAACGCAGCTACGGTGCACTGCCGCACAAGCCGAAAAATGAAATCGCCCCCGACCTGGCCAGCCTGAGCGCCCTGCTCGAACTCAGCTTCGGCCTCTCGGCCTGGAAAAGCTGGGGGCCGAGCCGCTGGGCGCTGCGCTGCAATCCCTCCTCGGGCAACCTGCACCCGGTCGAAGCCTACGTCTTCAGCGCCGGCCTGCCCGGCGTAGCGGATGGCCTGCATCACTACGACCCCGAACAGCACGCCCTCGAAGGCCGCGCCCTGCGACCGCCTGCCGGCGAGCGCTGGCTGGCGGTCGGGCTCTCCAGCGTCATGTGGCGCGAAGCATGGAAATACGGCGAACGCGCCTTCCGCTATTGCCAGCTCGATGTCGGCCACGCCGTCGGCGCGCTGGCCTACGCCGCCGCCCTGCTCGGCTGGGAAATCGCGCCGCTGGCCCGCCCCGGCGACGAACTCGCCGCCGCCCTCGGCCTCGACCGCGAGGCCGACTTTCCCGCCACGCGCTACGCCTACACAGAACGGGAAGAGCCGGAAATCCTGCTCGCCCTCCGCGCGCCCGGTTTGGGCGATCCGGCAAACGACCTGCCCGGCTGGCTCGCCGCGGCCGACTGGCAAGGCCAGCCCAGCCAGATCGACCCCGCTCCCGGCTACCGCTGGCCTGTCATCGACAAAACCGCCGCCGCCAGCCGACTGCTGCGGTGCACACCCCAAAACGGGCAAAAACCGTGGGCCTTTCCCGACTATCCGCCGCTACCTGCACACACCACGCCCCACGGTGCAGCCGAGTTGATCCGCCAGCGGCGCAGCGGCCAGCGCTTTGACCCCAAAACCACGCTCGATAAGGCCGCCTTCTACCGCCTGCTCGAGGCCACGCTGCCCCGCCCGCTCGCCCCCTTCTCCGGCCAGGAAGCCGCGCCGGCCATCCACCTGCTGCTTTTCGTCTTGCGTGTCGATGGCCTGCCGCCAGGGCTCTATCTGCTGCCGCGCACGCCTGACGCCGGAGCAGCCGCCGAAGCGCTGGGTGCGGCCGATCAACGCTTCGCCGGGCGCTGCCTGGTCGCCGACATCGATGAGGCTTGCCCGCCCCACCTCGGCCTGACGCTGCTCGGCGCTCTTGGCTTGCAGGAAGTGCAACGCCTCGCCCGTGCCCTTTCTTGCCATCAGGACATTGCCGCGACCAGCGCCTTCTCGCTCGGCATGCTGGCCGACTTCGCCACCGTCGCCGACGACTACGCCTACCGCGCCCTGCTGCGCGAGGCAGGCCTGATCGGCCAGGCGCTCTACCTCGAAGCGGAAGCGGCCGGCGTGCGCGGCACCGGCATCGGCTGCTTCTTCGACGACCCGGTACATCAAGCCTTTGGCCTCACCGATCCGCGCTGGCAAAGCGTCTATCACTTCACCGTCGGCACCCCCATCGTCGACGCCCGCCTCGAAACCTCGCCGCCTTACCCCGATAAACAACGAGACCAACCATGACCCCGACCCTCTCCGCCTTCCTCGATCAACACGGTTTTCCCCACGACAATCTCTCCGCCCCGCAAGCCGATGGCCGTTTCACCCCGCTGATGCGCGCCTGCAAGGAAGGCCGGCGCGATATCGTCGATGAATTGCTCAGCCTCGGCGTCGATCTCGCCGTACTCAACACCGACGGCTGCAACGCCCTCTGGCTGGCCTGCTACCACGGCGACCACGGCATCATCCAGCGCCTGATCGACGCCGGCATCGCCCTCGACAACCAGAACGGCAACGGCGCCACCGCCTTGATGTACGTGTCTTCCAACAGCAAGCCCGACCTAGTCAAACTGCTGCTGAAAAACGGGGCCAACCCCAAGCTGAAGAATTTCGACGATTTCAGCGCGCTCGACCTGGCGGCCTCGATTGACTGCCTGAAGTTGTTGAAAAAGGCCGCCTGATCCGCAAAGCCAGGTTGTTTCACAGAGGCAAGGCTTCCTGAAGGATCAAACCGCCGCAGCTTGGGTATACTTTCGGCATATTTTCGATTCGCCGAAATCTGCCCATGGCCATCCTACGCTGCAACAAATGTGGCTTGCTCGCCGAGCAAGCCGAAACGCTCGCCGGGCAGAACATCGCCTGCCCCCAATGTTCGGCGCAGGCGGCGGTGTACCCCACCCTGTTCTTCATCGAGAAGTTGCTCGACAAATATTTCGACGCCCAGCGCGAACTGATCCGCCTGAAGGCGGCTACCGGCGCCGATCTCACGGCCGCGACGAAAACGCCCGCCGAGACGCCCATGCTGGCCAATATCGATTTGGGCAACACCGACCAGTTGGCCACCGAATTGCAACACGGGCCGATCTACGACTGGTTCCGCAAGAAACAGATTTCCGTTCAGGCCGACATGCGCGGCGTGGATACCAGCGGATTCTTCGACGAAGTGGCGGAAAACATCGGCAGCAATCTGGCACTGTTCAAGGAAGTCGTCGACCGCATCCGCTGGTCGCAACAAAAAGAGCACAACAGCACCACACTCCATCTCGACAAAAAATCTCCGGCAGACGCCAAAGCCCTGCAAGGCTTCTGCCAGCAACTCTACGATTTCTCCTTCGTCGCCAAATGTTTCCACAACAAGCCGGAAAACAATATCCGGCTGATCCTGCAAACGGCGCCGGCGATCCGCCAGTTTTTCAACGGCGAATGGCTGGAATGGCACGCGCTGATGAGTTGCCTGCGCTATGCCAAGGAAAGAAAGCGGCGTTTCTCCTGCGCCCGTGGTTTGGAAATCATGCTCGGCAGCGACAAGCACGAACTCGACGTTTTCATGCTAATCGACGGCAACACCCCGATCTGCATCGAATGCAAGACCGGCGAGTTCCGCCAGAACATCGACCGCTACCTTGCCTTGCGCAAGCGCCTGGGGATCGAGCCCAAGCATTTCGTCATGTGCATCGCCGGCCTCAGCGACGACAACGCCAAGGCATTCTCTGCCATGTACGACCTGGCCTTCGTCAACGAGCAAGGATTGGCCACACATCTGGCCAAGCTGTTCTGAGAGGCCGCATTTCGCACCGCTGGCTGACTGCTGCGGTGCACTGCCCAAAAAGGGCAAAAACCGAGGCGTTTATTCGCCGGCCAACGAACGGTCGATGAAGGCCAGAAATTCGTCGCGCGGCATCGGCTTGGCGTAGTAGTAGCCCTGCAGCATGTCGCAGCCGAAGCGCAGCAGCATCTCGCGCTGCTCGGCAGTTTCGACGCCTTCGGCAACGGTGCGCAGGCCAAGTTTGTGGGCCATGACGATGGTGGCTTCCGCAATGGCGGCATCACCGCCATCGGTCACCAGATCCCGCACGAAGCTGCGATCGATCTTCAGATAATCGATCGGATATTTCTTCAGGTAAGCCATGGCCGAATAGCCGGTACCGAAATCGTCCAATGCAATTTCGAGACCGGCAGCGCGAAATCCTTCGAGGCGCTCGGCGACATGCATGCGGTCGTCGAGCAGGAGGCCCTCGGTGATTTCGATGCCGAGGTGGTGCGGCGCCAGGTCGATCGCGGCCAGGTAGTCGAGCCAACCGGATTCGCCCCCCTCCTTGACGAACTGGCGCGGCGACATATTGACGCTGATCTGGCAGGCACCTTGACCATCCGGGAGTTTCTCCCGCCAGGCGCGAGCCGTCAGCGCGGCCTGCTGGAACACCCAGTCGCCGATACCACCGATCAGGCCGACCTCTTCGGCGATGGGAATGAAAAGATCGGGCGGAACCATCCCTTTCTCCGGATGGTTCCAGCGCAACAGCCCCTCGGCTTTGACCAAGCGGCCGCTTGCCGCATCGACGATGGGCTGGAAATACACCGATAGCTGCTCGCTGCCCAGGGCAGACCGGAGATCGCGCGACAGTTTGAGGCGCAGTTCTGCGCTCTGCTGCATCGAAGGCGTGAAGAAGCAGAAGCCATTTCGTCCCTGTTCCTTGGCCGCATGCATGGCTTGGTCGGCGCAACTAAGCAGGGCATCGGGCTGCGCGGCATCTTCGGGGAAACAGGCGATGCCGACGCTGGCTGAAACGAAGGCCTGATGCCCATCGAGGTCGAACGGTAATTCCAGAGCGTCGACGATGGTTTGGGCGATGCGTGCGCTTTGTGCTGCGTCCTCACCCAATTCGGAAAGGATGATGACAAATTCGTCACCTCCCAAGCGAGCTACCAAATCAGAACCACGCACAGCAGCACGGATACGCTTTGCCGCCTCAACCAGAAGATCGTCGCCATATTCGTGCCCCAGGGAGTCGTTCACTTCCTTGAAGCGGTCGAGGTCGATAAACAACAAAGCGCCGCCCAAGCCGGTTCGGGCTGCACGGCTCAGTTCGTCGCGCAGGCGCAAGTTGAAATGGCTGCGGTTAGGCAGGCCGGTCAGTGCATCGATACTTGCCTGGACCCGCAGCTTTTCCTCGATACGGTTGCGCTCGATGGCAACCACCGCCAGGTGGTGTGCCTGGCGTATCGACTCCATTTGACTGGCGTTGGGCGCTCCCGGCTTGCGCCGGTAAATCCCGAAGACTCCCAGCACCTTGCCACTACGCTCGGTGATGGGAATGGAAAAACAGGCTTGCAGTCCGGCAGCCAGCGGCAAGCTACGATACTTTTCCCAATAGGGATGCGTCGCGATGTCCTCGACGAACACCTCCTGCCCCGACCAGGCAGCGGTGCCACACGAACCGACGCCATGCCCGACCTTCGTACCGTTGATCCCCTGGGCATAGGCCTCCGGCAGGCTTGGCGCTGCGGCAATGAACAGACGCTCGCCAGCGTCGTCGAGCAGCATGATGCTGCTCAGCAAGTCCGGATGCGCTTTCTCCAGGTATGCGGCGACCAGATGCAGAACCTCTGTTAGCGGAGCGCCCAGGCTGAGGCGCTCGAGGATTTGCACTCGTACCCGTTCCAGTTCTTCCTGGCGACGGAGCACGCTGACGTCATGCCCGAAACCCAGCACGCTGACAACCTTGCCATCACGCCCGAATTCAGGAACCAGGCGGTAGACGTGGCTGATCAGCAGCCCCTTTTCATCAACGTATTCGAGCTGCAACTGCTCGGATGTGGCCGTCGCGAAGACACGCTGCAAAATCACCTTGAATTCATCAACTGTCGGGCGCTGAGGTAGCCAGCGATAACTCAAGTCTGTGCCGATGATTTCCCCGGGCTCTCCACCAACCAGACCATCGAAGGCCGGGTTGCTGAAAATTCGTCGCAGATCGGACCCGTAACGTACGATAATCTCAGGTGAATTTTCGATCAGTGTACGGAACTCCAGCTCGCGGAGTGCGATGGCTTCTTCCAGTTGCTTGCGCTCGGTGATATCGCGATAAATACCGATCAGTTTGTGGATTCGTCCCTCGGTATTACGCATTGGCACCTGCACCGCTTCGAAATAACGCGTAATGCCTTCACCTTCGAATAAGGTTTCGTAGCGGATCGGTTTACCCGCCTCGACACATCGCCGATAGCTCTCCAGAGCGCGCGCCGCAGAGTTCGTGCTTACCAGTTCCTCGACCCGTTTGCCGCGGGCCAAGGACGCATTCAGGCCGACCATCCGCTCCATAGCAGGATTGCCGCTGGCCAAACGGAAACCACCGTCGTCTTCGACGTCGATCAAAGCCAGGCCGTCAGGCAGGTGCGCGAACAACTCTTCATATTCCTGCGCGGCGATGCGGCGTGACTGCTCAAGCGCCAGCTTCTCTGCCATCACGGCATTCTGCAAGCGCTCGTTTTCGACCCCGATGGCAATGTTTTGCCATAACACGCGGTGACTACGCTTTGCAGCAGCCCATAACAACAGCCAGTAGCCCAGGACTGCCACCGCAATATAGGGCCCCGTCTGCTCGAAACTGAACAGCCGTATCGCAACCGGGGTAAGCACCAACGCAAGAAACGGAATGACCGCCCCTGGCACGGAGGTGTGCAGCATGCTGGCCGTGGCCGCAACGCCCGACAAGAAAAGAAGGACGAATAAGGAAACGTAGATATTTTCCGGGGAAAGGAACAGCGCGGCCGCCACGCCCCATACCCCCCCCGTTGTCACCAAGCCGAGCGAGAACCCATTGATCCATCGCGTCAGGTCCGCCGCATCCGCTCCCCGCGCCGAGATACGCGGATAGCCGCGGGTGTGGACAATCCGCACAAGCATCACACCGCTTTTCAAGGCCAACCAGCCGAGCAAGGTTTGTGGGTCGAAATAGGGCCAGAGGACCGCGACAAAAGCCAAGGCCGCCAGCGTGGTTCCCCAGGCGGCCACCCAGAAGCCGCGATAGAGCAATTCTGCCTTTTGCTCAAGCAAACGCTGTGCAGTGCTGCTATCCAGCAGCTGCAGCACCTTACGGTCGGTATTTGACAAAGACTCCGCCATCGCTCGGCAAATTATGAAAATTTGTTAGATTCGACGGATTGTACCCTGTCGAATCCCGAGCGCATACTCACCCCCAGATACGGGTGGCTCCAACGGTCAACAAACCGAGATAAGTGGCGATCAAGGAGCCGGCCAGATGCACGGTGGCCAGACCGATACCCAAACCGGGCTGCCCTGCCAGCAGGCGCTCGACCACTTCGGCCGAGAAGGTGGAGAAGGTGGTCAGGCCACCGAGAAAGCCGGTGATGGCGAAGAGTTTCCAGGCCAGTGGAAAGTGGGTATTCAGATGGAACAAGCCAACCGCAACACCGATCAGGTAGCCGCCAATGACGTTGGCTGCGAGCGTACCGAGCGGCAGAGCGATCAACAGGGGATTCAACATCAGGCCGAGCAACCAGCGCGCCCAAGCACCCAAGGCGGCACCGAAGCCGATGGCGAGGAAATTGAGGGCGGAAAGTTGATGGGCGAACTGCATGGGCGAATTCTACTGCCCGATCCCGTCCGGGCGGTTAAAATAATGCGCTTAATCAAAGAGGTTCAACCCGTGAGCAGCCCCAACAAACCAGAAATCGCCCCCGCCGCCAATTTCATCAAGAACATCGTCGAGGCCGACCTCGCTGCCGGCAAGCACGCCCAACGCCGCTGGGCCGGCCAACCGGGCCTGGCCGCCACACATGCCGCCGCACCGCTCGACCCGGCCAAGATTCGCACCCGCTTCCCGCCCGAGCCGAACGGCTACCTGCACTTCGGCCACGCCAAATCCATCCTGCTCAACTTCGGCCTGGCCAAGCAATTCGGCGGCCGCTGCCACCTGCGCTTCGACGACACCAATCCGGAGAAGGAAGAGCAGGAATACGTCGATGCCATCGTCGATTCCGTCAAATGGCTGGGCTGCTCATGGGAAACCGAGGGCGAAACCAATCTCTACCAGGCCTCCAATTACTTCGACTGGATGGCCCAGTTTGCCGAATACCTGATCTCCACCGGCAACGCCTACGTCGACAGCCAGTCGCCCGAGGAAATGCGCGCCAATCGCGGAACGCTGACCCAGCCGGGCAAGGACTCCCCGTTCCGCGGCCGTTCCGCCGACGAGAACATGGATCTGTTCAAGCGCATGCAGCAGGGCGAATTCCCCGATGGCACGCACATCCTGCGCGCCAAGATCGACATGGCCTCGCCCAACATCAACATGCGCGACCCGGCGATCTACCGCATCCGCCACGCCACCCACCACAACACCGGCGACAAGTGGTGCGTCTATCCGATGTACACCTTCGCCCACCCGATCGAAGATGCGCTGGAGTGCATCACCCACTCGATCTGCACGCTCGAATTCGAAGACCAGCGCCCCTTCTACGACTGGCTGCTCGAGCGCCTGGCCGAAGGCAACCTGCTGCAGCGCCCGCTGCCGCAACAGATCGAATTCTCCCGTCTGAACCTGACCTACATCGTGCTTTCCAAGCGCAAGCTGATCCAGCTCGTGCAGGAAAAACACGTCAACGGCTGGGACGACCCGCGCATGCCGACCCTGGTCGGCGCCCGCCGCCGCGGTTATTCGCCGGATGGTTTCAAGCTCTTCATGGAGCGCGTCGGCGTCACCAAGAACGACTCGCTGATCGACTACGTCCTGTTCGAGGACGCCCAGCGCGAAGTGATGAACGAATCCGACGAGCGCCGCGTCGCCGTGCTCGATCCGCTGAAGCTGATCATCGACAACTACCCGGCAGGCCAGTTCGAGGACTGCGCCGTCACCAACCACCCGCTGCATCCGGAACTGGGTACGCGCACCATGCCCTTCGGGCGCGAACTGTGGATCGAAGGCGAAGACTTCCAGGAAGTCCCGGAAAAGGGCTTCCGCCGCCTCTTCCCCGGCAACAAGGCTCGCCTGAAGTATGGCTACATCGTCGAATGCACCGGTTGCGATAAGGACGAAAACGGCAAGGTCATTGCCGTGCATTGCACCTACCTGCCCGACACCAAGTCCGGCACGCCGGGGGCCGATAGCGTCAAGGTCAAGGGCAACCTGCACTGGGTCTCCGCCGCTCACGCCTATCCCGCCGAAGTCCGCCTCTACGACCGCCTGTTCAGCGTCCCCGCCCCCGGCGCCCGCCGCGAAGGCGATGCACCGGAGTTGGAACGTGACTTCCTCGACGACCTCAACCCGGCTTCGAAGACCGTCATCACCGCCATGCTCGAACCGAGCCTGAAGGACGCACTGCCCGAGCAGCGCTTCCAGTTCGAGCGCCACGGCTACTTCGCCGCCGACCGCGTCGACTCCAAGCCTGGCGCACCGGTCTTCAACCGTGCCGTGACGCTCAAGGACTCCTGGGGCAAGGGCGCCTGAGATGGCTGGAAGCTGGGGTTGTCCGCATGAGGTTGCCGATCGCTGCACCAAGATCAACAACCTGCCGTGCAACCCCGGTATGAAGGGCTGCGAACTGGCCGGCCGTTATCGCTTCGTGGACGAGAGCAAGAACGAACGCTACTGGGAAAAGAAGGCGCGCGAGCAAGCGGCCAAGCCCCATAGCAAGGACACCGACGCCTGAGCATGCAGCGTAACGTCGAACAACTCGGCCAGGTCTTCACGCCGCCCAATGTGGTGGCCTTCATGCTCGACCTTTGCCGGAACCAGGGACGCGTGCTCGAACCCTCGGCCGGCGACGGCGCCTTCTTCAGCACCTTGCGCCAGCGCGGGGCGGATTGTGTCGGCATCGAAATCGATTCGCGCGTCGCCCCCGAGGGCGCCGAGGTGCGCGATTTCTTCACCTATCCGCTGAGCGAGCAGTTCGACACCATCGTCGGCAACCCGCCCTACGTCCGTTTTCAGGATGTTGCGGTGCACACGCGAAAACGGCTGAAATCCGAGCTGTTCGACAAGCGCAGCAATCTCTTCCTGTTCTTCATCGAGAAGGCCGTGCGCCACCTGAAGCCGGGCGGCGAACTGGTCTTCATCGTGCCGCGCGAGTTCATCAAGCTGACCGCCGCCAAGAAGCTCAATGCCTGGCTCTACCAGCAGGGCAGCATCACGCACTTCTTCGAGACGGGCGATGTGCGCGTCTTCAACGGCGCGACACCGAACTGCTGCATCTTCCGTTTCGAGAAGGGCCAGTTCAACCGGCGCATGGCCGACGGCCGAAGCTTCACCGAGGTCGACGGCCAGCTGATGTTCCTGCGCGACGATTACCGCGTGCGCCTGGCCGACGTCTTCGACGTCAAGGTTGGGGCTGTTTCCGGAGCCGACCACGTCTTCGCCCACCCCAAGGGCAACATGGAATTCGTCTATTCGAAGACGGTCGACACCGGCGAAACGCGGCGCATGCTCTACGGCATCAAGCATCCGCATCTCGACAAGCACAAGGCCGAGTTGCTTGCTCGCCGTGTGCGCCAGTTCGACGAAACGAACTGGTGGCAATGGGGCCGCGCCTTCCCGATCAGCGAAGCGCCGCGCATCTACGTCAACGGCCGCACGCGCCGGCCAGAGCCTTTCTTCCTGCACGATTGCGACGCCTACGACGGCTCCATCCTGGCACTCTTCCCCAAGCACACCCGCATCAGTCGGCGCGACCTGATCGAATGCACGATGATGCTGAACAAGGAAGTGAACTGGCAGGAACTCGGCTTCGTCTGCGACGGCCGCTACCTGTTCACCCAGCGCAGCCTGCAGACCTGCCTGCTGCCCGACAAGTTTTCCCGATATCTCCCGCCCTTAGCGAAAAAGGACGCCGCATGACCTTCACCCAAACCCTCGCCGCCGCCTGGCAGAAGAACGACTCCCTGCTCTGCGTCGGCCTCGACCCCGATCCCGCCAAGTTTCCAGCCGAGCTCAAGGGTCGCGACGACCGCATCTTCGATTTCTGCAAGGCCATCGTCGATGCCACGGCCGACCTCGTCTGCTCGTTCAAGCCGCAGATCGCCTACTTCGCTGCCCGTCGCGCTGAAGACCAACTGGAAGCGCTGATCGCCCACATCCACGAAAAGCACCCCGGCATCCCGGTCATTCTCGACAGCAAACGCGGCGACATCGGCTCCACCGCCGAGCAATACGCCGTCGAAGCGTTCGAGCGTTTCAAGGCCGACGCCGTAACGGTCAATCCCTACATGGGCCGCGATTCGGTGGAGCCCTACCTAGCCTACCCGGACAAGGGCGTCATCCTGCTCTGCCGCACGTCCAACCCCGGCGGCTCCGACCTGCAATTCCTCGATGTCGGTGGCGAGAAACTCTATGAACGCGTTGCTCGCCTGGCCGCCAAGGACTGGAACACTACCGGCCAGATCGGCCTCGTCGTCGGCGCCACCTTCCCGGCCGAGATCGCCCGCGTGCGCGAGATCGTCGGCGATGTGCCGCTACTGGTGCCGGGTATCGGCGCCCAGGGCGGCGACGTCGAAGCCACCGTCAAGGCCGGTCGTACCGCCAATGCTGGCAAACCCGGCACCGGCCTGATGATCAACTCCTCGCGCGCCATCCTGTACGCCGGCAAGGACGAAAATTTCGCTGCTGCCGCGCGCCAGGCCGCGCTTGAAACGCGCGATTCGATCAATCAATATCGCTAACTGACCCACCCGCAGGAGGCCGCATGCGTATCGACGACTACCGTGACAGCGACAATGTGGAAGACCGCCGCGGCGGCGGCTTCGGCGCGGGCGGCGTAGGCATCGGCGGCGTTGTGCTGGCGCTGGTCATCAGCTACTTCACCGGCATCAACCCGCTGACCCTGCTCGGCATCATGGAGCAGACGCCGCTCGCCCAACACACCGCCCCGGCCGCCCACAAACCGCCGGCCGACGACCGCAGCGCCCGCTTCGTCTCCAAGGTACTGGCCTCGACCGAAGACGTGTGGACCACGACCCTGCGCGAGAACGGCAAGCAATATGAAGCGCCCAAGCTGGTGCTGTTCACCGGCCAGACGCCGACCGCCTGCGGTACCGGCCAGACGGCGATGGGCCCCTTCTACTGCCCGGGCGACCGCAAGGTCTATATCGACCTCGCCTTCTACCGTGAGCTGGAAAGCCGCTTCCACGCCCCCGGCCAGTTCGCCCAGGCCTATGTGATCGCGCACGAGGTCGGTCATCACGTGCAGAACCTGCTCGGCATCGCCGGCAAGGTGCATCGCGCCCAGCAGCAATCGGGCAAGGTCGAGGCCAATGCGCTGTCCGTGCGCATGGAGTTGCAGGCCGACTGCCTGGCCGGTGTCTGGGGCAAGCGCGCCAACGACATGCGCAGCATCCTCGATCCGGGCGACCTCGAAGCCGCACTGAACGCGGCCACCGCCATCGGCGACGACCGCCTGCAACAGCAAAGCCAGGGCCGCATCGTGCCCGAGAGCTTCACGCACGGTACCTCGGAGCAGCGCGTACGCTGGTTCCGCCGCGGTTTCGAAACGGGCGACATGGGCCAATGCAACACCTTCAAGGCCGAGCGGTTGTAAGCTTTGTCCGAGCCGACGCCTGAACCTAGCGAAAAAGCGCCGCGCTGGCGGCTTTGGCTGCTCGAAGGCCTGATCTTCTGCGCCACCTTCGTCGCCTTCCAGTTGTGGCAGACCCGCGGCGCAGTGCAAGGCCCGGTCCCGGCATTCGCCGGCACGCTGGTCAATGGCCAGAGCTTCGACCTGAACGCCTGGCGCGCCGCCCATCCCGGCCAGCCGGCGCTGATCTATTTCTGGGCCGAATGGTGCGGCATCTGCCGGACCACGGCCGGCAACGTCGCGGCCATTGGTCAGGATTGGCCGGTCATCACCATCGCGGCCGAATCGGGCGATGCCGCCGCCGTCGCCAAGACAATGGCCGAGCGCGATTATCGCTGGCCGACGCTACCCGATCCGTCGGGCAGCATCCTGCGCCAATACGGCCTGCGCGGTGTGCCGGCCTTCATCGTCATCGACCCGGACGGCAACATCCGCTCGACCCAACTCGGCTACACCAGCGAACTCGGCCTGCGCCTGCGCTTGTGGTGGGCCGCTCGCAACACATGAAAAAACACCTTCTGGTTTTTGCCCTTTTTGGCCTGTGCACCGCAGCAGTCCACGCCTTGCCACAAAACAGCCCCGTGCCCGGCGGCATCGCCGTGCTCGACCTCGGCCCGCAAGGCCAGCCGGCCCCGAGCGCCCGCTGGGCCGACCGACCGCTCGCCGTCGTCTCGGAAAATGGCCGCTGGTACGCCCTGCTTGGCATCCCGCTCGACACCCTGCCCGGCGAACTCGATGTTGCGGTGACGCAAGGCGCCGCCAAACGCAGCCTCGTTGTTCCGGTCCGTCCCAAGAATTACCCGGAGCAGCGCCTAACCATCAAGGACAAGCGCAAGGTCGAACCGAATCCCGACGACCTCGCCCGCATCGCACGCGAGCAGAAAATCACCGAGGCGGTGAAGCAGCGTTTCAGCGATGCCATGCCCGACACCGCCTTCAAGCTGCCAGCCAATGGCCCCTTGTCCTCGCGCTTCGGCCTCAAGCGCATTTTCAACGGCCTGCCGCGCAACCCGCACGCCGGGCTGGACGTCGCCGTCGGCACCGGCGCACCGGTGCATGCACCGGCCGATGGCGTGGTGGCCAATACCGGCGATTATTTCTTCAACGGCAACACGGTCTTCATCGACCACGGCCAGGGCCTGATCAGCGCCTACATGCACTTGTCTCGCGTCGATGTGCGCGAAGGCCAGAAAGTCAGGAAGGGCGAACTGATCGGCGCCGTCGGCTCCACCGGGCGCGTCACCGGGCCGCACCTGCACTGGGCCGTGATCATGAACAACACGCCGGTCGATCCGGAACTGCTGCTCAGCCGACCGTAAACGCAAGAAAGGCTGCCGCAGCAGCCTTTCTCACGCACGCAGTGAGCTTTAGGGCGCACCCACAGTCCCGGCGGGACTGCCGCTGGCTGCGGAGATGCCCTATGCCTTCGGTTTCGAAGGTGTGCTCATCTGTTTTTCGTCCTTGGCCTTGTCGCCGCAAGCGATGGCCGAGGTGGCGCCGACCGCGAACAGCGCGGCCAGCATGAGGGACAACACTCGTTTCATGACAGACCTCCAGGTAAAGGGAAGCTGTCGTTTGAACAAATACTGGAATTTAGGTTCATCATTTCGCGATGGACGAACAGATCATCCACCTGCACCGTAGCGCCCCCTCGAAACCGGAAGTCGGTGAAGCCTGCAATGGCTGCGGCGTGTGCTGCGCAGTGAGCACCTGCCCGGTCGCCCGCCTGCGCTTCCTGCGCGCGGCCGGCCCCTGCCCGGCGCTGGCCTGGTCGGCCGAGCAAGGCCGCTACCTGTGCGGCCTGCTGCACAGCCCGGGCCGCTATTTCGCCTGGCTACCCATCCGAGCGGAAAGTTTCGCCCGCCGTCTGCTCAGCCGCTGGATCGCCGCCGGTATCGGCTGCGATTGTGACGTCGAAGTGAGGTAGGGCGTGTTCGCAGTAAGCGACGGGCTGTGCCGGTTACTACGAACATGCCCTAGCACTGATCCGTCGGCTGAATGTGGATGCGCACCACGCGCGGCGAGAACATGAACAGCGCCATGGGCGGATCGAGGTCGTTCAGAAGCCAGCCGAAATTGAACATCCAGCACCAGCCGGTCGAACCGATCGGCTCGACGTACTTCCATTGCCAATACGGCTTCTTTTCGATGCTCATCGTGCCGTAGTGGCCATTGTTGCAATTGATCGTCGGATCGCCGTGGATGGTGCGCGGCCCGTCGTTGGGCGCGGCGATCGGGCCCCATTTGAAACCGTACAGGCTGTTGCGATACAGCCACTGCACCATCGACCAGTAATCGCCGTTGTGCGTCGCCTTCCAGTTGTTGTCGCCGAGCAGGCTGTTGTCCGGCGTATCGAACCAGGCTAGCCAGGTCGGCAGACGCGGCTCCACGGCCATACCGTGATTGTTGTCGATCGGCCCCATGCGCGGCTGGGCGAACAGCGGCAGAAAAGGTGTGATGAAAAAGGCGATCACCGTCATCACCAGCAAGGCCACCAGGCAGAGCAACCAGCGCAACATGATGCCTCCCGTCGCTCAGGTGGTCGCCGCGGTCACAGCGATCTCGACCCGGTATTCCGGCTTGGCCAGGCGCGCCTGCACGCAGGCCCGGGTCGGTGCGCAGCCTTCCGGCACCCAGGCGTCCCACACGGCGTTCATCGCGTCGTAATCGGCCATGTCGCTCAAGTAGATCGTCGCCATCAGCAGGCGGCTTTTGTCGCTGCCGGCCCCGGCCAGCAGGCGTTCAACACCGGCCAGCATGTTCTCGGTCTGGGCAGTGATGTCCCCATCGAGATTGGCCGGCACTTCGACCAGATAAACAGTACCGTTGTGCACGACGCTGTCGGAATAACGGCGGGTTGTGCCGTGACGTTGAATGTTCATTTTTCTTCCCCCTGAAAACAGGAAGCCCATGCAACGAGGGCATGGGCTTCGGTTACTGCCCCCCGGCACTCGGCCGAGGTATGCGGCTTAACGCCGCGCTGGAGTGCTACACGGTAATCTCAAGAACTGCTTCCTGTGACAACTGCCATAGAATCTCCTACAGCACAGCAGGGTACTGCCACCACATATCGGGGCTTGCTGCGAACCTCGATACGGCTCCAGATTACCACTCCGCAGGAAAAAATCCATACCTCTTTTTCCGCCCACCAAAAGTTGGTCATTCGGCGGCAATCGGTCAGAATAACGTCATCGTCTGCCCACCCCGGTTCCCATGGACAACCTGATCAAGGACACCGCAACCCTCGAACTCTTCTGCTGGCTGGAACCGGGTGCCGAATTGCCGGGCTGGGACATCCTGAAGGGCAGCCCGTTCGGCGCTACGCTGGCCGCCCCCGAAGGCGGCGCGCCGACACCGGGTGACCAGTTGATCTCGGTACAGAACTACTTTGCCGAGTATCACCTCGAATACTTCCGCCAGCGCCGCTACAACCATTTTCCCAGCCGCCTGCACGCGCTGCTGCTGTTCGCCACGCGCACCGATGCGATGACCTTCCGCACCAAGCACCCGCAGCGTGTCTTCGGCAAGAACCTGACCTGCGCCAAGACCAAGGGCGGCTACATCTGCTCCTTCCATGACGCCAGCTGGCTCGATTACCTGCGCCTGCCGCACAGTCTGTCGCTCGGGGCACTCGACGAGGTGGCGGAATACTACTGGTCGGGCAAGACGGTCGAGGAAGTCGGCCTCACCTTCATGGACGAACCCTGGCGCGAGCCGCCGGTGATCGAGGCGCTGTATCAGGGCGCGCTTGAGCCGGTCTGGGGTTATCAGCAGTCGGGCTGGCTGCCCGGCTTTCGTTAGGAATCACCATGCGTCGCATCGCCATCATCGTTGTCGTCCTCCTGCTGCTGACCGGCGGGCTGTTCATGCTGACCCGGCCCCAACCCATTCCGGTCGTCCTCAAGGAAGTCGCCGAAGGCCGCGTCGAATCGACCCTGGCCAACACCCGCGCCGGCACGGTGGATGCCTGCCAGCGCACCAAGCTGTCGACCATTCTCGGCGGCCGCATCGAATACCTCGGCGTCAAGGAAGGCGACCATGTGAAGAAGGGGCAATTGCTGCTCAAGCTGTGGAACGACGACCAGCAGGCCCAAGCCACCCTGGCGCAGACCCAGATCACGCTGGCCGCGCGACGTAGCGACGAAGCCTGCATTGCTGCGGTGAACGCCGAAAACGAGGCAAAAAGGCAGGCCGAGCTGCGTACCAAGGGTTTCGTCTCGAGCAGCAAGGAAGAAGCCGCCCGCACCGAGGCCGAGGTCAAGCGTGCTTCGTGCAACACGACCAAGGCCGACGTGGCTCAGGCCGAAGCCAAGCTCAAGGCGACCCGTGTCGAGCAGGGCCGCGTCGTGCTCTATGCACCCTTCGATGGTATCGTCGCCAAGATCGTCGGCGAACTCGGCGAATACTCGACCCCTTCGCCCCCCGGCGTACCGACACCACCGGCCATCGACCTGATCGACGACTCCTGTCTCTATGTCACTGCCCCGATGGACGAAGTGGATGCGCCCAAGATCGCCAAGGGCCAACCCGTGCGCATCACGCTCGACGCTCTGCCCGGCCAGGTCATTCCCGGCAAGGTACGGCGTGTCGCGCCCTATGTCGTCGCTGTCGAAAAGCAAGCGCGCACGGTCGATATCGAAGTCGATTTCGACGATCCGGCCAAGGTCGGCCAACTGCTGGTCGGCTACAGTGCCGACGTCGAGATCGTGCTGGCCGGCCGCGACAAGGTGCTGCGCATTCCCACCGCCGCTATCCAGGAAGGCGGCAAGGTGCTGGTATACAACCCGGATACCGGGAAGCTCGACGAACGCCTGATCAAGACCGGCCTCGCCAACTGGGAATACACGGAAATCACCGAAGGCCTGAAGGCTGGCGAGCGCATCGTCACCTCGCTCGAACGCGCCGGCGTCAAGGCCGGGGCCAAGGCCGTTCCCGACGACAAAGCCAAGTAGCCGGCCATGCCGCTGATCGAACTCTCCGGCATCGAACGCCGCTTCCTGCTCGGCGACACCACGGTGCATGCGCTGGCCGGGCTGAATCTGGCCATCGAGGCCGGCGAGTACGTCGCGGTGATGGGGCCTTCCGGTTCGGGGAAATCGACTCTGCTCAATCTGCTCGGCCTGCTCGACCGGCCGAACGCCGGCACCTACCGGCAGGAAGGGCGCGATGTAACGACGCTGACGCCCGACGAGCAGGCCAAGGTGCGCAGCGCGCGCATCGGCTTCGTCTTCCAGAGCTTTCACTTGGTGCCGCGCCTGACCGCTGCCGAGAACATTGCCTTGCCGATGACGCTGGCCGGTTTTTCCCCGGCCGAGCGCGATCAGCGCGTCGCCCAGGCGCTCAAGGACTTCGGCCTCGACCAGCGTGCCGACCACAAGCCGGACCAGCTGTCCGGCGGCCAGCGCCAGCGTGTCGCCATCGCCCGCGCCACCATCATGCAACCGCCGTTGATCCTGGCCGACGAGCCGACCGGCAATCTCGACCGCCACACTGGCGACGAAGTCGTTCGCCTGCTTGAAGAACTCAACGGGCGCGGCGTCACGCTGGTCGTCGTCACCCACGACCCGACGCTCGGCGCGCGCGCCCGGCGGCAACTGGTCATGGAAGACGGCCGTCTGAAATCGGATAGCGCGGCGGGCTGAGGCCATGCGCCTGATCGACACCCTGCGTTTCGCCCGCGATGCCGCCACCGGCTACCCGGTGCGCACTGCCTTGTCGGTGCTGGCCATGGCCATCGGCGTCGCCGCCGTCGTGCTGCTCACCGCGCTGGGCGACGGTGCTCGGCGTTATGTCGTCGGCCAGTTTTCCTCGCTCGGCACCAATCTCGTCATTGTCCTGCCCGGCCGTTCCGGCACCGGCGGCTTCAACCCGGCCAACGCCATCACCAGCACGCCGCGCGACCTGACCATCGACGATGCCGCCAGCCTGCGCCGCCTGCCCGGCGTGCGCCGCGTCGCCCCGCTCGCCGTCGGCACCTCGGAAATCGCCTTCGGCGGCAAACTGCGCGAGGCGATGGTCGCCGGCTCCACCGCCGAATTCATCCCGATCCGCAATTTCGAGCTGGCGCAGGGCAAGGCACTGCCGGACGACGACTGGAATCGCGGCGCCTCGGTGGTCATCATCGGCGCCAAGATTCGCGAAGAGGTGTTCGGCGCGCAACCCGCCCTCGGCCAGCTGGTGCGTATCGGCGACCGCCGCTTGCGCGTGATCGGCGTGCTGGCGCCGACCGGCCAGGGGCTGGGCATGAATACCGATGAATTATTGATCGTGCCGGTCGCGCTGGCCCAGGCGATGTTCAACTCCAACACCCTGTTCCGCGTCATGCTCGAAGCCAACAGCCGCGAGCAGATTCCTGCCGTCAAGGACGCAGCGCTGACGCAACTCAAGCAACGCCATCGCGGCGAAGAGGACATCACGGTGATCACCCAGGATGCCATCCTCGCCACCTTCGATAAGCTGCTCGGCGCATTGACCATGGCCGTGGCCGGCATCGCCGCCATCAGCCTGGCGGTGGCCGGCATTCTGGTCATGAACGTGATGCTCGTCGCCGTCACCCAGCGCACCGGCGAGATCGGCCTGCTCAAGGCGCTCGGCGCGCCGGCCCGCACCATCCGGCTGGCCTTTTTGACCGAGGCGGCAATGCTCTCCGCCGTGGGGGCGCTGGTCGGCTACCTGCTCGGGCAGATCGGCGCTTTCGCGCTGCGCCTCGTCTTCCCGGTCTTTCCCGCCTACCCGCCGGATTGGGCGGTCATTGCCGGACTAGGCACGGCCATCGGCACTGGGCTGCTCTTCGGCTTCCTGCCAGCCCGTCGCGCTGCCTTGCTCGACCCAGTGCAAGCTCTGATGAAGCATTGAACCTTGAAAACTCAGTTGACCGCGCCCCTCTCCTTCAAACGCCGCATGAATATGCGCTTCGATCTCGCCGCTTTGGCTGATAGCGCTACGTGGCGGGTAGCGCATTTGGCCGTGCGTCCGGCTTTGTCGCTCCGCCTTGCAGGCACCAGCCTGCAGCGTCGTCGCTTCGCGCCGGCCATCCCGACCAAACGCACTACCCGCCACGTTCAACCAAGTTTTCAAGGTTAAAAAATGGTCCAAAAGCACAGTGCACCGCAGCAGTCGCCCAAAATGCCAAAAGGCGGGGACTGACATGCGCTGGCGCGACGCCATTGACCTCGCCCTGCGCGCCATTTCGGCGCAACGCCTGCGCAGCTTCCTGACCCTGCTCGGCATCACCGTCGGCATCGCTTCGGTGATCCTCCTCACCTCCATTGGCGAGGGCATCCATCGTTTCGTGCTGGGCGAATTCTCGCAATTCGGCACCAACAACATCACCGCGGTCGCCGGCAAGACCAAGACCGGCGGCGCGCCTTCCGGCCTGCCTTCCAGCGCCCGACCGCTGACGCTGGACGACGCCAAATCGCTTGAACGCCTGCCGCACATCCTCGCCGTGACGCCCAACATCCGCGGCAACGCCGAAGTGGAAGGCAACGGCCGCACACGACGCACGCAGATTTACGGGGTCAATGCACAATCGCAAAAGGTGTTCAAATCGACCGTGCGCAGCGGTCGATTCCTGCCCGACGAGGACGAACGCAGCGCCCGCGCCTTCGTCGTGCTCGGCAGCAAGCTGAAGGACGAGCTGTACGGCAGCGACAGCCCTCTCGGCCAGCGTCTGCGCATCGGCGGCCTGCATTTCCGCATCATTGGGGTGATGGAGCCGAAGGGTCAGTTCCTCGGCATCGACATCGATGATGTCGCCTTCATCCCGGCGGCCCGCGGCCAGGAACTGTTCAATCGCGAAGGCGTCGATGAAATTAACTTGGCAGTTGAAGATGGCGTACCCGCTGCCCTGGTTGCCGAGCGCATCAAGGCCCGCCTGATCGAACGCCACGGTCGCGAGGACTTCACGCTGGTGACGCAGGAAGAGATGCTGAAAACGCTGTCCAACATCCTCAACGTGCTGACCATGGCGGTCGGCGCGCTGGGTGGCATTTCGCTGCTGGTCGGCGGGGTCGGCATCGTCACCATCATGACCATCGCGGTCAGCGAGCGCACCGGCGAAATCGGTTTGCTGGTTGCTCTGGGCGCGCCGCGGCGCACCATCCTTGGCCTCTTCCTTGGCGAGGCGGTGGCCCTCTCCGCTCTCGGCGGCATGCTTGGGCTGCTGCTAGGCATCGGGCTGGCCCAGCTGATCCACCTGTTGCTGCCCGCGCTGCCGGTGCATACGCCGCTCAGCTTCGTCCTGCTCGCCGAAGGCATCGCTGTCGCCATCGGCCTCGCCGCCGGCGTCCTGCCTGCCCGCCGCGCCGCCCGCCTCGACCCGGTCGAAGCCCTGCGCACTGAGTAACGCCCCATACGCTGACGTATGTTAGAGTTTATCTTTCCGCCGTTCCAATCAAATAACGAACAAGGAGTTCCAGCATGACGACCTATCACATCGACCAACTGCACCCCGGCATGTCCGCCAGCACGTCCAAGACCGTGACCGAAGCCGACATCATCCTGTTCGCCGGCATCTCGACCGACGTGAATCCGGCCCACCTCGACGAGGAATACTGCAAGGGCACGATGTTCGGCACCCGTATCGCCCACGGCATGCTGTCCGCCGGCTTCATCTCCGCCACGCTGGCCAACAAGCTGCCCGGCCCCGGCACCATCTACCTGTCGCAAACCCTGAAGTTCAAGGCTCCGGTCAAGCCGGGCGACACCGTCACCGCCACCGTCACCGTGCGCGAGGTGAATGTCGCCAAGAACCGCGTGATCCTCGACACCGTGTGCACCGTCGGCGGCAAAACCGTGATCGAAGGCGAATGCCTGATGATGCCGCCGGTTCGCGCCGCTGCACCGACCGGCACCGTCTAAGCCGACTGGCTGACTGCCCAAACAAAAACGCCGGCATCAAGCCGGCGTTTTGCATTGCTGCGGTGCACTGGGCAAAAAAGCCAAAAATCAGAAGGCCTCGCCCTCACGCAAAAAGCGCCACTGCCCCATCGGCAGATCGCCGAGACGGATGCGCCCAATGCGCACGCGCTTCAAACCGATGACCTTGAGGCCGACCAGTTCGCACATGCGACGAATCTGGCGCTTCTTGCCTTCCTTCAGGATGAAGTGCAGCTGGTCCTCGTTCAGTTGCTTGACCCAGGCCTGCTTCAACGGCTTGCCGTCGAGTTCCAGGCCGTGACGCAGCAAATCGAGGCCGCCCTGGATCATCTGGCCGGAAACGCGGACCAGGTATTCCTTTTCCGCATCGCTATCCTCGCCAATCAGGCGCTTGGCGACACGACCGTCACTGGTCAGCACCAACAACCCGGTGGAATCGACGTCCAGCCGACCGGCCGGGGCCAGGCCGCGCAACATCCACGGCTTGAATTCCGGACCGCCCGAGTTGGGCAGCTGATTTTCGGCGGTGATCAAAGTCACCGCCGGCACACAATCCGGCTCCGGCTGACCTGAGACATAACCGACCGGCTTATGCAGCAGGATGGTCACGGCCTTGGCCTGATCCTTCTCCGCTTCCTTGGAAATGGTGATCTCGGCCGCGGGGTCGATACGGGTGCCGAGTTCGCTGATCTGCTCACCGTCGACAAAGACCCAGCCGCGCTCGATCCATAGATCGGCCTCACGGCGCGAGCAGATGCCGCGCTCGGACATCACCTTGGACAGACGAACTCCGCTCGGCGCCTCGCCAGCAGGCTTGAGCGGCGCCGGCTGCTGCGCCGGAGCGCCCTTGGCGGCCGACCACTCGCCCTCGACACGCTTCACACGCCCGCTGTCGGTAGACTTCGCCCAGGGATTTTCATTGCGTCGCTCGGCGGACTTGGCCCAGGGGTTTTCGTTACTACGGGTGTCGCTACGACCGCCGGAACGGCTGTCCTTGCGGCTGTCAGTTCGGTCGCCGGCACGATTACCAGAGCGTTCCGCCCCCGCCCCACCTGCGCGTTCGCCCTTGCGCTCGCCCGACTTTTCCCAAGGCTTGCCAGCCGGACGCTCATCGCGCCGTTCATTCCGACCTTCGCGCGGCTTGCCCGGCGTCCCTTTGCTCTGCTCGGGGAGCGAAGCGGCCTTGACGACCTTGCGCACGCTCAGCGTACCGACGGGACGTTGCGGCTCGGCCGGTGCTTCGCCCGCAGTTGTCGCTTCAGCGACCGGCTTGGCCGCTGGAGCTTCCTCGGTTTTTGCCGGTTTTTCTTCGTGCACCGCAGGAGCGGCCGGCTTGCGCCATTTCGCCCACGGATCCGCGGGCGGCAGGTCCTTGCGGTCGTCGTCGCTCATTGCAGGTCGAGCAGTTCGACTTCGAAAATCAGCGTGGCGTTCGGCGGAATGACGCCACCAGCGCCGCGAGCGCCGTAGCCAAGATGCGCCGGAATGGTCAGCTTGCGGGTGCCGCCGATCTTCATGCCTTGCACGCCTTCATCCCAACCCTTGATGACATGGCCCTGGCCCAGCGGGAACTGGAAAGGATCGTTGCGGTCCTTGCTCGAGTCGAACTTGCTGCCATTGGTCAGCCAGCCGGTGTAATGCACGGTGACGAATTGACCGGCCTTGGCTTCGGCGCCCGTGCCTTCGACGGTGTCTTCGTAGATCAGGCCGGAGGCCGTGGTGATTTCAGCCATGAAAGTTCTCCTTTTTCAAAGGCGGCAAGTTTACCATAAGCCATTGAAAAGCCTTTGACTTATCGGAATTTTTCCGTATAATGCGCGGTTCTTTGTAGTACCCTTTGTTTCATTTCCGGAGTCCAACCCATGTATGCGGTCGTAAAAACCGGTGGTAAGCAGTATCGCGTTACCGCTGGCCAAAAACTTAAAGTAGAACAGATACCGGCAGACGTTGGCGCAGAAATCACTCTCGATCAGGTCCTCATGGCAGGCGAAGGCGAGAGCGTGAAGATCGGCGCCCCCTTCATCGCTGGCGCCTCCATCAAGTGCACCGTGGTTTCCCACGGCCGTCACGACAAGGTCAAGATTTTCAAGATGCGCCGTCGCAAGCACTACCAGAAGCGTCAGGGCCATCGTCAGAACTACACCGAACTGCGCATCGATTCGATCGCTGCCTAAGTTCAGAGAAGGAGCTAGCTAAATGGCACACAAAAAGGCAGGCGGTAGTTCGCGTAACGGCCGCGACTCACAGGCAAAACGTCTTGGCGTCAAGCGCTACGGCGGTCAGTTCGTTCTCGCCGGCAACATCATCGTTCGCCAGCGCGGCACCGAATTCCACCCGGGCGAAAACGTCGGTTGCGGCAAGGATCACACCCTGTTCGCACTGAAGGACGGCATCGTTCAGTTCGCCGTCAAGGGCGCCAAGCAGCGCCGCACGGTGACCATCGTTCCGGCCGCCGAATAATTCGGCCAGGCGGAACCCAGAAAAGCCCTATCCGCCGGATAGGGCTTTTTGCTTTATTGCCCTGCGCATTTGCCACAGAAAGTGCTCAGCGCAATGAAATCCTTAAGCCCCGCGGCGGGCAGAGAGAAACAGCATGAAATTCATCGACGAAGCCAAGATCTACATTAAGGCCGGGGACGGCGGCAACGGCATCGCCACCTTCCGCCGCGAAAAGTACATTCCGATGGGCGGCCCCAACGGCGGCGACGGCGGTCGCGGCGGCAGCGTCTACGTGGTCGCTGACCGCAACATCAACACCCTGGTCGATTACCGCTACACCCGCAAATTCCTTGGCCAACGTGGCGAGAACGGCGGCAGCGCCGATTGCTACGGCAAGAGCGGCGACGACATCGTCCTGCGCATGCCGGTCGGCACCGTCATCACCGACCTCAATACCGAACAGGTCCTTGCCGACCTCGACAAGCACGACAAGAAAGTTCTGCTCGCCAAAGGTGGCAAGGGCGGCCTGGGCAACACCCACTTCAAGTCCTCGACCAATCGCGCCCCGCGCCAATGCACCAAGGGCGACCCCGGTGAAGAGTTCGAAGTCAAACTCGAACTGCGCGTACTGGCCGACGTCGGCCTGCTCGGTATGCCCAATGCCGGCAAGAGCACGCTGATCCGCGCCATTTCCGCTGCCCGCCCGAAGGTGGCCGACTACCCCTTCACGACGCTGCATCCGAACCTTGGCGTCGTCCGTGTCGACGCCGAAAAGAGCTTCGTCGTCGCCGACGTACCTGGCCTGATCGAAGGCGCCGCCGACGGCGCCGGCCTCGGCATTCGTTTCCTGAAGCACTTGCAGCGCACCCGCATTCTGCTGCACCTGGTCGACGTCGCCCCTATCGACCCGGACGCCGATCCGGTGCATGACGCCAAGGCTATCGTCGATGAATTGGCCAAACACGATCCCGCACTGGCCGACAAGCCGCGCTGGCTCGTACTGAACAAGCTTGACCTGATCCCGGAGGAACAGCGCGAGAAAAAGATTGCCGAGTTCCTGAAGGCCTACAAGGAGGCCTCCGGCTACGACGGCCCGGTTTTCCCGATTACCGCCATCAACGGCGACGGCACCCGCCCGCTGATCTTCGCGCTGCAAGAAGCCCTGGAAAAGATGACGCCACCCGACATCGAACTGGACGATGAAGCAGAGGAAGGCAGCGAAGGCGAAGAACCGGAAGCAACGGAGGGCGAATGAGTCGCACCCGTCTTGCCAACGCCAAGCGTTTTGTCGTCAAGGTCGGCTCGGCCCTCGTCACCAATAACGGCACCGGCCTCGACCTTGGCGCCATTTCCGACTGGGCCAAACAGATCAGCCAATTGCGCAGCGAAGGAAAGGAAGTCGTCCTCGTCTCCTCCGGCGCTGTAGCCTGCGGCGTGCAACGCCTGGGCTGGGATCGCCGCCCAGCGACCGTACACGAAAAGCAGGCCGTCGCCGCCATTGGGCAAGCCGGCCTGGTCGAAGCCTACGAACACGCCTTCAGCCAGCATG
Organism: Azonexus sp.; assembly: GCA_041904995.1. Classification (GTDB taxonomy): domain Bacteria; phylum Pseudomonadota; class Gammaproteobacteria; order Burkholderiales; family Rhodocyclaceae; genus Azonexus. The sequence goes on from JAYRMB010000002.1 coordinate 209,986, forward strand.
GACTGGTCACCGCCCAGATTCTGCTGACCCATGACGACCTGGCCGACCGCAAGCGCTACCTCAACGCCCGCTCGACACTGACCACCCTGCTAAACCTCGGCGTCGTGCCGATCATCAATGAAAACGATACCGTCGTCACCGACGAGATCAAATTCGGCGACAACGACACCCTCGGCGCCCTGGTGGCCAACTTGATCGAAGCCGACGCGCTGATCATCCTGACCGACCAACAAGGTCTCTATACGGCTGACCCTCGCAAGGATCCTAACGCCACGCTGATCCACGAAGCCACCGCGGGCGACGAATCGCTCGAAGCCATGGCCGGCGGCGCCGGCAGCCGCGTAGGCACCGGCGGAATGATCACCAAGGTCATCGCCGCCAAACGCGCCGCCCGCAGCGGCGCGCACACGGCCATCGCCAACGGCCGAGAGGATGCGCCGATCGTGCGCCTCGCAGCAGGGGCGTCGATCGGCACACTGCTCGTCTCACACACCCAACCACTGGCGGCCCGTAAGCAGTGGCTGGCCGACCATCTTCAACTGGCCGGAAAACTCCATCTCGATGCCGGAGCCGTCGCAGCACTGAGAGCCGGCAAGAGCCTGTTACCGATCGGCGTACTTTCAGCCGAAGGCGATTTCGAGCGCGGCGCCGCCGTCGCCTGCATCAGCCCGGAAGGCACGGAAATCGGCCGCGGCCTGAGCAACTACGGCAGCGGCGAAACTCGCAGAATCGCTCGCAAGGCCACTGCCGAGATCGAGGACATCCTTGGCTACATCGACGAACCAGAGTTGATCCATCGCGACAATTTGATTCTGACAAGCTGATTGCCGCCCAACAATGCACACCAAAAAGCCCGCCATAAGCGGGCTTTTTTGCAGCCAACCAACCGTTTCGATCAACAAAAGCAAACAGCCACCCGAAGGTGGCTGTTTCGCAGATCTAAAACTAGCTAGGCTAGGTTAGAACTGGTGGTTGATACCAGCAGCAACGGTGTTGCCGATACCACCAGCATTGGCAGCACTCTTGCCGTTGTCGGTGTACAGATAGCCGCCGTACAGGGTGGTGCGCTTGGACAAACCGTAGGTCAGAACAGCAGAGGTAGCTGTGAAATCACCCTGAACGCGAGTCTGACCACCAACCAAGGTAGCACGAGTATTAGAATTCAGGTCGCCGGCAGCGTAAGCCAAGTGGATGTTAGCCTTGCCAACCGGAATGATTGCGCCAAACGAGTAACCAAACCCTTCGTTAGCCAGACCAGCAGCGGCACGGTTACCTTGATCCAACGTCTGAGCCGAAGCGAACAACTTGACGACCTTGGCATCAAAGCTGGCACCGACATAGTGCTCTTCCTTACGAACACCAGACGGGAAGCCAGCAACAGTAGCTTGAGCACCAGTGGAGTTCTGGTAAACGTAATCGACGTTAACCGGGCCAGCAGCGTAGTTGACGCCAATGCCATAGCTTTCGCGCTGAGCAATTTCGTTAGCCTGAGCACCGCCCTGGTAAATGGTGCTAACGGTTACACCACCAAAGGTCGGGGTGTTGTAAGCGATGGAGTTATCCCAGCGGGCGTTCGTACCAGCAACAACGGTACCACCCAAGAACGTAGCCATGGCCAGATTGGAGGAGAGACCAGCGGAAGCAACCTGAGCATCGTTACGGATGGACGGAGCGTAGCCCGGGGCATACTGACGACCCAGGGAAACTTGACCGAAGCCGCCTTGCAGGCCGACATACTGCTGACGAGCCAGAGCGGTACCAACACCAGTGTTGGAAACGATATCCAGACCGTATTCCAGAACGAAGACAGCCTTCAGGCCATTGCCCAGATCTTCGGTACCCTTGAAGCCCAGACGGGAACCCGACAAACCACCGGAGCCGACACCCAGGGTGTCACGGCCGTGCTTTTCAGTGCCGTTCACACCGCCATTGTTGGTATTAACACCACTGTTGGTATTACCCCAAGAAACATAGGCGTCAGCAACACCGTAGATCTGAACGTTGGTTTGAGCGAAAGCGGCGGAAGAGGCCAGGCCAGCGATAGCCAGAGCGATGATCTTCTTTTGCATCAGAGAATCTCCTTAGTGGTTAGTTTTTAGTCACCCTCTGCAGAGCAACTAAGCTTTACCTCTCGGATTGAGAAGTTGAATCCGATTGTCGCAAAGGGCAAAGCGTCCTAGCAACGGGGTTTTGCGGGTTTTGGCACACTAACGCTCGAATTGTTGTGCCGACGCAACACCGCTTATAAAAATAGACGAGCCAGCTCGGCTCCGGGATTTTCAGCGCGCATGAACGCTTCGCCCACGAGGAAGGCGTTTACCTGATGCACACGCATCGTCGCCACATCGGCCGGAATCAGAATGCCGCTTTCAGTCACAACAATCCGATCCGCCGGGATACGCTGCAGCAAACCCAGGGTCGTATCCAGCGTGACTTCGAAGGTGCGCAAATTACGGTTGTTGATGCCGAGCAACGGCGTCTTGAGTTGCAAGGCTGCATCCAACTCCTCGCCGTTATGCACTTCAACCAGCACCGCCATGCCGTAGGCCATCGCCTTTGCTTCCAATGCTTGCATTTCAGACAAGGAAAGCGCGGCAGCGATCAACAGGATGCAATCGGCACCCATCGCACGCGCCTCAGCCACCTGATAGGCATCAACCATGAAATCCTTGCGCAGCACCGGTAGGGCGCAGGCGGCGCGGGCTTCCAGCAGATACTCGGGGCAACCCTGAAAATATTGGCGGTCGGTGAGTACAGACAAGCAAGCCGCACCATGTTGCTCGTAGCTGCATGCAATTTCGGCAGGCCTAAAGTCGGGACGGATGACACCTTTCGACGGACTGGCCTTCTTGATCTCGGCAATGACCGCGGCCCGACCGGCAGCGATCTTGTTGCGGATCGCACCGACGAAATCGCGCGGCACGGGCTGCGCCGCCGCTTCGGCCTCAACGACAGCCAGAGGCTTCATCACCGACGCAGTGGCAACCTCTTCGCGCTTGGTGGCGATGATCTTGTTGAGGATGTCGCTCATTTATTTCGCCCCCAGTCGTTGCGTACTCTGAACGAACTGATCGAGCTTGGCGCGCGCCGCACCGCTGGCGATGGCTTCGCGCGCCTTGGCGATGCCGTCACCGATGCTGTCGGCGACGTTGGCGACATAGAGCGCGGCGCCGGCATTGAGGCAGACGATCTCGCGCGCGGCGCCGGGCTTGTTTTCCAGGGCCGAGAGCATCATAGCGCGCGACTCTTCGGCACCTGAAACACGCAGGTTGCGCAGCGACATCATTTGCAAGCCGAAATCTTCCGGATGCACTTCGTATTCGTGAACTTCGCCGTTCTTCAATTCGCCGACCAGGGTTGCTGCGCCGAGCGAAATCTCGTCCAGATTGTCCTTGCCGTGCACCACCAGCACGCGCTCGGCACCGAGGCGCTGCATGACGCGTACCTGGATACCAACCAGATCGGGATGAAAAACGCCCATCAGGGTATTCGGCGCACCGGCCGGGTTGGTTAGCGGACCGAGGATATTGAAGATGGTACGCACGCCCATTTCGCGGCGCACTGGGGCGACGTGTTTCATCGCGCTGTGGTGATTGGGCGCAAACATGAAGCCGATACCGGTTTCCTCGACGCAGGCGGCAACTTGCTCGGGCGACAGCATGATGTTGGCACCGAGCGCTTCCAGCACATCGGCGCTACCCGAGCTGGACGACACGCTGCGCCCGCCATGCTTGGCCACCTTGGCCCCGGCCGCGGCGGCAACGAAGATCGAGGTGGTGGAAATATTGAAGCTGTGCGCCGCATCGCCGCCGGTACCGACGATATCGACGAAGCGCTTGTCGTAGGGCACCTTGACCGGCGTCGCCAGCTCGCGCATGACGCTGGCAGCGGCGGCGATTTCGCCGATGGTTTCCTTCTTGACGCGCAGGCCGGTGACGATGGCGGCGATCATGACCGGCGACACTTCGCCCGACATGATCTGGCGCACCAACGAGACCATTTCGTCATGGAAGATTTCGCGATGCTCGATGACGCGCTGGAGCGCAGCTTGCGGGGTCATTTCTTGTGTTCCTCGAGGAAATTCTTCAACAGGTCGTGACCGCGCTCGGTCAGGATGGATTCGGGATGGAACTGCACGCCTTCGACCGCCAGCGTCTTGTGGCGCACCCCCATGATCTCGCCGTCTTCGGTCCAGGCGGTGATCTCCAGGCAATCCGGACAGCTGGCGCGCTCGATGGCCAGCGAGTGGTAGCGGGTGCAGGTCAGCGGATTGGGCAAACCCTTGAACACACCGACATCCTTGTGATGCACCGGGGAGACCTTGCCATGCATCAACTGCTGGGCGTGCACGATCTTGCCACCGAAGGCCTCGCCGATCGACTGATGGCCGAGACACACACCGAGTAGCGGAATCTTGCCGGAGAATTCCTTGATCGCCGCCAGCGAAATCCCGGCCTGCGCCGGCGCACATGGCCCCGGCGAAATCACCAGGTAATCCGGCTTCATCTGGGCGATTTCGGCAAGCGTGATCGCGTCGTTGCGGAAGACCTTGACCTCCTGGCCCAATTCGCCGAAGTACTGGACGATGTTGTAGGTGAAGCTGTCGTAGTTGTCGATCATCAGCAACATGCTGGCGATTCCTTGTTGTTGCGTAAGCCGGTGATTTTACATTAAAGCCCACGGCCACAGCCGGGCGAGGGGCTTTAATGTAAAATCCCGCCTTTACCGCCGGATCGAACCATGAACGCCGCCCATTCCCTGCCCCCGCACACGCTTTCCATCGTTGTTCCCGTCTATAACGAGGAAGATAACGTCGCGCCGCTGGTCAAGCGCGTCCATGAAGCCCTGACCGGCTACCAGCATCCGTGGGAACTGGTGCTGGTCGACGACGGCAGCAGCGACGCCACCGTGGATCGCGGCCTGCAATCGGCCAAGGAATACGGCCCGCACGTGCGCATCGTCGAGCTGACCCGCAACTTCAAGCAGACAGCTGCCATGCAGGCCGGCATCGACGCCGCCCGCGGCGACGTGATCGTGACCATGGACGGCGATTTGCAGAACGACCCGATCGACATTCCGCGCATGGTCGGCCGCCTGCTCAACGAGGACCTCGACCTCGTCGCCGGCTGGCGCAAGAACCGCCAGGACGGCCTCTTGTTGCGCAAGATCCCCTCCAAGATCGCCAACCGCCTGATCGCCCGCCTGACCGGCGTCAAGCTGCGCGACTACGGTTGCAGCCTGAAGGCCTACCGCGGCGACGTCATCAAGCGCGTGCGCCTGTATGGCGAAATGCACCGGTTCATCCCGGCCTGGATGGCCACCGTCACCACGCCGCGCCGCATCGCCGAGGAACCGACAACGCACCACCCGCGCACCGCTGGCGTTTCCAAGTACGGCATTTCGCGCACCTTCCGCGTCATCCTCGACCTGATCGCGGTGTACTTCTTCATGCGCTTTCGCGCCCGCCCCGGCCACTTCTTCGGCGGCATCGGCCTCGGCCTGGCTGCCTTGTCGTCGCTGGTACTCGGCTGGCTGGCCTGGGTCAAGTTCGGACTCGACGAGCCGATTGGCGGCCGTCCGTTGCTCATCGTCGCCATCGGCGGCCTGATTGCCGGCGTGCACTTCATCACCACCGGCGTGCTGTCGGAACTGCTCGCCCGCATCTACTACGAAACCGGCACCATCCGCTCCTATACGGCGCGCCCCGAGCCCCAACTGGCCGCCGACGAAGGCTGGCACAAGCCGGCCTGACCCCTGCTGCGGTGCACATCGCTCAAAGCCGGAAATTGCTGATCGCGCTGGCGGCCATCCTGGTCGCCTGGCGCTTCTGGGCCTTGCCGCAACTCGGCATCACGCTTTACGTCGACGAAGCGCAATACTGGACCTGGGCGCAGCAACTTGATTGGGGGTACTTCTCCAAACCGCCCGGTATCGCCGCACTGATCTGGCTGTCGACCCAACTGTTCGGCGACGGCCTGCTCGGCGTCAAGGCGCTCGGCATGCTGTGCTACCCGCTCGCCGCCATCGCCTGCTGGGGCATCGCCGCCCGCCTCTACGACGAGCGCGTCGCCTTCTGGTCGGCGCTGGCCGTACTCACCGTGCCGATGTTCGCCTGGCTCGGCCTCTTCGTTTCCACCGACGCCCTGCTCACGCTGTGCTGGACCTCGGCACTGTGGGCTTACCTGCGTGCCGTCGATGAAGACCGTTGGGGCAACTGGCTGATGCTCGGCCTGATCGGCGGCCTCGGCCTGCTATCCAAATACACCATGGCCGCCTTTCTCGGCGCCGCCTTCCTGCACCTACTGCTCTTCCGGCGCGACCGGTTGGCTTCGGCCAAGCCCTGGACCGCCGCTTTGCTCGCCTTGGCCATTCTCAGCCCCAACATCTGGTGGAATGTCACCCACGACTTCCCCACCTTGAAGCACACCGCTGACATCACGCTCAACCGCAAGGCGGGCGGCGGACTGAAGGCACTGGGCGAATTCTGGGGTGCCCAGTGGGCGGCCTTCGGCCCCATCCTCGGCAGCGTTTTCGTCATCGTCCTGCTGCGAATGCGCGAAAGCTGGCACGACCCACGCACCCGCCTGCTGCTCTGGTTTGCCCTGCCGCTGTGGGCCGTCGTTTCAGCCCAAGCCTTCAAGAGCACGGCAAACGCCAACTGGGCGGCGCCGGCCTTTGCGCCGGCGGCCATCGCCGTCGTCGCCTGGCTGCTCGCCCGCCAGCGTCAACGACTGCTCGCCTGGGGCATTGCGCTCAACGTGGCGCTGGTTGGCCTGGCTTACCACTGGCCACAACTTACTGCTGCGGTGCACGGGCAAAAAACGGCAAAAATGGACCCTTACCTGCGCGCCCGCGGCTGGGACGATCTCGGCCGCCAACTGACGCCGCTGCTGCAAGCCCATCCCAACGCCGTGCTGATTGCCGACAACCGCACCCTGCTCGCCCACATGCTGTACGAACTGCGCACCTTGCACCCGGCCGCCGCCAGCTGGAACCCGAGCGGCGAAGCGAGCGACCACTACAAGCTGACCACCAACCTGCGCCCCCATGTCGGCAAGGATGCGCTCCTGATCACCCAGGATGCGCCGGGCGAGGATTTCAACCGCCGTTTCGCCCAAGTCGAAAAACTGGTCACGCTGAAAGCGCCGCTCGATGCCGAGCGGTCGCGCGACATGGACGTTTATCTGCTGCATGACTTCAAGGGCTACTGAACTGCGCATCGCGCTGATCGTCTTCGGCGTGCTCGCCGTGACCTTCGTCGCCTTCCCGCAGATCGACCTGTGGGCAAGCGGCCTGTTCTATCGTGGCGAAGGACAGTGGCTGTTCAGCCGCGACGACCCGTGGTTGGCCATTCCCTATCGCGGCCTGCCACGCATCGGCCAGGGCCTATTGGCCCTCCTGCTCTCCCTGCTCCTGCTCAGTTTCGTCAAACGCTTCAGCGGCTTGCGCGCCCGCCGCAGCGTGCTCGGCTTTCTACTGGCCGGCGCCCTGCTTGGCCCGGTGCTGCTGGTCGATGGCACGCTGAAGGAACACTCCGGACGCACCCGCCCGGTCAATACCGAGAATTTCGGCAGCACCAGGCAATTCACGCCGGCCTTCATCCCGGCCGATCAGTGCCAGCAGAACTGCTCCTTCGTCAGCGGCCATGTCGCCACGGCATCCTTCATCATGGCTTTTGGCTGGCTCGGCGCGCCAGCCATCCGGCGCCGCTGGCTACTCGGCAGCATCGCCTTCGGCGGCTTGTTCGCCCTGGTCCGCATGTCACCCGGCGGCCACTTCTTGTCCGACTGCATCTTCGCCTGGTTCGCCACCTACTTCAGCCTGTGGCTGACCGAATGGGCCTTCCGCCGGCTCGGCTGGCTCCCCCGCTCAGGCGCTCAGTAAGCCGTATTTCTTCAGCTTGTCGTGCAAGGTCGTGCGCGCAATCTTCAAGGTCTCGGCCGTGCGCGCGATGTTCCCCGACTGGCGGGACAACTCGTCGGAGATGAGCAGGCGCTCGTAGTTCTCGACCGCCTCGGTCAGCGACGGCGCTTCCGCCACCATGGCGTTACCCGGGGTGGAATGACCGACACCCAGTACCCGACAATCGGCCGCGTTGTGCAATTCGCGAATGTTGCCCGGCCAGTCGTAGGCCATCAGGCGGCGCATTTCATCGGACCCAATGGTCGGCAGCGGGCGGTTGTAACGCTTGGCCGCCTGCAGCAGGAACGCGTCGTACAGCGCCGGAATGTCCTCGCGCCGTTCGCGTAGCGGCGGCAGATCGATGCGCACCACATTCAGACGATAGTAGAGATCGCCGCGGAACTTGCCCTGATCGGATAGAAGCTTGAGGTCGGCCTTGCTCGCTGCGATGACCCGGCACGACACCGGGATCAACTGATTGGAGCCAAGGCGCTCGACCATTCGCTCCTGCAGGACGCGCAACAGCTTGATCTGCATGGCCAGCGGCATGGTTTCCACTTCATCGAGGAAGAGCGTGCCGCCGCTGGCATATTCAACCTTGCCGATCCGCCGCTTCTGGGCACCGGTGAAGGCACCCGGTTCGTGACCGAACAATTCGCTGTCGAGCAGGGTTTCCGCCATGCCGCCGCAATTGAGCGCCACATAGTGTTCGCGGCTGGCGCCGGAATAGTCGTGCAGGCAGCGCGCGACCATCTCCTTGCCGGTGCCGGTTTCCCCCATGATTAGCACGTCCACCGCAGCATTGGCCACATCAAGGATCAGCTGACGGACGCGGACCATCTGCGGCGAACGCCCGATCAGGCGCGACTCCAGATCGTCGCGATTGTCCAGGCGGCGACGCAAGGCTTCGACTTCGAGCACCAGAGCGCGCTTTTCCAGCGCCCGACGTACGACCTCGACCAGATCGCCAGTCGAGAAAGGCTTCTGCATGAAATCATAGGCACCAGCACGCATCGCCTCGACCGCCAATGTGATGTCGCCATGCCCGGTGATCATGATAACCGGCAAATCGGCATCGAGCTGGTTGATCCAGCGCAGCAAAGCCATCCCGTCCATTCCCGGCAAGCGCATATCGGTCACGACGATGCCGGAATAGCCCGCCGCCAACTGGCGCTGCGCTTCCTCGGCCGTCGCCACCGCCGTCACCGAAATGCCAGCGAGCTGCATCGCCTGCTCGCAGCCCAGTCGGACATTCGGATCGTCTTCGACCAGCAGAACGGTCAATGCGGAATTCATGCTGCCTCCTCAACAGGTGGCGCCACAGGCGCGGTCGGCAAAAGAATGGTGAAGCGGGCGCCACCCTCCGGCGCCGGCGCGGCCAGCAAATCGCCGCCGAAGTCGCGCAGGATGTCACGCGAGATGGTCAACCCCAGGCCCAAGCCCTCACCCGGCTGCTTGGTGGTGAAAAACGGCTCGAACAGCCGGGCCAACGCGGCATCGTCGAAACCGCTGCCGGTATCGCTGACAAAAAGCGCGATGCGCTGTCCGCTGCTGCGCGAGGCGACGAATTGCAATCGGCGCTGCGCGCTATCTGCCATCGCGTCGATGGCGTTGCCGATCAGATTGACCAGAACCTGTTGCAAGCGGTTGGCATCGCACCAGGCGATCAAGGGCTCGCTACCGAAGTCCTTGTCGACAACGACGTTGTGCTTGCGCAGGCGCTGGTCGAACAGGAAGAGCGCTGCATCGACCGCCCGCGCCACATCCACCGCGCTCGGCACGGCGGGAGATTTGCGGGCGAAGGTCTTCAGCGGGCCGATGATGCCGCCCATCTGTTCGGCCAACTGGCCAACGATGGCGAGATTCTTCTCCGCCGTCGCGGCATCGCCCCGACGCATGAATTCGGCGGCGTTGGCCGACAAGGTTTGGATCGCCCCCAACGGCTGGCTCATCTCGTGCGTGATGCCAGTCGCCATCTGGCCGAGCACGGCCAGCTTGGCCGCCTGCACCAACTCATCCTGGGCGGCGCGCAAGGTTTGCTCGGCGCGCTGGCGCTCGGCCACCTCGCTCTGCAAGCGACTCACCGCATCGCTCAAATCGGCCGTGCGCGCCTCGACCTTCTGCTCCAACTCGCGGTTGGCCTGCTCCAGCATCGCTCTTGCCTCTTCACGCCCCTTGGCCAAGCGTCGACGTTGATTCAGATACAACAGCCCGAGCATCAGACAGCCTATGGCCGCCGCCGCCAGCGCCGCATGCGTGCCGGCCTGCATGGCGACCGGGCGCAAATCGGAGAAAACCACGATGCGCCAGGCCGTATCGGGCAGATTGCGCGCTACGGCAAGAAACGGCCGCGCCCCGGTCTGCGGCCCGACATCGCCCCGCAAATGTCGTGGCAGACTGACCACCGCCCCGTCGTCGGCGCCGGCCAGATCGATATCGAGCGACACCTCGCCCAAGGGCAACCCGGCAAACTGATCGCGACTGATTTTCTCCAAGGCCTCGCGGCTCTGTGCCTGCAGCGTGGCATATCGCCATTCCGGCGGCGAGGCCAGCAAGACGATTCCATTGTTGTCCACGATCAAGGCCGGCGCTTCCTGGCTGAGCCAACGCCTTTCGCTCTCGCGTATGCTGGATTTGACGACTGCCACACCGATCACTCGCCAATCCTGGTTCTCGTCGCGAATCGGCTTGGCAAAGAAATAACCCGCCTCGTGTCTGACCTTGTCGACGGCGTAATGCCGTGCTGGCGTACCAGCCGCCGCGTCGCGGAAAAAGGGCATATAGGAAAGATCCGAGCTCAGCAGGTTGTCGGAAAAAATCCAGTCGCTCGATGCGACAACCTTGCCTTGGGTATCCAGCACGAAAATCGCCGGCCCGCCCAGATTGTCGTTCAGCTGTTGCAGAAAGCGGTTGGCGGCCGGACGCAAACCCGTCCGGCCGCCCTCCGGGGCCCGCAACAAGGCAAGCACCTCCGGATTCAGCTCGACGGCACTGGGAATCGACGCGTGTCGCGTAACCTCACTGTCGATGGCGGCCGCCAGGATATCCAGCTGATGGCTGGACTCCCCGCGCATCTGGTTCAGGCCGCTACGTTCCGAAACCCTGAAGGCAAGGACCGCCACCAACAACAAGAGCAAGAGGGCGAGCGCTATCCCGAGCGGACGGTGCGGGCTGGCGAGTGCGACAGGAATCGTAGGCTGGGCTTCCGGCATCCGATTGACGATGCGTTCGTGCTTTCGTTAAGGATTCACCGAACAGAATTCGCAGCCAAGCGCTTTCAAGCCCAGCAGCAAGCTAAGGGTTAATGCTGCAGAATCTTCGCCAGGAACTGCTGCGCACGCTCGGAGCGCGGATTGGCGAAGAAGGCTTCCTTGCTGTCGTCCTCGACGATGCTGCCTTGATCCATGAAGATGACGCGATGTGCCACCCGCTTGGCAAATCCCATTTCGTGCGTGACGCACATCATGGTCATGCCTTCCTGGGCGAGCTCGGTCATGACATCGAGCACTTCGTTGATCATTTCCGGGTCGAGCGCCGAGGTCGGTTCGTCGAACAACATGCAGATCGGATCCATGGCCAAGGCGCGGGCGATGGCCACGCGCTGCTGCTGGCCGCCGGAAAGCTGGCCGGGAAACTTGTGCGCATGTGCCTTCAGACCGACGCGGTCGAGCAGTTTCAGGCCTTTGTCCATGGCCTCGTCGCGGTTGCGCTTCAGCACCTTGATCTGAGCGATGGCAAGGTTCTCGGTAATGCTCATGTGCGGGAACAGCTCGAAATGCTGGAACACCATGCCAACGCGGGCGCGCAGTTTGGAAAGATTGGTTTTCGGGTCGCCGACGGAGGTGCCATCGACAATGATCTCGCCGGACTGGAACGGCTCCAGACCATTGACGCACTTGATCAGGGTCGACTTGCCGGAGCCCGACGGGCCGCACACGACGACCACTTCGCCCTTGCTGACCGTGGTCGAACAATCCTTGAGCACCTGGAAATCGCCGTAGTGCTTGCTGACGTGAGAAATCTGGATCATGAGAATCTCCTGGGAACGGCGATCAGGCCGGGTGATATTTTTTCTGCAGATGCTTGACCAGCGTCGATGCAGCGAAACAGATGACGAAATAGACGGCGCCCGCGAAGAGCAACAGTTCGACCAGACGGCCATCACGGTCGCCAACCTTGTAGGCGGCACCGAAGAAGTCAGCCAGGGCCGAGACGTAGACCAGCGAGGTATCCTGGAACAGGATGATGGCCTGGGTCAGCAGCAGCGGGATCATGTTGCGGAAGGCCTGCGGCAGGATGACCAGTCGCATGGCTTGCCCGTAGGTCATGCCCAGTGCCGAGCAAGCCGCCATCTGTCCCTTGGGCACGCTCTGGATACCGGCTCGGATGATTTCCGAGTAGTAGGCAGACTCGAACAGAGCGAAACCGATCATGGCCGACGAGAGGCGCAGGTCAGCCCCCGGCGGGAAGTTGAACAACTGCTCGATGAAGCGCGGGATGATCAGGAAAAACCACAGCAGCACCATCACCAGCGGTACGGCACGGAAGAGATTCACATAGCCGGCTGCGAACAGCGACAGCGCCTTGATCGACGACAAGCGCATCATGGCCAGCAAGGTGCCCCATACGATACCGACGATGACAGCGGTCAACGTGATCTCGAAGGAAATCTTCATGCCGTCCCACAGGAAGGGCAAGGCGCCGGGAATGGAAGACCAGTCGAATTCGTACATATCACTTACCTCCCATGTAGCCGGGGACGCGAACCTTGTCCTCGAACTTTTTCATCAGGAACATGACGACCACGTTGATCGAAATGTAGGCAATGGTCACGGCGATGAAGGATTCGTAAGGCTGCGCGGTGTAATCAACCAACTGACGCCCCTGGGCGGCCAATTCGAGCAAGCCGATGGTGGAGCAGACGGCGGAATTCTTGAAGATGTTCAGGAACTCGGAAGTCAGCGGCGGCACGATCAGGCGAAAGGCCATCGGCAACATGACGTGACGGTAGGTCTGCGGCAAAGTGAAGCCGAGGGCCAGGCCGGCGTTCTTCTGCCCCTTGGGCAAGGAATTGATGCCGGCGCGAACCTGTTCGGCGACACGGGCACTGGTAAACAAGCCCAGGCACACCATTGAAGCAAGGAACTGCTGGAGTATCGGGTTGGACTGCTTATAGGCGTCACCGATGCTCGATGGCAGCAACTCCGGCAGGACGAAGTACCAGATGAACAACTGCACCAGCAATGGAACGTTGCGGAACAATTCGACATAGGCCGTCGCCAAACCGGCCAAGGCCTTGTTCGGCACCGTCCGCAAGACGCCGACCAAGGCCCCCAGCAGCAGGGCCAAGGCCCAGGCCGACAAGGAAAGGCCAATGGTCATTTTGAAGCCGGCGATCATCCAGCCCAGATAGGTATCGTCCCCGGCAGCACTCGGCTGCAGGAAGATACCCCAGTTCCATTGATAACCCATGGTGATTCCCCCAAGAGGCTGCTGACTGTTTCAGCCAGCAGCTATTTACTCAATACTCCCAAAAGATACGCTGCAATTCCTTGCTGTCGCTCGTCTTGGTCAAGGCGACGGCGGCAAGGATGCGCGCCTTTTGTGGATTCAGATCGTGGGCAACAACCCAGTCGTACTGGTCGTCCGGTTGCTCGGCATTACGCAGGACAAAGCCTCCGGCGTTGACATGCGAGGAACGGATGATCTGGACGCCCTGCCCACGCAATTCACGCAATGCGGGGACGACACGGTTGCTCACCGAGCCATTTCCGGTACCGGCATGAATAATGGCTTTTGCCCCCTTGTCGGCCAAGGCACGATAAGCCGTATCGCTGACATTGCCATAGCCATAGGCAATTTCGACAGGCGCCAAGGCATCGATCTTGTCGATATCGAATTCGGAATTGACGGTGTGGCGCTTGGCCGGCAGACGGAACCAGTAGTTCTTGCCCTCGACCACCATCCCGAGCGCCCCCCACGGACTCTTGAAAGCGCCGGTCTGGATGTTGATCATCTTGGAAACATCGCGGCCGCTGTTGATTTCGTCGTTCATCGCGACCAACACACCCTTGCCACGCGCATCCTTGCTTGCCGCCAGACTAACCGCGTTGAACAGGTTTAGCATGCCGTCCGCCGACATTGCCGTTCCCGGACGCATGGAGCCTACGACAACAATCGGTTTTTCGGTCCGAACAACCAGATTCAGGAAGTAGGCGGTCTCTTCCAGCGTATCGGTGCCGTGAGTGACCACGACACCATCGACGTCCTTCTGCTTGAGCAGTGCCGAGACGCGCTTGCCCAGGGTCATCAAATGCTCGTTGGTGAAACTCTCGGAGGCAATCTGGAAAACCTGCTCGCCGCGTACAGTGGCAACATCCGCCAAGGTCGGAATACCAGCGATCAGCTTGTCGACCGGCACCTTGGCCGCCTGATAGGTGGCGCTTTTAGCAGCATCAGCACCTGCCCCGGCAATCGTGCCACCGGTTGCCAGAATGACGACGTTGGGTTTGTCTGCGAATGCCGGCAAGGCCATTACGCAGGCAAGCATCAACAAACCACGAGAAACGATTCGTTTGAGCATGCTGTTCTCCGTTGTGATTGGGGGTTGGTTGGGGGCAGCCCATGACTGCCCCTCATGGTCTATTTATTATTCGAACGCCTTGTCGTTCGGTGCCTTGTACAGGGCCTTCATTTCATCCGACAGCGGCATATTGAGGTTCAAGCCCTTCGGCGGGATCGGGTTCAGGAACCACTTGTTGTAGATCTTCTCGGCGTCGCCGGAGGTCATTGCCTTGGTCAGCGCTGCATCGACCACCTTCTTGAAGCCCGGGTCTTCCTTGCGCAGCATGCAGCCATAGGCTTCCTTGGATTGAGCCGTACCAACCACAGCCCAGTCGCCCGGACGCTTGGCCTTGGCCATTTCGCCGTAGAGCAGTGCGTCGTCCATCATGAAAGCGACGGCACGACCGGTTTCCAGGGTCAGGAAGGATTCGCCGTGATCCTTGGCGGAGATGATGTTCATGCCCATCTGCTTCTCTTCGTTCATCTTGCGGATGAGACGCTCGGAAGTCGTACCGGCGGTGGTCACCACGTTCTTGCCAGCGAGATCGGCGAAATCGTTGATGCCGGAAGTCTTCTTGGTCATCAGGCGGGTACCGATGACGAAGATGGTGGTCGAGAAACCGACCTGCTTTTGACGCTCGAGGTTATTGGTCGTCGAACCGCACTCGATATCGACCGTACCGTTCTGGATCAGGGTGATGCGGTTGGCCGAGGTGACCGGCATCAGCTTGGTGTCGAGCTTGGCCAGCTTCAGTTCGGACTTGACGGCATCGACCACCTTCAGCATCAGTTCATGCGAGTAGCCGATGACCTGCTGCTTGTCGTCGTAATAGGAAAACGGAATCGAAGATTCACGATGACCCAGCGAAATGGTGCCGGTGTCCTTGATCTTCTTGAGGGTTGCAGATTCCTGAGCCTGGGCCGGCGTAAAGGTAGCGGCCCCCAGGGCGGCGACGAGAGCTGCAATGGCAAATCGTTTCATATCATCTCCTGAGGAATGAAGAAGCCGCAGATCGACTTCGGCCTTCCATACTACGCAGGTGGCGTGCCAGATGGCAAGCGATATAAAAAATAACGCAAGTTATTGTTTTGTATTGATTTAATGACAATCAACGCAGCCCACGTGACGAAAATCCGTCACATCAGGCCAGAACGCCATCGGATTTCCGACACCAACACCAGCTGCCATCTAACTTCGAGGCACGACTGCTGCGGTGCACATAAAAAAACGCCCAAAAATGGGCGTTCTTTTTTGTACCGATCCAGCCGAAAAAAATCAGTCGATCCGGGTATCCAGTCCCTGCTCGGCCAACTCGGCGGCACGCAGGACGGCACGCGCCTTGTTCTGGGTTTCCTGCCATTCGGATTCGGGATTCGAATCGGCCACGATGCCAGCGCCGGCCTGGACGTGCAGCTTGCCGTCCTTGACCACGGCGGTGCGGATGGCGATGGCCAAGTCCATGTCGCCATTGAAGCCGAGATAACCTACCGAACCGGCGTAGACGCCGCGCTTGACCGGCTCCAGTTCGTCGATGATTTCCATGGCCCGCACCTTCGGTGCGCCGGAGACAGTCCCTGCCGGGAAGGTGGCCTTCAGTACGTCGATCGCATCCAGCCCCTTTTCCAGGCGGCCTTCCACGTTGGAGACGATGTGCATTACATGCGAGTAGCGCTCGATGACCATGCGCTCGGTCAGCTTGACGCTGCCGACCTTGGCGACGCGGCCGCAGTCGTTGCGCCCGAGGTCGAGCAACTGGGTGTGCTCGGCCAGTTCCTTCTGGTCGGACAACAGGTCTTCGGCGAGCGCCGCATCTTCTTCCGGCGAGGCACCACGCTTGCGGGTGCCGGCGATGGGGCGCACGGTGACACGGTCGCCTTCGAGACGGACGAGGATTTCCGGCGAGGCGCCAACCACGTGGTAGTCCTCGAAGTCAAAGTAGAACATGTAGGGCGACGGGTTTAGGCTACGCAGCGTACGGTACAAGGCCAGCGGGCTGGCGTGGAAGGGCTTGCTCATGCGCTGCGACAGCACGACCTGCATGATGTCGCCTTCGGTGATGTACTCCTTTGCCTTCAGCACGGCCTGCTTGAAGGCGGCTTCGCCGAAGACCGACACGGCCGGTTCGGAACGCGCCGGCTGTTCGGCCGGAATGCTGACCGGCGTGCGCAGCTTGCCGAGCAATTCCTTCAGGCGAGCACGCGCCTTCTGGTAAGCGCCGGGGAAGCCGGGCTCGGCATAGACGATCAGAGTCAGCTTGCCGGAGAGGTTGTCGACGACGGCGATTTCCTCGGACAGCAGCAGGTGGATGTCCGGCGTACCGATCTCGTCCGGTCGCTGGGTGCGGGTCAGCTTGGTTTCGACATAGCGGATGGTGTCGTAGCCAAAACAGCCGACCAGGCCACCGAGGAAGCGCGGCAGACCTGCGGCCTCGGGTGCCCGGAAGCGCTGCATGTACTTATCGATGAAGTCGAGCGGGTTGGTGTCGTGCTCGCGTTCGGCGATGCGGTTACCGGTCAGCACCAGCACCTCATGGCCGGTAACGACGATGCGCGTCGGCGCCGCCAGGCCGATGATGGAGTAACGGCCAAAGCGCTCGCCGCCCTGCACGGATTCGAGCAGGTAGGTGTAGGGGCCGTTGGCCAGTTTGAGGTAGATGGACAGTGGCGTGTCGAGATCGGCAAACGTTTCCAGCGTAACGGGAATACGGTTATAGCCTTGCGCGGCGAGCGCGTTGAATTCGGTTTCGGTCATGGGAAGCCTCGAAAATGACGTGTGTTTGCAGCGAACTGGGTGCGCCCTGTGTCGCGTGGGCGAAGAACGGACGAACGATTACCGACGCCAGGGGCGCCAGCCGTGCCATTCCTTCCAGTTGCGGGAGTGCGTCATTTGTCGTGTGAGGTCTTGAAAGTGAGGGCCTGCCGGTAGGCGGCAAGCAGATCGGATACTAGCGCATCGCAATCGGCACTGTCCACCGGCCGCCCCTCGTTGTAGCCGTAGGGCACGGCAAAGGCCGGGCAACCGGCGGCGTGGGCCGCATGGATGTCGTTTTCCGAATCGCCGATATGCAGGTTGCGGTCCGGCCGCACGCCGAACAAACGGCAGGCATGCAGGATGGGCTCCGGATGCGGCTTCTTGTTGGCTGTCGTATCGCCGGAAACAACCACGTCAAAATAATCGGCCATGCCCATGCGATCGAGCAGCGCTTCGGTGAACATGCCTGGCTTGTTGGTCACCACGCCCATCTTCAGGCCGCTCGCTCGCCAGGCTTGCAGGCCCTCGAGCACGCCTGGATAAACCTGGGTTAGTTGTCCATTTACCTCGGTGTAGTGTTTCTTGAACACTTCGATCGCCTGCTGCAGGCGCTCTGCGGTTGGCGCACGCTCGCGTGTCAGGCAACGTTCGACCAGCACCGCCATGCCCTTGCCGACGAAGCTGTGCACTTCGGCCTGGCTCCGCGGCGGCTCGCCGATCTCCTCCAGCATGCGGCGGCAGGCCTCGGCCAGATCGGCGATGGTGTCGAGCAAGGTACCATCGAGGTCGAAGGTAACGGACTGGAAATGCATGCTCAGACCTTTGCCAGTTCGCCGCGCAAGGCGCCGATGATCGAGTCGTAGCGATGTGGATCGCTGTCCTTGCCGGCACCATAGACAGCCGAGCCAGCGACAAAGGCATCGACGCCGGCACGGGCGATTTCGGCGATGTTGGCGGTGTTCACGCCGCCGTCGATTTCCAGGCGAATGCGGCGACCGCTTTCGCGCTCGTAGGCATCGAGCTTGGCGCGGGCCTGCCTGGCCTTGGCCAGCGTGCCGGGAATGAATTTCTGGCCGCCGAAACCGGGGTTCACGCTCATCAGCAGGATGACGTCGATCTTGTCGAGCACGTAATCCATGTAATCGAGCGGCGTCGCCGGGTTGAACACGAGGCCGCCCTGGCAGCCGCCATCGCGGATCAGCGACAGGCTGCGGTCAATATGTTCCGAGGCTTCCGGGTGGAAGGTGATGATATTGGCCCCGGCCTTGATGAAATCGGGGATGATGCGGTCGACCGGCTTGACCATCAGATGCACGTCGATCGGTGCTGCGGTGCACGGGCGAATTGCCTCGCAAACCAGCGGCCCGATGGTCAGATTGGGAACATAATGGTTGTCCATCACGTCAAAGTGAATCCAGTCGGCCCCCGAGGCGATGACGTTGGCCACTTCCTCGCCCAGCTTGGCGAAATTGGCGGACAGAATGCTCGGCGCGATGACGTAATCTTTGGCTGACATGATGCTTCCCTAAACGAAAACAGACGAAATTATCCCATGTCCGACACGCCCCCGTACCAAATCGAGATTGTGGCCATACCGCAATTCATCCCCGAGCAATCCAACCCCGAAGAAAACAGCTACGTCTTCGCCTACACCATCACCATCCGCAACGTCGGCAGCCAGCCGGCCCAGCTGATTTCGCGCCACTGGATCATTACCGATGCCCATAACGAGGTGCAGGAAGTGCGCGGTCTTGGGGTGGTCGGCCATCAACCGCTGCTGAAGCCGGGCGAATCCTTCGAGTACACCAGCGGCAGTTCGCTGAAGACGCCGGTCGGCACGATGAAAGGCAGCTACCAGATGGTCGGCGAGGACGGCACCCGCTTCGACGCCGAGATTCCGGAGTTCGTCCTCGCCGTGCCGCGCGTGCTGCATTGAGCCTGAAGCATACCTACACGCTGATCGCGCCGTTCTACGACGCGGCGCTCGACCGCGCGACGCGGGCAGCGCGCAAGCACAGCCTGTCGGCGCTGCCGGCGGTGCCATCGCGGGTCTTGCTCGCCGGTGTCGGCACCGGACTGGACCTGCCGCATTTGCCGCGCCAGCATCGCTACGTCGGCCTCGACCTGACCGAAGCCATGCTCCGGCGCGCCCTGCCGCGCGTTCCCGGTATCGATTTCGCACCGCTACGCGGCGATGCCCAGCGCCTGCCGCTGGCCGATGGCAGTTTCGATGCGGCGGTACTGCACCTGATCCTGGCTGTCGTACCGGAACCGCGCCTGTGTCTGCGCGAAATTGAACGCGTCGTCCGGCCGGGCGGCAGCGTGCTGGTCTTCGACAAGTTCCTGCGTCGCGGCCAACCCGCGCTACTGCGCCGCCTGGCCAACCCCGTGCTGCGCCGGGTCGCGACCCGGCTCGACGTAGTCTTCGAAGAGGTGCTCGAACAAACGCCCGGCCTGGCAGTCGAGCACGATCAGCCGGCGCTAGCCGGCGGCTGGTTCAGGATGATCCGGCTGCGCCGGGTCTGAGATTTCCTCGGCCGGCGCTTCCGGTTCATCCTTGCCGAGGGCGTCCTCGATCCAGGCCAGCATCAAGGTCCAGGTCACGGCCAACACGACCGGACCGACGAAAAGGCCGATCAGGCCAAAGCTCAACATGCCGCCGATGACGCCGGCAAAGATCAGCAGCAGCGGCAGATCGGCGCCGCGGCGGATCAGCATCGGCCGCAGGAAGTTGTCCAACGTGCCGACGATCAGGCTCCACACCAGCAGGAAAGTGGCCCAGCCGGTATCGCCCACCCAGTACATCCAACCGACGGCCGGCAACAGCACCACCATCGGCCCGACCTGGGCGATGCACAGCATCAGCATCACCGCCGAGAGCAATCCGGCAAACGGTACGCCCGCCACCGCCAGACCGATGCCGCCAAGCACCGTCTGCACGAGCGCCGTCACACCGACACCCAGCGCCACGCCACGAATCGCCTGGCCGGCCAGAATCACCGAATTGGCCCCACGCTCACCGGCTAGTCGGCGGCCGAAACGCAGAACCAGCCGCCCGCCCGCTTCACCCTCGCCATAGAGGATCGCGGCAATGCCGACGACCAACAGAAACTGCAGCAGCATGCCGCCTAGACTGCCCACCTGCGCCAGCACCCACTTGCCGGCATCCGTGGCAAAGGGCGCAAGCTTGGCAGCCAGCTCCGTTCCGCCACCGGCAACGGCCTGGTTCCAGGCGCTGCTCGCCCTCTCGCCGAAAAGCGACATCCCGGCCAGCCAGGCTGGCGCCTGCGGCAGACCTTTTCCCGCCAACGAGGTCACTGCTGCGGTGTACTGGTCAAAATGGTCAAAAATGGTGTCGATGGCCAGCCACAACGGCAGCACCAGCAACAGCAACATGCCCAAGGTCATAAGCGCAGTAGCCAAGACGCGCCTTCCACCGAGCCGAACTTCGAGATTACGGAACAACGGCCACGTCGCCACGACCAGCGTCGCAGCCCACACCGAAGCCGCCAGGAATGGGCGCAACACCCAAAGCGACAACACGATCAGACCGGCTATGCAGGCGATGGCCAGCGTATTGCGGGCGAGGTCTCGGCGGATGTCTTTCATGAGCTTCCTTGTGAGGTGTTCGACAGGCACTGCCGTCATTTGACAGACGCATCATGCCAAGCGGGAGGCGAAAGCTCAAATCGGGAAACACTTGCCGCGAAGGTGTAAAGCTTGTGTAAAGCCCCAGCACTCCTGGCACCAAAGTGCTTTACTGGAAAAAAACAACCGGGAGCACAGCATGCGTATCGTCAGCCTGATTCTCATTGCCGCCTTGGCCCTGCCCGTCCACGCCGATCCCGGACGCGGTCCGCATCCACATGGTGGTGGTGGCGGAGGAGACTGGTTCGGCTTCGCCCTCTTTGCCGCTGTCACAGCGCTCATTCTGAGCTCTGAGCTGTCTCGCCAAGCCGAACCGGCGGCCCAGCCTCAACAGCCGGTTTACATAGAACCGCCCGCTAATGCCGCTCCTGCACCCTCGGCTCACACGTGGTATTACTGTGGCTCCAGCGGCCAGTATTACCCCTACACCCAGGCATGCCCGGAAGGCTGGCAGGCCGTTCCTGCCCAGCCGCAGAACTGAAATGAAACGGCCCGCTCAGAGGCGGGCCTTTTCAGCGCAGACAGGGCGAAAGATCAGCTACGGTAATCCGCGTTAATCTTCACGTAGTCGTAGGAAAAATCGCAGGTATAGACATTGGCGGCCGCCGCACCACGACCAAGATCGACACGCACGGTGATTTCGGCCTGGGCCATGACGCGGGCGCCGTCTTCTTCCTTATAGGCTGCCGCACGACCGCCGTTTTCGGCGACCAGCACATCGTCAAGCCAGACCTTGACGCCATCGACATCGAGATCGGCAATGCCGGCGTAACCGACCGCGGCCAGGATGCGGCCGAGATTGGGGTCGGAAGCGAAGAAGGCAGTCTTGACCAGCGGCGAATGGCCGATGGCGTAACCGACCTTGCGGCATTCCTCGATGTCCATACCCCCCTGCACGGCGACCGTGATGAACTTGGTGGCACCTTCGCCGTCACGCACGATGGCCTGCGCCAGTTCGACGGAAACGGCAATGATCGCAGCCTTGAGCTCGGCCCAGCCGGCATCGCTTTCGCTGCTGAAGCTGACGCCGGATTGACCGGAAGCGATCATCACGTAGGAGTCGTTGGTCGAGGTGTCACCATCGACGGTGATGCAGTTGAACGAGGCATCGGCCGCCTCCTTGACCAGCTTGTCGAGCAAGGGCTGGGCGATGCCGGCGTCAGTCGCCAGGAAACCGAGCATGGTCGCCATGTTCGGCTTGATCATGCCGGCGCCCTTGGAGATGCCGGAAATCGTGATTTCCTTGCCGTGCACCGCAAGCTTGCGCGAGGCGGCCTTGGCGATGGTGTCGGTGGTCATGATGGCATGCGCCGCGGCGTGCCAGTTGTCGGCCTTAAGATCGGCCACTGCAGCCGGCAGGCCGGCCCGGATGCGATCGACCGGCAGCGGTTCGAGAATCACGCCGGTCGAGAACGGCAGCACCTGATCGGCGGCCACGCCCAGAGCGGCAGCCACGGCATCGCAGGTCGCCTGCGCCGCCTGGCGGCCCGGCTCGCCGGTACCGGCATTGGCGATGCCGGTGTTGATGACCAGCGCGCGCATTTCCTTGCCTTTACCCAGATGCTTGCGGCAGAGCTGCACTGGCGCCGCACAGAAACGGTTCAGGGTGAACACGCCGGCCACGGCACAACCTGCATCGAGGGCCACCACGGTCAAATCGCGGCGATTCTTTTTGCGAATCTCGGCTTCGGCGACGCCAAGGCGCACGCCGGCAACGGGAAAGAGTTGATCGGCAGCCGGAGTGGCGTAATTGACAGGCATTGGTTTGACTCCCAAAGCAATCAAGGCGTCCGATGGACGCCTTGCGGTTCAAATCGGATCAGGAAAGTTTTCCGTGGCAGTGCTTGTACTTCTTGCCGCTGCCGCAGGGGCAGGGATCGTTACGCCCAACCTTGGGCCCGGACTGCGCCGGCTGCTGTGCCGCCTCGTCGTCTGCGGCCGGGGCGTTGCCCAAGGCTTCGTCGTAATCGGCATGCTGGTACTGCACGTTCTGCACGTCGGCATGCGGCGCGGCTTCCTCGACATCTTCCTGGGTGCGGATCTGCACCGTAAAGACAACACGGGTGACTTCCTTGCGCACGACGTCGAGCAGGGTCTCGAACAACTCGAAGGCTTCGCGCTTATATTCCTGCTTCGGATTCTTCTGTGCATAGCCGCGCAGGTGGATGCCCTGACGCAGATGATCCAGCGCCGCCAGGTGCTCGCGCCAATGGGCATCGAGGCTCTGCAGCATGACGTTGCGTTCGAACTGATGGAAAGTCTCGGCACCCACCAAGTCGATCTTGGCCTGATAGGCTTCGTCGGCACTTTGTACGATGCGATGCAGCATCTCTTCGTCAGTCAGCGTCGGCTCGGCCTTGACCCAGGCAGCAGCCGGTGCGGCGATCTGCAGCTCGGCGGCAAGTTCGCGCTCCAGGCTTTCCAGATCCCATTGCTCCTCAACCGACTCGGCCGGGACATGGCTGCGGAAAATCTCGGCGATGACGCCATGACGCATGGCGGTGATGGTTTCCGAAATATCTTCGGTTTCCAGCAATTCATTGCGCTGCTGGTAGATCACCTTGCGCTGGTCGTTGGCGACGTCGTCGTATTCCAGCAACTGCTTGCGGATATCGAAGTTGCGCGCCTCGACCTTGCGCTGAGCCGACTCCAGCGAACGGGTGACGAGCGGATGCTCGATGGCCTCACCTTCCGGCATCTTCAGCTTGTCCATGATGGCGCGCAGACGCTCGCCAGCGAAGATACGCAGCAACTGGTCGTCGAGCGACAGGTAGAAGCGCGACGAACCGGCATCGCCCTGACGACCAGCACGGCCGCGCAACTGGTTGTCGATACGGCGAGATTCGTGGCGCTCGGAGCCAATGATGTGCAAACCGCCAGCAGCCAGCACCTGATCGTGCACGACCTTCCATTCAGCCCGCATGGTTTCGATCTTGGCTTGCTTGTCGGCCTCGTTCAGACTCTCGTCCTGGCGCACGGCGTCGACCGGCTTCTCGATATTGCCGCCGAGCACGATATCGGTACCGCGACCCGCCATGTTGGTGGCGATGGTGATCATGCCGGGGCGACCGGCCTGGGCAACGATCTCAGCTTCGCGGGCGTGCTGCTTGGCGTTGAGCACCTGGTGCGGCAGATTTTCCTTGTCGAGCAGGCCCGACAGCAGTTCGGAGTTTTCGATCGAGGTCGTACCGACCAGCACCGGCTGTCCGCGCTTGTTGCAATCGCGGATGTCTGCAACGATCGCCGCGTGCTTTTCGTCGGCCGTCTTGTAGACGAGATCGTTCATGTCCTTGCGCACCATAGGGCGGTGCGTCGGGATGACGACGGTTTCCAGACCGTAGATCTGCTGGAATTCGTAGGCCTCGGTATCGGCCGTACCCGTCATGCCAGCCAGCTTGCCGTACATGCGGAAGTAGTTCTGGAAGGTGATCGAGGCCAGCGTCTGGTTCTCGGCCTGGATGGCCACGCCTTCCTTGGCCTCGACCGCCTGGTGCAAGCCGTCGGACCAGCGGCGACCGGCCATCAGACGGCCGGTGAATTCGTCAACGATGACCACTTCGCCGTTCTGCACGACATAGTGCTGATCTTTGTGGAACAAGGTCAGCGCGCGCAAGGCCGCATTCAGGTGGTGCATCAGCGTGATATTGGCAGCGTCATAAAGGCCGCTACCTTCACGCAGCAATCCATGCTCAGCCAGCAGTTGTTCGGCGTGCTCGTAACCGGTTTCAGACAAATGGACCTGATGGCCCTTTTCGTCGACCCAGTAATCGCCAGCGCCATCTTCTTCCATGGCACGGCTCAGCTTGGGAACAACTTCCCGCATGCGCACGTAGAGATCGGTGTGATCGTCTGCCTGACCGGAAATGATCAGCGGCGTCCGCGCTTCGTCGATCAGGATGGAGTCGACTTCATCGACGATGGCGAAATTGAGGCCGCGCTGCACGCGCTGATCGGCCGTATAGACCATGTTGTCGCGCAGGTAGTCAAAACCGAACTCGTTGTTCGTGCCGTAAGTGATATCGGCAGCGTAAGCGGCTTGCTTGGCCTCGTGATCCATCTGCGACAGATTGACGCCGACGCTCAGGCCGAGGAAACGGTGCAAACGTCCCATCCATTCGGAGTCACGCGTCGCCAGGTAGTCGTTTACCGTGATGACATGCACGCCCTTGCCGGAAATGGCATTCAGGTAGGCCGGCAACGTGCCGACCAGGGTCTTGCCTTCGCCGGTACGCATTTCGGCGATCTTGCCGAAATGCAGCACCATGCCGCCAATCATCTGGACATCGAAATGGCGCATGCCGAGCACGCGCTTGCCGGCTTCACGCACGACGGCAAAGGCTTCCGGCAACAGATCGTCGAGCGACTCGCCATTGGCATGACGCTGACGGAACTCGTCTGTCTTGGCCCGCAATGCTTCGTCGGACAGACCTTGCAGCGACGGCTCGAGGGCGTTGATGCGTTTGACGATCTGGTTGTATTGCTTGAGCAGTCGATCGTTGCGGCTGCCGAAAATCTTCTTGAGTAGACCGGAAATCATCGCGATGGAATGGTTGTGTGCCTAGCGCGGCAAAGCGCGGATTCTAGCACGCCACCCCGACGCGAACATGACAACTCAAATCAAGGATTTAAGCCTTGCCTCAACGACGCTTGAGTTGGGCGAACTCCGTACTCTGCTTGAGGAAGGCCGCCGGATTCTGCGCTACGCCCAGCATGCGCACCTCGAAATGCAGATGCGGCCCCGTGGAGCGTCCGGTCGTCCCGATGGCACCGATGGTCTCGCCACGCTTGACCAACTTACCGGGCCTGACGTCCATCCTCGACAGATGGGCGTAACGAGAAACCAAGCCATCTCCATGATCGATGTCGATCACGTTGCCAAACTCAGGATGATACGTAGCCGACTGAATGACACCGTCGGCTGCCGACATCACCGGCGTGCCCGTTTCCGCATTGAAGTCGATGCCTTCGTGCATGGCCTGAACTCCGGCAATCGGGTCGCTCCGATGTCCGAAAGGCGAGCCCAAAGCCGCACTCTTCACCGGCAGCGTCGTCGGCGTGCGACGATCGCGCACCCGCTTTTCCAGCAGATGGGACTCCATGATGGCCAGATCGTCGGCCTTGCGATCCACTTCCGAGGCCAAGCGGTCGATCTCCAGCTGTAATTCATCGGTATTCAGGGGAAGTGGGATCAACGGACCACCCTTTCCATCCTTCACCTCGGCAATAGCGACGCTGCGCTTCACTCCGGAGAGGTTCTCGACCCGATCGCCCAGCATGTCGAGCTGCAATACGCGCGCCTGCAATTCACCGAGACGGGTTGCCATCAGGTTGAGATTGTTGCTCAGGAATTCCTGATTCTTTTTTGCCTCACGGTTCTGCAACGAAAGCAGCATGTCCTCGATCACCGGCAGGCGAAAACGCACCGACAGCCAAGAGAACATCGCCGAGGTGGCGAAGACGAGCAACAGGAAAGCCAACGCGACGGCAGCAATATGCCGAGGCATAATGGCGATGGTTTTGGCCGCCTTAAGATGGCGGGAAACAACGATAATCTGCACGTAACCTCCTATGCACCATGGACCCGAGTATTACCTGGACAACGATGCCGCCGCCGGGCGCGTCATGCAGCACGCGCGAACCATTCTGCGGCTAGCTCGTCGTTTCGCGTCCATTGTTCCGGGCGGACTGCGCCATGCGGCGCGCGTCGCCAACTACAAGTCGGGAAAAGTCGTTATCCACACCGACAACGGTGCAGTCGCCGCCAAAATCCGCCAGATGAGTCAGCGCTTGTGCGACGAGTTATCTAAGGGAGGGGTGGAGTGTAATGTCATGGAAGTGAAAGTGCAACCCAGAGAGAACACTTACCAATCAAGCACTTCCACCTTAAAACCGCTCAGCGCCCCTGCCTGTGCGGCTTTACGCGGCACAACGAAGGAGTTGCCTGCCGGCCCGTTGCGCAGTGCGCTGGAGCACCTGCTGGAACGTTCGCTTAAACAGGAATAATCGCCAGGCGCTCGACAAACATCAGCGCAAAAATCAGCAAGGCGAAGAGAATACCGTAGCGAAACATACGCCCCGACAGCGCGAGGTAGTTGCGGTTACCGGTAAGAGCATAGGCCAGAAGGCCGACACCGATGGCGATGACCAGAATGACTGCCAGCAGGCGCAGCAGCCACATGACCGATCAGGCCGCCTGGGCCAGCCAGCGTGTAACGCCTTGCGGCGCGACGGCTTCCTCTTCAAAACTGACCAGTTCCCAAGACTCCTGGTGCTGCAGAAGTTCGCGCGCCAGAATGTTGTTCAGCGCATGCCCGCCCTTGTGCGAGGAATATGCCGCCAGCAGCGGGTGGCCGAGCAAGTAGAGATCTCCGACTGCGTCGAGGATCTTGTGTTTGACGAACTCGTCGCCATAACGCAGGCCATCCTGATTCAGCACGCGGAATTCGTCGAGCACGATGGCGTTCTCGAGCCCGCCACCCAAGGCCAACCCATTTTCACGCAGGTATTCGACCTCCTGCATGAAGCCGAAGGTACGGGCACGCGAAACCTCGCGTACGTAAGATTGCTCGGCAAAGTCGATTTCGGCCTTCTGGGCCGACTTGTCGATGGCTGGATGGTTGAAGACGATGGAAAAAGCGAGCTTGTAGCCTTCATAAGGCTCGAAGCGAGCCCACTTGTCGCCATCGCGAACCTCGATCGGCTGGGTCACGCGAATGAATTTCTTGGCTGCGTTCTGCTCCTCAATCCCTGCAGACTGGATCAGGAAGATGAACGGCGCCGCCGAGCCATCAAGGATGGGCACTTCCGGTGCATCCAGATCGACCCAGCAATTGTCGATGCCCAACCCGGCAAAAGCGGACATCAGATGTTCGATGGTACCAACCTTCACCCCGTCCTTTTCCAGACAGGAACACATGCGCGTATCGCCGACCATGAAGGCTTTGGCCGGGATATCCAGCGGCTCCGGCAAATCGACGCGACGGAAGACGATGCCGGTATCCGGGGCAGCCGGGCGCAGGGTCATATTGACCTTGACGCCACCGTGCAGGCCGACGCCTGAGGCACGAATGACCGTCTTGAGCGTGCGTTGCTTGAGCATGCTAAGTATCTGAATGATTGGGGAAGGTGACGCATTGTAACACAATGCGTCACCGCCCTTTTTCAGAGAAAGGTTTTGTTACTCTTAGTCGGCCTGCTTTCTCAGGAAGGCCGGGATGTCATAACGATCGACGCCACTGTTGGCCAGCGCCTCGACGGTAACGTTGCGCTTGCGCACGACCGCCGGCACGTCGGCGATCTGGTTGTAGTCGATGGCCGGACCGCTGGAGAAGGCGACGGCATCGTGCGTACCGGTAGCCACGGCTTGCACGACCGGGGTGTTGACCACTTCGAAGGTCTGACGCTTGGCGGCAGCCTGACCCAGACCGGTGGCGACCACGGTGACGCGCAGCGCATCGCCCATCAGTTCGTCATACACGGCACCGAAGATGATGTGCGCGTCTTCGGCAGCGAAGGCCTTGACGGTGTTCATCACTTCGTTGACTTCCTTCATCTTCAGGTTGCCCTTGGCAGCCGTGATATTGACCAGCACGCCACGCGCACCGGACAGATTGACACCTTCCAGCAGCGGCGAGGCGACTGCCTGCTCGGCCGCGATGCGGGCGCGATCAACGCCGGCTGCGGAAGCCGAACCCATCATGGCGCGGCCCATTTCGCCCATCACGGTACGCACGTCTTCAAAGTCGACGTTAACCAGACCCGGATAGGTAATGATTTCGGCGATACCGCCAACGGCGTTCTTCAGCACGTCATCGGCTGCCTTGAAGCAATCATCGACATCGGCATCGTCGCCCATCACTTCCATCAGCTTGTCGTTCAGGATCACGATTAGCGAATCGACATGCTTGGCGAACTCGGAAATACCGGCCTCGGCCGACTTCATGCGCTTGCCGCCTTCGAAGCTGAACGGCTTGGTCACCACGCCGACGGTCAGGATGCCCATTTCACGGGCAATCTCGGCAACCACCGGCGCAGCGCCGGTACCCGTACCGCCACCCATACCCGCCGTAATGAAGGTCATATGCGCGCCTTCCAGCATGGCGCGAATGTCTTCGCGATGCTGTTCGGCAGCCGCCTTGCCCGCTTCCGGCTTGGCACCGGCACCCAAGCCGCTTTGGCCCAGCGACAACTTGGCCGCTGCGGCATTACGCGACAGGGCCTGCGCATCGGTGTTGGCGGCGATGAATTCAACGCCACTGACACCTTCGCGAATCATGTGCTCGATGGCATTGCCACCCGCACCACCTACACCGAACACCTTGATGATGGTGCCAGTCTCTTCTTTCTCGATGATTTCAAACATGACTACCTCCTCTGAAAAACCTGTTCACAAACAAATCAAAAATTCTTGGCAAACCACTGCTTCATGCTTTCGAAGACATCCTTGATGCCTTGCTTTTCCTGAATCTTTTGGCCGCGCTTGCGCTGCGACTGCGCTTCGAGCAGTAGACCGAAGGCGGTCGAGAAACGCGGGCTCTGCACCACATCGGCCAGGCTGCCGTGGTACTTCGGGCTGCCGAGGCGGACCGGCATGTGGAAGATTTCTTCGCCCAATTCGACCATGCCCGGCATGACGCTGGCGCCGCCGGTCAGCACGATGCCGGACGACAGCACATCCTCGAAACCGGCCCGGCGCAATTCGTTCTGGATCAACTCGTACAACTCCTCGACGCGCGGCTGGATCACATCGGCCAGTGCGCGGCGGCTCAACTTCCGGCTCGGGCGGTCGTCCACGCCGGCGACATCGAGGTTTTCATCAGCATCCGCCAGCAGGGACAAGGCGCAACCGAACTTGCACTTGATGTCCTCGGCTTCGCGCGTCGGCGTGCGCAAGGCCATGGCGATATCGTTGGTAATCTGGTCGCCGGCGATGGGAATCACCGAGGTGTGACGAATGGCGCCCTGGGTCCACACGGCGATATCCGTCGTACCGCCACCGATATCGATCAGACAGACACCGAGATCCTTCTCGTCCTCGGACAGCACGGCATAGCTGGACGCCAGCGGCTGCAAGACCAGATCATTGACCTCGAGGCCGCAACGGCGCACGCATTTGACGATGTTCTGGGCGGCCGACACGGCGCCGGTAACGATGTGCGTCTTGACCTCGAGGCGCATGCCGCTCATGCCGATCGGCTCGCGGATCCCATCCTGGCCGTCGATGACGAACTCCTGGGTCAGGATATGCAGGATTTCCTGATCGGCTGGGATCGGCATCGCCTTGGCGGTTTCGATCACGCGCTCGATGTCGGTAGGCGTAACCTCCTTGTCCTTGATCGCCACCATGCCGTTCGAGTTGAAGCTCTTGATATGGCTGCCGGCGATCCCGGTGTAGACGTCGCGCACCTTGCAATCGGCCATCAGCTCGACTTCCTGAATGACCCGGCTGATGGTGTGCACCGTCTCCTCGATATTGACCACGACACCCTTCTTCAGGCCGCGTGAATCCTGCGAGCCCATGCCGATCACGTTCAGCCCGCCTTCCTGATCGATCTCTGCCACCAGCGCAACGATCTTGGAGGTACCGATATCCAGCCCGACCACGAGGTCCTTGTTGTCCCTGCTCATCTTCCTACTTTCCCTTCCCTTCGCCCGCAGTCCGCATCGCGAACCCGTTCGGATAACGCAAATCCACCACCGCCGGCACCGCGCCCCGCTTGCCGATCGTTTCCGGATAAACCTCGATAAATCGCTGTAAACGGTCGTGCACCGTAGCTTTCTGCTGCTCGCGCCCGATATCGACCGACATGCCGCTGTCCAGCCGGGTTTGCCAGGCCAGACGCGGCGAGAGAATCACTTGCGTCGGACGAGCCCCCACCGGCGCAAAGGCCTCGATGAACTCGCCGTAACGCTTCAACACTTCCGGCGCCGTACCCAGCGGTCCGTAGAGCAGCGGCATCCGGCCGTTCTCCTCGGCTGTCGGCGTGGCCAGGAAAACCTCGCCGTAACTGTTCACCAACTCGCCGCGTCCTTCGCCCCAACGCGCTACCGGACGATGCTCCTCGACGCGGATTTCCAGACGCGATGGCCACACTCGGCGCACTTCGGCCTTGCGCACCCACGGCAACTTCTCGAGGGCGGAGCGCACGCTCTCCAGATTCAGGCTGAAGAAATTGGCCCGCAAGGTCGCAGGCAACACCTGTTCGATCTCGGCCCGCCGCGTATGTGCCATTTCCTCGACGAAGACCACCTGTTTCACCGGCAAGGATGGAACACGCACCAACCACACCGCCGCCGCGACGAGCACAGCCGCCGAAGCTGCCAGAATCAGCAGGTCGGCTATCGCGTTCAACAGGTGTGGTTTGTTCCACATTCATTGCCTCAGTCGTTTGCAGCCATTTCGAGCACGCGACGCACCAGCGCCGGATACTCCAGCCCAGCCACACGCGCCGCCATCGGCACCAGCGAGTGATCGGTCATACCAGGCGCCGTATTCACTTCCAAGAAATAGTGGCTCCCGGCCTCGTCCATCAGGAAATCGACCCGGCCCCAGCCGCGTCCGCCCAGAATGCGGAAAGCCTCCAGGGCTTGCCGGCGGATTTCCTGTTCCTTGGCTTCTGGCAAGCCGCACGGGCACAGGTAGCGCGTATCGTCGCGGTTGTATTTGGCCTCGTAGTCGTACCACTCAGTCGCCGGCTCGATCTTGATGATCGGCAGCGCCTGGTCGCCGAGGATACCGACGGTGTATTCGCCGCCCATGACTCCCTTTTCGGCGATCACCAGGCTGTCGTAGCGGGCTGCTTCGGCATAGGCTGCCGCCAGTTCGCCCGGGGCCTTGACCTTGCTGATACCGATCGAAGAACCCTCATGCGCCGGCTTGACGAACAGCGGCATGCCCATCTCCTCTTCGATTTCGGCGAAGTCCGTTTCGGCATTGAGCAAAGCGTACTCGGGAATCGGCAGGCCGGCCGCCTGCCACAGCAACTTGGTGCGGAACTTGTCCATACCCAGCGCCGAAGCCATGACACCGGAACCGGTGTAAGGGATATGCATCAGTTCCAGCGCGCCCTGGATCGTGCCGTCTTCGCCATGGCGCCCATGCAACGCGACAAAGGCACGGTCGTAACCCTTCAAGGCATCGAGCGGTTGCTCGGCCGGATCGAAGGGATGCGCATCGATGCCCTGGCCGCACAATGCGGCCAGTACGCGCGAACCGCTGTTCAAAGAAACCTCGCGTTCGGCGGACGTTCCGCCGAAAAGCACCGCGACCTTGCCAAACTCGCTCATTTGCCTTCCACCAACTTGCCGGGAACCGCACCGATCGAGCCGGCTCCCATGGTCAACACCACATCGCCATCTCGGGCGACATCCATGATCGTTTGCGGCATCGCCGCGATGTCTTCGACGAAGACCGGCTCAACCTTTCCTGCAACGCGCAGGGCACGCGCCAGCGAACGGCCGTCAGCGGCCACGATGGCAGCCTCGCCTGCGGCATACACCTCGGCCAGGCAAAGCGCATCGACGGTCGACAGGACCTTGACGAAATCTTCGAAACAATCGCGTGTCCGCGTGTAGCGGTGCGGCTGGAAGGCCAGCACCAGACGCCGTCCCGGAAAAGCACCGCGGGCAGCAGCCAGCGTTGCCGCCATTTCCACCGGGTGATGTCCGTAGTCATCGACCAAGGTGAATGAACCGCCGGCTGGTAGTGCCACCTCGCCATAACGCTGGAAACGGCGACCGACCCCCTTGAATTCGGCCAAGGCCTTGACGATGGCCGCATCGGATACGCCAACCTCGGTGGCCACTGCGATTGCCGCCAGTGCGTTCAACACGTTGTGCATACCCGGCGTGTTCAAGGTCACCGACAGACGCGACACCGAGCCATTCACGCGCACGCAGTCGAAACGCATCTGGCCGTTGTCGGCAACGACGTTTTCCGCATAGAAATTGCACTCGCTGCTCAAGCCATAGGTGACGATCTGCTTGGCTACTCTCGGCATGATCTCGCGAACATTCGGGTCGTCGGCACATAAAACCGCCACGCCATAGAAAGGCAAGCGGTTGAGGAAATCAACGAAGGTCGATTTCAGGCGCTCAAAGTCGTGGCCATAGGTTTCCATGTGATCGGCGTCGATATTGGTCACGACCGAAATCACCGGCGACAGATAGAGGAAGGAGGCGTCCGATTCGTCGGCCTCGGCCACTAGGAAATCGCCATGTCCCAGACGGGCATTCGCCCCCGCCGCATTCAGGCGACCGCCGATAACGAAGGTCGGGTCGATACCGCCTTCGGCCAGGATGCTGGTGACCAGGCTGGTCGTGGTCGTTTTGCCATGAGTCCCGGCGATGGCGATGCCTTGCTTCAGGCGCATCAACTCGGCCAGCATCTGCGCGCGTGGCACAACCGGAATACGGCGTTCGCGGGCGGCAACGACCTCCGGGTTATCGGCCTTTACCGCCGTCGATACGACCACCGCATCGGCACCGGCCACGTTGGCGGCGTCATGCCCAAACATCACCCTTACGCCCTCGCCTTCCAGGCGGCGCGTCGTCGCGCTGGCCGCCAGATCGGAACCGCTGACGGTGTAGTCCAGGTGCGCCATCACTTCGGCAATGCCGCTCATGCCGGATCCACCGACGCCGACGAAATGGATGTGCTTGACCTTGTGTTTCATTTGGCGATTTCCGAACAAATATTCGCCACGTCCGCCGTGGCATCGGGCTTGGCCAGGGAACGGGCCTTCTGGGCCATTTCGAGCAACTGACCGCGCGAGTAATTGCGGATCAGCGCAATCGAATCTGCCGT
Organism: Azonexus sp.; assembly: GCA_041904995.1. Lineage (GTDB taxonomy): Bacteria > Pseudomonadota > Gammaproteobacteria > Burkholderiales > Rhodocyclaceae > Azonexus. The sequence continues at coordinate 243,657 of JAYRMB010000002.1, forward strand.
CAATTCACTCTGCGGCAATAGGAAGGCACCGCCGACATTGACCAGGAACATGGCATTGCCGGTCTGGTGGTCGTCCACCGCATGCGGGAACGGGACCAAGATGCTGGCCACGCCGGCTGCCGCCAACTCGGCGATGGTCAACGCACCGGCACGACAGATCACCAGATCGGCCCACTCATAGGCACCGGCCATGTCTTCGATGAACGGTACGCAATGGGCCTGCACGCCGGCAGCTGCGTAGTTGGTCTGCAGCGCCTCGATATGCTTCTCGCCGGCTTGATGAACGATCTGCGGCAACTCGTCTTCGCGCAGCATGGCCATGCCCTTCGGCACCATTTCGTTCAAGGCCTGCGCCCCCAGGCTGCCGCCAATAACCAACACCCGCAGCGCCCCCTGACGTTCGCCAAGGCGCTCGTTCGGCGCCGGCAAGGCGGCGATTTCCGGGCGGACCGGATTGCCAACCCAGGCGCCCTTCTTCAGCACATCGGGGAAACCGGTGGCAATGCGGTCGGCAACACCAGCGAGGACGCGGTTGGCCAAGCCAGCAACTGAATTCTGCTCGTGCAGCACCAGCGGCACGCCGAGCAAGGCTGCCATCATGCCGCCCGGGAAAGTGATGTAGCCGCCCATGCCGAGCACGACATCCGGGCGAACCTGGCGGATCGCCTTCCAGCCCTGCCAGAAGCCGCGCAACAGGTTCAAGGGCAGCAACAGCTTGCGCAGCAAACCCTTGCCGCGCAGAGCGCCGAACTTGACCCAAACCATCTCGAAACCGTGCTGCGGTACGAGGCGCGCCTCCATGCCTTCGGGGTTGCCGAGCCAGACCACGCGCCAACCTTCGTCGCGCATACGATGCGCTACCGACAGCGCCGGGAAGATGTGGCCGCCCGTGCCCCCCGCCATGATCAGGATGGTTTTGCTCATAGCTTGCCTCCGCGCATCAATTGGCGATTTTGGCTACGGCCGCGCAAAGCGCTTAACTTGCTTCGCAAGTTAGCCTTCACCGAAACAGGCAGCGCGAATGTGGTCATAGTTTTCCACCTCGCATAAGCTGCCTGTTTTCCCAATCAACCCGCAGAAGGATCGCCAAGGCCACGCAATTGGCCAGAATGCCGGAGCCGCCGAAGCTCATCAGCGGCAGGGTCAGGCCCTTGGTCGGCAACAGGCCCATATTCACGCCCATGTTGATGAAGGACTGCACGCCGAACCAGATGCCCATGCCCATGGCGACCAGCGCTGGATAAAGGCGGTCGAATTGCACGCATTGGCGGCCGATGGCAAAGGCGCGTTGAACCAGCAGAGCAAACAGGGCGATAACGGCGAGCACACCGAAGAAGCCCAGTTCCTCGGCGATGACAGCCAGCAGGAAATCGGTATGCGCTTCCGGCAGGTAGAACAGCTTCTCGACGCTGGCGCCGAGACCGACACCGAACAACTCTCCACGGCCAAAGGCGATCAACGAGTGCGACAACTGGTAGCCGCGGCCAAATGCATCGGCCCATGGGTCCATGAAGCCGAACACACGGTCACGTCGATAAGGCGAGACGATGATCATGATCGTGAAGGCAATCAGCAGACCGACGATCAGCAGCGCAAACAGGCGGGCCTTCAAGCCACCCAGGAACAGAATGCCCATGGCGATGGAGATGATCACGACAAAGGCGCCGAAGTCCGGCTCCTTGAGCAACAGCATGCCAACGATGGCCATCGCACCGAACATCGGCAGGAAGGCCTGTTTCAGGTCGTGCATCACGTTGATCTTGCGCACGGTGTAGTCGGCGGCGTAGAGCACTGCGAACAGCTTCATCAGTTCGGATGGCTGCAGGTTGGCGAAGCCCAGCGGCAACCAGCGGCGGGCGCCGTTCACGTCACGACCAATACCGGGGATCAGCACGATCAACAACAGCACGGCGCCGGCCATAAATAGATAGGGAGCGTATTTCTGCCACAGGCTGAGCGGCACCTGAAATGCCACGGCGGCGGCGACCAGGCCGATGCACAGGAACACGCCGTGGCGCAGCAGGAAGTAGGCCGGTTGATGATTGGTGAAGCGTCCCCCTTCGGCCGTCGCAATCGACGCCGAATAGACCATGACCAAGCCACCGAACAAAAGGATCAGTACCGTCCACAACAAGGTGTAGTCGATTTCCGCAACTTGGCGGCGCGGGGCGTCAAGGGCCGAGATCAGCATGGCAACTCCTTGACCGCATCGATGAACGCCTGCGCCCGATGGGCGTAGTTCTTGTACATATCGAGACTGGCGCAGGCTGGCGACAACAGAACGCAGTCGCCCGCCTCGGCCTGAGCCGCCAGCCAGCGCACAGCCGTTTCCATATCGCCCACAATGCGTGTCGGCACGCCGCTGCCTTCCAAAGCCATGCCGATGGCCGCGGCGTCCCGGCCGATCAAGGCCACGGCCCGACCATATTTTTCCAGGGCTGGCTTCAAGGGAGCAAAATCCTGCCCCTTGCCGTCACCGCCGAGCACGATGGCAACCTTGCGCCCCATGCCTTCGATGGCTGCCAGCGTGGCGCCCACGTTGGTTCCCTTGGAGTCATCGACGTAAAGCACGCCGCCAATCTCGGCCACTGTTTCAACGCGATGGGCTAGGCCCTTGAACTGTTTCAGCGGTTCGACCAAGCGTTCCGGCGCGACACCGACGCATTCGCACAGGGCCAGCGCCGCCATGGCGTTGGCGGCGTTGTGCAAGCCAGTGAGCCGCAGGTCGGCCAGCGCCACTAGCTTTTGCTTTCCGTGCCAGATCGCGCCGTCGGCGAAGCCGTAATCGACCGAACGCGGCGCCGGATCAAGGCCGAAGGTGATCATCGTCCGGCCGCATCGGCCGTTGGCCATCGACCAGTCGTCGTCGCGATTCAGGATCATCGCGCCCTTGCCCTGAAAGATGCGTGACTTGGCCGCGGCGTAATTGGCCATGCTGCCTTCGTAGCGGTCGAGGTGATCTTCGGACAGATTGAGCACCGTCGCTGCGACGGCATGCAAATGATGCGTCGTTTCGAGCTGGAAGCTGGAAAGTTCGAGCACCCAAACCTCGGGCAACGTGCCGCTATCCTGCGCATCCATCAAGGCATCGAGCGCCGATGGCGAAATGTTGCCGCAGGCAATGGCCGGAACGCCTACGCCATTAAGCAGCGCAGCGGCCAGGGCCGTGGTTGTCGTCTTGCCGTTGCTGCCGGTGATGGCGAGGATTTTCGAACTGGGAACCTGCTCACGTACGCCGTGTGCAAACAACTCGATTTCTGACCAAATCGGCACGTGCACCGCAGCAATGGCTGGCGTGGCCTTGGCGACGCCCGGCGACAGCGCCAGCAGGTCGATATTGGCGAAGGTGGCGTCGGTGAACGCGCCGCTAAGCAATTCGGCGTTCGGCGCAAGCTGGCGCAGGGCTTCGACATTCGGCGGGTTGTCACGCGAATCGGCGACGCGCACGACGGCGCCCTGGCGATGCAGCCATTTGGCCATCGCCAGTCCGGACTCTCCGAGTCCGACGACCGCTACGCGTTTGCCCTTGAGTTCCATGCCTTCCTCAGCGCAGCTTCAGGGTGGACAGCCCGATCAACACGAGCATGATGGTGATGATCCAGAAGCGGACGACAACCTGCGTCTCCTTCCAGCCGGTTTGTTCGAAGTGGTGGTGCAGCGGCGCCATGCGCAGGATGCGGCGGCCCTCGCCGTATTTCTTCTTGGTGTATTTGAAGTAGCTGACCTGCAACATCACCGACAGGGTTTCGATGACGAAAACGCCGCCCATGATGAAGAGCACGATTTCCTGACGCACGATCACCGCCACCGTACCCAGCGCAGCACCCAGCGCCAGCGCGCCAACGTCACCCATGAACACTTCAGCCGGATAGGCGTTGAACCACAGGAAGCCCAGGCCCGCACCGGCAATGGCGCCAAGCAGAATGCACAATTCGCCCGCCCCCGGCACATAGGGGATCAGCAGGTACTTTGCGTACACCGCATGGCCGGTCACGTAGGCGATGATCGCGAAGGCGGCGGCGACCATCACGGTCGGCATGATGGCCAGACCGTCCAGGCCGTCGGTCAGGTTCACCGCATTGCTGGTGCCGACGATGACGAAGTAGGTCAGGGTGATGAAGCCGACGATGCCCAATGGGAAGGCGATAGTCTTGAAGAAGGGCACGATCAGTTCGCTGTGCGCCGGCGACTTGGCCGAGAAGGCGATGAACAGCGCCGCACCGATACCGAGCACCGACTGCCAGAAATATTTCCAGCGTGCGGCCAGCCCATTCGGATCGCGATAGACCACCTTCTTCCAGTCGTCGTACCAACCGACGATGCCGTAGCCGAGCGTGACGATCAGCACCGTCCATACGTACTTGTTGGTCAGGTCGCCCCACAGCAGGGTCGTGATGGCGATGGCGATCAGGATCAGGACGCCGCCCATGGTCGGCGTTCCCGACTTGACCAGATGGGTCTGCGGCCCGTCGGTACGTACCGCCTGGCCGATTTTCTTGGCGGCCAACCAGCGGATGACGCCAGGACCGGCCCACAAGGAGATAAGCAGAGCCGTCATTGACGCCAGCACCGTGCGTAGCGTGATGTAGTTGAAGACGTTGAAAAAGCGAACGTCCTGCGCCAGCCATTGAGCCAAAGCAAGCAGCATTTAGCGTTTCTCCCCGGCAGCCAGTGCGTCGGCCACCCTTTCCATTTTCATGAAGCGCGAGCCCTTCACCAGCACTGTGGTTTCCGGGCCCAATTCCTTGTCCACCGCAGCAATCAGCTTTTCGACCGTGCAGAAATGCCGGGCGCCGTCGCCGAAGTTGCGTACCGCCTGTTTGCTGGCTTCGCCGAGGGCGAAGAGCTGATCGACGCCCTGACTCTTGGCGTAACCGCCGATTTCATCGTGATACTGGCCGCTCGCCTCGCCGATCTCGCCCATGTCGCCCAGCACCAGCAGTTTCTTGCCAATGGTCGCAGCCAGCACGTCTATGCCGGCGCGGACCGAATCCGGATTGGCGTTGTAGGTGTCGTCGAGAAGCTCCGCCCCAGCCTTGCCGGCGCGCCGTTGGAGCCGCCCCTTGACGCCCGAGAAGTTGGCCAGACCCGCCGCCACGCTGCGCAGCGGAATGCCGGCAGCCAGGCAGGCGGCCGCCGCGGCCACGGCGTTGCGGGCGTTATGGCGACCCGGCACGCACAACTTGATTTCGGTCTCGCCCTCCGGCGCGCTCAGCGTGAGCGACATCTCCAGGCCATGGACTATCACCGCCCCATGCACATCGGCGGCGCCATCGATGGCGAACGTGCGCACCGGGCGACCACCGGCGGCTTTGCGCCAGAAATCTACGTAAGCATCGTCGGCATTGATCACGGCAACACCGTCCGTCGGCAAGCCGGTGAAAATGCTGCCTTTTTCACGCGCCACTTCGTCCAGATCGCCCATGCCTTCCAGGTGGGCACGCTGGGCGTTGGTGATCATGGCCACGGTCGGCGCACCGATCGGCGCCAGATAGGCGATCTCGCCCGGATGGTTCATGCCCATCTCGATCACCGCGGCACGATGGCCGGCATTCAAGCCGAGCAAGGTCAGCGGCAGACCGATGTCGTTATTCAGATTGCCACGCGTCGCCAGCACCGCCTCGCCAAACTCGGCCTGCAGAATCGCAGCGACCATTTCCTTGGTCGTTGTCTTGCCGTTCGAACCGGTGACCGCGATCACCGGCAGCTTGAACGATGCGCGCCAGGCCTTGGCCAGGCGACCGAGGGCCAGGCGGGTATCGTCAACAACGACTGCCGGCACGCCGGCCGGCACCTTGACCTCATCGCTGACCAGCAACGCCGAAGCACCGCTGGCAACGGCTTGCGCCAGGAAATCGTGCGCATCGAAACGCTCGCCCTTGAGGGCGACGAACAACTGCCCCGCTGCAATGGCACGCGTATCGGTCGATACGCCGCTGAGGGCCAGATCCTCGCCCAGCATGCGACCACTGACGGCCGCGGCAACCTGGGATAGCAGCCAGTTCATGCCGCCTCCTCCTGCAAATTCGTCCGACGCAGCTCCAGCGCCGCGCGCGCCTGCTCGATGTCGGAAAATGGATACTTGACTCCGGCGATCTCCTGGTAGGGCTCATGCCCCTTGCCAGCCAACAGGATCACATCGCCCATGGCCGCTTCGAGCACGACGCGACGGATGGCCGTGGCACGGTCGAGTTCGACTTCGGCATGAGTCATGCCCGCCACGATGTCGCTGACGATGTCCTTCGGCACCTCGGAACGTGGGTTATCGCTGGTCACCAGGACGCGATCCGCACAGCGCTGCGCCACTTCGCCCATCAACGGACGCTTACCCTTGTCGCGGTCGCCGCCGCAACCAAACATAACGACCACACGTCCGCCACGCGCCGCTGCGACCGGGCGCAACGCGACCAATGCGTTCTCCAGCGCATCTGGCGTGTGCGAATAATCGACCACAACCAGCGGCTCACCCGCGCCACCGATACGCTCCATGCGTCCCGGCGGTGGCGTCAATTCGGCAACGCGACGCGCGACCTCGTGCGCCGGCAGGCCGGCATCGTGCAACACTGCAGCTACCGCCAGCAGGTTCGAAACGTTGTAGCGGCCGACCAGGGAGGTTTCGACCTTCTCCCGACCATTCGGCAGGACCAGCGTGAAGCACTGGCCATACGGTGTTTCTTCGAGATTTTCAGCCCGCACCAAGGCGGGAAAATCGCGGCGCTGTTCGCCAATGGCGTAACCCAGTACGCGCAGCGCGGTGGTTTCCCGCATCAGTTGCAAACCGAATTCATCGTCTAGATTGACGATGGCCGTGCGCAGGCGTGGCCAGTGGAAGAGCTTGGCCTTGGCAGCCGCGTAATCCTCCATCGAACCGTGATAGTCGAGATGATCGCGCGTCAGGTTGGTGAAGATCGCCACATCGACCCGGGCGCCATTCATCCGCCCCTCCTCGATTCCGATGGAGCTCGCTTCAAGCGCGCAAGCTGCCGCATGCTGCTGGCGGAAGCGCGCCAGATAGCGCATCAGGGTCGTCGCTTCCGGCGTGGTAAATCCCGTTTCGGTCAAATCATCGGCAAAACCGGCGCCGAGCGTACCTATGATGGCGCATGGCTTCGGATAGGCTCGTGCAATGCATTGGCTGATCGTGGTCTTGCCGTTGGTACCGGTCACCGCTATCAAGGACATCGCCTCGCTCGGGTGCCCATACACCATATGCGCCAAAGGACCGGCCAAGGCACGCAATTCGCCCACCGGCAGGTTTGCTGCGGTGCACGTCGTATTCCAGGCAAAATCGCCGCCCGGCTGCCACAGGATGGCGACCGCGCCTTTGGCCAGGGCATCGTCAATATAGCGGCGACCATCTGCCAAATCGCCCGGATAAGCCAGAAAGACATCGCCCGGCAACACCTGGCGGCTGTCGTCGGCGACGCCGGTCACGTTCACGCCCATGGCCTCCAAGCGATCGAGCAGTTCACGCGGCGTGGTCATAGCTTGCCTTTCTCTGCGTCCGTCGCAGCCAACTGCAACGGCGCATCGGGAGGAACCCCCAGCGTCCGCAAGGCTCCGCCCATGATCTGCGAAAAAGCGGGGCCGGCTACATCGCCACCGTAGTGAGCGCCACCGGTCGGTTCGTCGATCATCACGGCAACGACCAGACGAGGATCGCTGATCGGCGCGACGCCGACGAAGGAGGCGACATATTTCTTCGCATAGACCCCACCCTCAATCTTGTAGGCCGTACCGGTCTTGCCGCCGACGCGGTAGCCCGGAACGCGCGCCTTCGGCGCTGTTCCCTCCGGCTGCACAGCCATTTCTAGCATCGTCCGCAATTCACGCATCGTCTGCGGCGAAAAGACACGTGCGCCGTGCGGCGGCGCATCCTCCAACTTGGTCAACGACAGCGGCATCAGCTCGCCATCTCGCGCGAACACCGTATAAGCCCGCGCCATCTGGATCAGGCTCACGGAAATACCGTGCCCGTACGACATCGTCGCCTGCTCGATCGGGCGCCAGTTTTTCCACGGACGCAAGCGACCGTTAACCTCTCCTGGAAAGCCCAGATTCGGCGCCTGACCGAATCCCAGTCGGTCGAACAACTCCCACATTTCCTGCGGCGGAAAACCTAGAGCGATCTTGGCAGTCCCGACGTTCGAGGATTTCTGTATCACTTGTGCCACGGACAACGCACCATGTGGATGGGCGTCGGAAATGGTCGCCGTACCAATGGTCAGCTTCCCTGGCGCGGTGTTGATTACGGTATCGAAGTGGACTTTGCCTTTTTCCAGCGCCAAAGCGGCCGTAAACGGCTTCATCACCGAACCCGGTTCGTAGGTGTCGGTGATGGCACGATTGCGCAATTGCGCCCCTGACAGGCTCTGTCGGTTATTCGGGTTGTAGGTCGGCCAGTTCGCCAAAGCCAGGATTTCGCCGCTGCGGGCATCGATCACCACAGCTCCTCCTGCCTTGGCTTTGTTCTCCTCGACCGCTTTTTTCAGATGGCTATAGGCGAGATATTGAATTTTCGAATCCAGCGCCAGACGAATATCCTTGCCATCCTGCGGTGGCTTGATCGACCCCACATCCTCGACGATGTTTCCGCGGCGGTCGCGAATTACCGTCCGACTCCCCGGCCGACCCAGCAGGCTATTCTGGAAGGCCAATTCCACGCCTTCCAGGCCCTTGTCGTCCACACCTGTGAACCCGACGATATGTGCCGTCATGTCGCCTGTCGGGTAGAACCGACGATACTCTTTCTCCTGATGCACACCGGGCAGCTTCAGGGCCACGATGCGATCGGCCACCTCGGGGGAAACCTGGCGCTTGACGAAGACAAAGGTCTTTTCCGAGGCGAGCTTGCCATCCAATTCGCGCACCGGCATGTCGAGCAAACCGGCCAATTGGCGCTTCTGGCCGGCATCCATCGTCCGCGCATCGGAAGGAATCGCCCAGACGGATTTCATCGGCGTCGACACCGCCAGCATGTCGCCATTGCGATCGACGATCTTGCCGCGCGACGCGGAAATTTCAATATCCCGCCGCATGCGGGAATCGCCCTTTTCCTGCAGGAAGTCGTTATTGATGACCTGCAGATAGAAACTGCGTGCTACCAAGGCGAAAAAGGCAGCCATCAGCAACAGCCCCACCGTGCGCGAACGCCAGCCCTGCAAGGCCAATTGCAGAACCGGACTCTCGGTATAACGGTGACCGCGTTGCGGGCGGCGGCGCACGACCATCAGCGACCGCCTTTCTTCTGCGCCGCACGTGCCGCGGCATCGGGTGGCACCATGTGCAGGCGCTCGCGAGCGATCTGCTCGATTCGCGGATGCGTTGCCCAGGTCGACATTTCCAACTGCAATTGGCCGTACTCGATATCGAGCTGGCGCGCCCGCTCCTGCTCGCTCTCCAAATCCTGAAACAGCTTGCGCGCGCGGTGCTGGGAGGTCACGACACCCAGCGCACAAACGACAGCAATCAGGAGAAGAATCATATTGAAACGCAGCATTACAGTTTTTCAGCCACTCGCATCACGGCACTGCGTGCCCGCGGATTGGCTTCGATTTCGGCTTCGCTCGGCTTGATCGCTTTGCCCACCAGACGCAGTTTCGGCTTCGGCAGTTGGTCAGCACGCAACGGCAGGTTTTTCGGCATCGCATCTGCGGTGGACTGCGCCCGCATGAAGTTTTTCACGATGCGGTCTTCCAACGAATGGAAGGAAATCACCACCAGACGACCACCCGGCTTCAGCAGATCCAGCGCCTGCGGCAAGGCTACTTCCAGCTGGCGCAGTTCCTGGTTGATATGAATCCGTAGAGCTTGAAAGCTGCGCGTCGCCGGGTCCTGCCCTGGTTCACGGGTGCGCACGGCCGAGCGTACGAGGGCCGCGAACTGACCTGTTGTGACAATAGGTTGTTCGACCCGAGCAGCCACAACCTTCTTTGCAATCTGGAAAGCAAACCGTTCTTCGCCATAATTTTTGATGACCTCCGTAATTTCCCGCTCATCGGCCCGCGCCAGCCACTCTGCCGCCGTCTCGCCCTGCGTCGTATCCATACGCATGTCGAGCGGCGCGTCGTAGCGAAAGCTGAAGCCGCGCTCCCCGTCGTCGATTTGCGGCGACGACACCCCTACATCAAACAAAACACCATCCGCTGCAGAAAGATTTGCCTCGACGGCCGCCTGCGCCAATTCGCCGAAGGCCCGATGCACCAGACAGAAACGCGGATCACCCAAGGCAGACCCAGCCGCGATCGCTTGCGGATCGCGATCCAGCGCCACCAATCTGCCTGCATCACCCAAACACGAGAGAATCTTGCGGCTATGGCCGCCCCGACCGAAGGTCGCATCGACATAGGCCCCTTCGGCCTTTATCGCCAGCGCCTCTACCGCCTCTTCGAGCAGTACCGTCACATGGGCGGTACAGACGGTCACAGCACCAGATCCCCGAAGCCCGGCGGCAGATCGCCCGAGAGCGCCTCAGCAGCCAGATCGTTCTGCTGCTTCCAACCAGCTTCGCTCCATATCTCGAAATGCGACCCCATTCCGACCAGATAAACGGTCTTTTCCAGATTGGCGTAAGTACGCAATTCCGGCGCAACCAATAGACGGCCTGCCGAATCGAGCTCTTCGGTGCGCGCGTTACCAACCAAGACTCGCTTGATCGAGGCAGCTCGCGGATCAAGGCTCGATGCCTTGAGAATCTGATCGCGAATCGGCTGCCAAGCGGGAGACGGATAAAGGAGCAAGCAACGATGCGGATGCGCCGTCAGGACGAGCCCACCCTCAGCGGCCGCGAGCAGGGTTTCGCGGTGCCTTGCCGGTATGGCAAGCCGCCCCTTCGCATCCAGACTGAGTGCTGCAGCGCCCTCGAACATTCCCCGTCTCGCCCCCGTAAACCCACTTTTCAACACGTTTTCCCACTTTAGAACATCAACCCCATGACGTCAATAGAGGAATTGTGATTTTTTTCTTATGCAACAAGGACTTAGAAGCGGTTTGCGAGACAAATTTATAGAAAAATTATCGTTAAAAATCAATAGCCGAAAAACAACTCTTAAAGTGACTTATTAGGAGTTTTTGATGCAAAGCAAAACCCCATGCGCACCATGCCGCCGTGGTAAAAAGTGGGGGAATTGAAAGCGCCTCAGCCTATAGCGAGACGCAAGGGAGCATCAAGCAAACGCCAACACCCGATTGCGCCCTTCGGCCTTGGCTCGATATAGCGCTTGATCAGCGCAGCGCGTCAGTTCATCCGGAGTTTTGCCGTGCTCAGGATAAGACGCCACCCCAAGCGACACCGTGAACTGCAACTGAAAGCCGCCGTGTCGTACCTGCAGAGCAGCTACTTCGGAACGCCAGGACTCAGCTCGCTCAAGTGCAGCCGCCAAGGGCATATTGGGCAACAGAATAAGAAATTCTTCACCCCCATAGCGGCAAGCGACATCCTCGGTCCGAATATCGGCCAACAGGGTGGCAGACAACAGACGCAGCACCTCATCGCCAACCTGATGACCGTAGGTGTCGTTCACGTTCTTGAAGTGGTCGATATCCATCATGACCAGGGACAACGGGTTGCCTTCTCGCCGCGCCCGCGCAACCTCGCGCTCCAGAGTTTCATCGAGATAGCGGCGGTTGTAGAGCCCGGTCAAGCCATCGCGAACCGCCTGTTCACGCAATGCCGCCTGCAAGCGCTCAATTTCCCGTAACTGTTCCTGCAAGCGTAAATTACTCTCGCGTAGCGCCGCTTCGGCTGCCTTTCGCTCGCTGACATTACGAGTAATTCCCAGTATGGTTCTTGGCACCCCAGCCGAATCGAGCAAATACGTCGATACCACTTCAGTAGATACCACCGACCCATCCCGCCGTATCTGATCGAGTTCGGTCGTGACGATATTGGCCGACAGATCTCCGGCAGCTATCCGTCGCAGACGCTGGTCAATTTCCCGGTTTACCTTTTGCGCCGACTCCGGAGTCAATCCTTCATCCACCGACTTCGACATCACCTCTTCCGGAGCAAATCCACGCAAAGCCTTAACCGACGGGCTGATGTAGGTAAATCGACGCGTCGGAATATCGATCGTCCAGATCACATCATGGCTGTTGTCCGCCAGCATTCGATAACGCGCCTCGCTCTCGAACAGCTTAGCAGCAACCGACTCTTCTTCCTTTTCCGCGCGCAGTCCGCGAATCAAGACCAGCAGCAAGCCGAGAACCAGCAGCATAAAAGACGCCAGAGTACTGATCAGCGTCTTGCGCCAACTCGCCAGATAATCGTCGGCGGCTATCCCAGCAGCCACATAGACGGGGTAGTCCCCTATTCGTTGATAGGCATAGATGCGCTCAACTTTATCCAGCGCAGCCTCGAAGCGAATGGTGCCGCTACGATCACCCATTTCGATGCGCAAATGCATCGGGTTGTTATGCAAGGTTTTGTTTACGGCGTCAGGCTTGGCCGGTCTCCGAATCACCAGACGACCATTATCGCTTCGGCGCAAAGTAATGACGCCATTCGGCCCAAGATCCACAGCCTCGAACAATGCTGCAAAATGCCCCAGATCGATTGCCGCCGTCACGACTCCAGCAAAAGCACCATCAGACTGACGTAGCGGCACAGCCAGCATCAATACCTGACGTTCGATTTGCCGAGCTGTTATGACTTCTGAAAACACCAGGTTTTGCATTGGGTTCTCAGCCAGCGATTTGAAATAACCACGATCAGAAATATCGACCGACACCTCCTCGCGCTCAGAGGAGTAGATCGCCTTGCCGGCACGATTGGTAATACGAAAGCCGATAACCTCTGGAAAATGTGCGCGATAACGCGACAAATCGCGCGTCACTCCGCCACTGATCGCCTTACTGACACCCGGTTGCAAGGCCTCAAGCGGGAGGCCGGATGCCACATGTTCAAGATTCGAATGAATCCGGCGAAAGGTTGCCCCGAGTCTAGCCTCGGCGGTACTCACGATATTACGCGCTTCGGTTTCTGCCTTCCGTTCGGCATCCTCATAGGACACCCGCAAGACATAGGCGAGCAAACCCGCCGCACCAAGCAGGGTCACCAGAAAGAAAAGGATTAAGCGCCTTCTCCTTGCCACCGAAGAAAGCGAGGCAACCGGGGAAGATGCACTCAACATGAGAGAATCTTGCCTTTGCCCGGTTCAATTAACAAGGGGCAACCTTGGTTGCCCCTTGAGATTCTCAGCGCTGATATTACTTGCCTTGATTGAGGCGCTGCTCGATGCGCGCCAACGGAACGGCCCCCGGCACGCGTTCGCCATCGCTGAAGAACAAGGTCGGCGTCCCGGTAATGTTCAACTTGCGGCCGTATTCCTGATTGCGCCCGATCGCAGATGTATCGCAATCGTCTTTAGCCGGCGGCGCCTTACCTTCCACCATCCAATCATTCCAGGCCTTTGAACGGTCAGCCGCACACCAAATCTGTTTCGATTTGCGCACCGAGTCCTCGGAGAGGATCGGGTAAAGAAAGGTATAAATAGTCACATTTTCGAGCTTCTGCAGGTCCTTGGCCAGGCGCTTGCAGTATCCGCAATTTGGATCCTCGAAGGTCGCCAGAACACGCTTGCCATCGCCACGTACCTGCTTGATGGCGCGGTCCAGCGGCAATTCGCTGAACTTGATGGCCGTCAGCTTGCGCATGCGCTCCTCGGTGACGTTCTTCATGTTCTTGCCGTCAATCAACTGAGCATTGACCAGGAAGGCTGTCATTTTCTCGTCCGTATAGAAAATGTTGCCATCTGCGTAGACCTCGTAAAGCCCGAGGTAGCCCGACTTGTTGACGCTCTCCACCTTAGTGCCAAGTTTGGCTTCCATGGCCTTGCGGATATCCGCCTCGTCAGCCTGCGCCAGCGAGGCGAACAACAACGCTACCGCAGCCGGCAGGATTTTCTTGAACATGCAAATCTCCTAGAAGGCCCCCAGCGCATAACGCACCAGGGAATTTTTCACATAAGGCAGGCGGTTGGTCAGACTCAGCCCAAAATTACGCAACATTCCGACACCGGTCGCCTGGCTAGCGAACAAACGCTTCAAGACATCGGTCGTTGTCTGCATCAACACCGTTTCCTCTCGCCGCGCCCTCTGGTAACGCCGCAGAAAACGCTCGTCACCGATATCCTGCCAGGCCTGAGCTTCCACCAGGCGCCGCGCCAGCTCCATGGCATCCTGAAAACCAAGATTGATTCCATGCCCGGACAACGGATGAATGCCGTGCGCTGCGTCGCCAACGAGAGCCAGCCGAGGAGCAACCGTTCGCGGCACGCGCATCAAACGTAACGAAAAAGCGGCAGGCGCCGTCAAGAGCTCCAACCCTCCGAGCCTACGCTGGCCGGCATCAGCGACACGCTCGCAAAAACTTTCGGCAGAAAGGGAAAGTAGTTGATCGGCTTGATCATCCGGAGTGGACCAGACAATGGACATCCGGTTCCCAGGCAACGGCAGATAGGCCAGGATGCCATCGTCGCGAAACCATTGGAAGGCGACGTTTTGATGTGGCTTCTCGGTTGCGAAATTGGCGACAACGCCTTTGTCACCGTAGTGAGTATTCAAGGCTTTCAAGCCGGCACTCTCGCGTACCCAGGAGTCGCGGCCATCGGCCCCGACCAGCAGACGCGCCGAAAGCGTTGCGCCATCCTTCAGATGCAGCATAGCTGCATCGTGGCGGAACTCGAGAGAAGCGGGAACCGCAGGAGAAAACAGCGTTAAGTTGGACTGACGCTTGGCACTTTCCCACAATTCGCAAGCCATCAATGAAGACTCGAGGACACAACCGAGGTTGGGCACCCCGCTATCGTAGGCAGAAAAATCGAGATGTCCATTGCCGTCGCCGTACACCTCCATCGCGCGAATGGGGGCAATACGCGCGGCATCGAGATGCCTCCAGGCACCGATACGCTCGAGGAACTCAATATTGGCCGGACTGATCGCATAAATGCGCGCATCCCAGGCTTCCGGCCGGCGCGGTGGATGTGCTTCGACAAGAGCAATACGCAAACGCGTTTCGCGCAAGGCCACGGCAAGACTGGCTCCGGCCAGGCCACCACCAACGATGATCAGATCAAATTGCTGCATGACGGCAATTATGCCGCTTCAGGACAATGCCACAAAGGCTTCAGGCCGGAGTACCGCCACCGCCGCCTTGCGGCTTGTTCGGGCGCGGCCGGCGATTGTTGTTGGTGCGCGGCCGATGCTTCTTCTGCTGCCCACCGCCCGGTTTGCCGTGAGTCTGCTGGCCGTGGCTACGACCAACACCCCCACCCTGTTCGTTACCGGAAATTCGGTTGCCCGGAGCAAGCTGGATTTCCAACTCGATGATTTCATCCCACTGTTCGTCGCTCCGATCGCGCTCGGGGATCGACAGCAACTCCCGCAAACGGCGCTTGGCATCGAAAGGCTGGGCGACGGGTTCAGTGTTCTCGGGAAGGTTTTCGGAATCTGGATTGTTCATTGAAAATTAAAAGCGGAGTCCGTGGATAACGGACTCCGCAATAGGTAAAGCCGGATTATTTCTTCTTGGCGGCAGGCTTCTTGGCTGCAACGGCAGCCTTGAAAGCGGTACCGGCGGTGAACTTCGGCACCGTCGTTGCCGGAATCTTCAGGGTCGCACCGGTCTTGGGATTCTTGCCGGTACGCGCTGCGCGCTTTGCGGACTTGAACGTGCCAAAACCAACCAGAGTCACAGACTCCCCCTTGGACACAGTCTTGACGACTGCGCCGATGATGGCCGACAGCGCCTTGTCAGCGGCAGCCTTGGTGATACCAGCTTCTTTTGCAGCAACTTCGACCAGCTCGGATTTATTCATCTAAGTGCCTCCTGTTACCTGATTAAGATTAAGAAAACTGGCCGTTGGAACGGCAGCACGCTTAAAGTAGCACACCTTTTCCTGAATGTGTTGATGCCAAGCGGGTTTATTCGCCGGGAACCCCTGGTTTTTTGCGGTTTTAGCACGTGCACCGCAGCAAAACCCCATGAAAAACGGCCCTGCGCAGCAGGGCCGTTTTTCGAGGCTTTGCAGGTACCTTACTTCTTGTCGGCAACCTCGGCTGGTTTTTCGCCATGCGAAATTTCCAGCGCACCTTCGTTTTGCTTGCCGATATGCTGGTCGATCTGCGGCAACTGGTGGGCGATGCCCTTGTGGCAGTCGATACAGGTCTTGCCTTCGTCGAATGCCTTCGGGTGCATGCGGGCCGGCCGATCGCCTTGCTCGGTGTAGTCCATGTAGGCGTAGTTGTGACAATTGCGGCACTCGCGGGAATCGGTTTTCTTCATGCGATCCCATTCATGCTGAGCCAGTTCGTGACGCTTCTTGTTGAACTTCTCCGGCGTATCGATCGTACCGAGAATCTTGTGCAGCACTTCGTTGGAAGCCTGGATCTTGCGGACCATCTTCGGCCCCCACTCCTTCGGCACATGGCAATCCGGGCAGGTCGCGCGCACACCGGTACGGTTGGTGTAGTGCACCGTGTTCTGATACTCCTTGAACACGTTTTCTTCCATTTCGTGGCAGGAGATACAGAAGGCCTCCCGGTTGGTCGCTTCCAGAGCCCAGTTGAAACCGCCCCAGAACACGATACCAGCTACGAACAACAATAAGGCGCTGACCAGACCGATACGCTGCAGCCAGGCAGGCATGTATTTTTTGAGACTCATCATTCCCCCTTCTTGGCGGCAGGTTTATAGGTATTCTCGACCAGCGGTTTCGCGTCGTACTGCGGCACGTGGCACTGCATGCAGAAGTAGCGGCGCGGCGAGATGTTCTTCAACTTGTTGTCTTCGCGGTCAAGGTAATGCGACTTGGCCACCTTGGTTGCACCGGTTTCCTCGGCGCGTTCCTTGGAGTGACAATCCATGCACTTGTTGAAGTTCTGCGTGATGTTGTAACCCTTGATGCTGTGCGGGATCAGCGGCGGCTGCTTTTGAAAGTTACGCTGAATGTTCGCCTGATCCTTCTCCGGCTTGAACATATTCACCTTCGAATTGCCTTCGATGGTCACGCCGCCAATTTCATTGACCAGTTCCTGAGCACCGGCCAGCCCGATTCCGCCCAAGGCAATCCCGGCGACCAACGCCAGTGTGCTTATCAATTTCATCTTTTCACCTCCGAATTGCGACCGGCGATGTACACCGGCCGCATTTGGCTCATTGTTGTATTAGGCTTTGGTCACCTTGACCGCGCACTTCTTGTAGTCCGTTTCCTTGGAAATCGGGCAGGTCGCATCCAGCGTCAACTTGTTGACCAGACGACCTGCATCGAAGAACGGGATGAAGACCAAGCCACGCGGCGGCTTGTTGCGACCGCGGGTTTCCACCCGCATGACCACTTCGCCGCGACGGGAGGCAATCTTCACCTCCATCCCACGCTGCAGGCCGCGATCCCGTGCATCGTCCGGGTGCATGAACACTACGGCGTCCGGGAAGGACTTGTAGAGCTCCGGCACACGGCGGGTCATCGAGCCGGTATGCCAATGTTCGAGCACGCGACCAGTACACAGCCACAGGTTGAATTCCTTGTCCGGCATTTCCGGCGGATCCTGGTAAGGCAGGGCGAAGATCACAGCCTTGCCATCCTTGTGACCATAGAACTTAACGCCTTCACCCTTCTTGACGTACGGATCGTAGCCTTCGCGGAAGCGCCACAGCGTCTCCTTGCCATCGACCACCGGCCAGCGCAGGCCGCGCGCCTTATGGTAAGTATCGAACGGGGCCAGATCGTGACCATGGCCGCGGCCGAACTGGGCATATTCCTCGAACAAGCCCTTCTGGATATAGAAGCCGATCAGCTTGGAATCGTCGTTTTCGAAACCGGCCTGGATTTCGTTCAGCTTGTACTTGTTGACCACACCGTTGGCATAGAGCACATCGAACAGGGTTTTTCCCTTCCACTTCGGCGCCTTGGCTACCAAATCGGCTGGCCAAACCTCCTCGACCTTGAATCGCTTGGAGAACTCCATGATCTGCCAAACGTCGGAACGCGCCTCGCCTGGTGCCTTGACCTGCTGACGCCACATCTGGGTGCGACGCTCCGCATTGCCGTAGGCGCCTTCCTTCTCGACCCACATAGCGGTCGGCAGAATCAGGTCGGCTGCCATTGCCGAAACCGTCGGATAGGGGTCGGACACGACGATGAAATTCTCGGGCTTGCGCCAGCCCGGGTAGAGCTCTTCGTTGATGTTCGGACCGGCCTGCATGTTGTTGTTGCACTGCTGCCAGTAGAAATTGACCTTGCCATCCTTCAGCGCGCGAGCCATGGCTACAGCGTGCAGGCCGATTTTGTCGGGAATGGTCCCGTCCGGCAGTTGCCAGATTTCTTCGGTGTGCTTGCGATGATCGGGATTGGTCACGACCATGTCGGCCGGCAGGCGATGCGAGAAGGTACCGACTTCGCGCGCCGTACCGCAGGCAGACGGCTGACCGGTCAACGAGAACGGGCTGTTACCCGGCTCGGAGATCTTGCCGACCAGCAGGTGCACGTTGTAGATCATGTTATTGACCCAAGTGCCGCGCGTATGCTGGTTGAAGCCCATGGTCCAGAACGACACGCACTTGACCTTCGGATCGGCGTACAGCTCGGCCATCGCGATCAGATCCTTGGCCGGCACGCCGGACAGCTTGGAGACCTTGTCGGCCGTGTAATCCGAGACAAATTTCTTGAAGTCGTCGAAGGTGATGGCATCAGCCTTGGCCGGGTTGCCCTTCGGCTTGCCATCGGCATCCGGATAACCGTTATTGCTTGCCTTCTTTTCCAGGTCGTGAGTCGGACGCAGACCGAAACCAATGTCGGTTTCACCCTTCTTGAAATTGACGTGCTTGCTGACGAAGTCTTGATTGACCTTGCCGGTCGAGATGATGTGATGGCAAATGAAGTTCAGAATGGCCAAATCGGTGTTCGGCTTGAACACCATCGGAATGTCGGCCAGTTCGAACGAGCGATGTTCGAAGGTCGACAGCACGCCCACCTTGACGTTCTTGTTCGACAGCTTGCGGTCGGTGATGCGGGTCCACAGGATCGGGTGCATCTCCGCCATGTTCGACCCCCACAGGAAGAAGGCATCGGCATGTTCGATATCATCGTAGCAGCCCATCGGCTCGTCGATACCGAAGGTGCGCATGAAGCCGGCCACAGCGGAGGCCATGCAGTGACGGGCATTGGGATCCAGGTTATTGGAACGGAAACCAGCCTTCCACAGCTTGGAGGCGGCATAGCCTTCCCACACCGTCCACTGGCCGGAACCAAACATAGCGATGCCGTTTGGCCCCTTGGCCTTCAACGTCGCCTTGCACTTCTCTTCCATGATGTCGAAAGCCTGTTTCCAGGAGATCGGCTTGAATTCACCGTTCTTGTCGAACTTGCCGTCCTTCATACGCAGCATTGGTGTCTTCAGGCGATCCTGGCCGTACATGATCTTGGACAGGAAGTAGCCCTTGATGCAATTCAGGCCGCGATTGACCGGTGCATCCGGATCGCCCTGGGTGGCGACCACACGGCCGTCCTGCGTACCAACAAGTACGCCGCAGCCGGTACCGCAGAAGCGGCATGCCGCCTTGTCCCAGCGAATTTCGTCCTTGCCTTGCGCCAGCGCAGTGGCCGGAGCGGCCATACCCGCCGCCGACATGGCGGCAGCGGCAGCATTGGCCTTGATGAAGTCACGTCGATTGAGTTTCACGCCTCTACCTCCTCGGTTTCCGATTCGTCGTCGCTGTACTGATAAACCATGGCCACCGATGCGACGCCGGGGACACCATGCAAAGCGACATACTTATTGGCTGCCGCTTCAAGATCGTCATCCTCAAGTACGACGATCACTTTCCCTTCCGGGCTTTCCGCGTGGATCTCCACGCCGGACATGGCTAGCAGCACCTGCCGCACCTCATCGAGGCGACCTGGCGCCACATGCAAAATGGCACTGGAAATATTCATTCGCGTTAAACCTCCTGAAACACTGTCTGCGGTACGTTACCGACACGGCAGCAAATCTCCGCTATCAGTAGGGGTATTCAATTGATCTGAATCAACTTCATACCGCCGGAGAATGTCCACCACGACGAACGACTGAGAGTTAACTAGTACTTTAGAACTATGTTTGGCCGAAAAAGCCGTCGTTAGAGGACTCTTGAGCCCATAGCCACATCCAATCCTGGGTATTGAAGCAATCAATTGGAACAATCAAACGGGCTTACCTAAGATTCGTTTCGTGTTCAGAAACACTCAACCAACTCAGGAGAAAACAATGTCGCTGATCAATACCCAAGTTCAACCGTTCAAGGTCCAGGCTTTCCACAACGGCAAGTTCATCGAAGTCACCGAAGCCAGCCTCAAGGGCAAATGGTCCGTCCTGATCTTCATGCCGGCCGCCTTCACCTTCAACTGCCCGACGGAAATCGAAGACGCCGCCAACAACTACGCCGAATTCCAGAAGGCCGGTGCCGAGGTGTACATCGTCACCACCGACACCCATTTCTCGCACAAGGTCTGGCACGAAACCTCGCCGGCCGTCGGCAAGGCCCAGTTCCCGCTGATCGGCGACCCGACCCACCAGATGACCCGCGCCTTCGACGTGCATATCGATGAAGAAGGCCTGGCCCTGCGCGGCACCTTCGTGATCAATCCGGATGGCGTGATCAAGACCGTTGAAGTTCACTCCAACGAAATCGCTCGCGATGTTTCCGAAACCCTGCGCAAGCTGAAGGCCGCCCAATACACCGCTTCCCACCCGAACGAAGTGTGCCCGGCCAAGTGGAAGGAAGGCGAGAAGACCCTGGCTCCGTCGCTGGACCTGGTCGGCAAGATCTAAGCCCCCAACCACCAACAGAGATCTATAAAAAAACAGAAACCCGCCGCTACCCGGCGGCGGGATTTCAGCGAAAAGCTGCGGTGCACCGCAGCTTTTCAGTGAAATCCAAAAAATGACTGCAAGGGAGAACCGCAAGATGCTGGATGCTGCCATCAAGGACCAACTCAAGGCCTACCTCGAACGCCTGCAACGCCCCATCGAACTGGTCGCCACGCTGGACGACAGCGCCAAGGGCCAGGAAATGCGCGCCCTGATCAACGACATTCTCGAATGCTCCGACAAGGTCAGCCTGCGTGAAAACGGCGGCGCCAACCGGATTCCGTCTTTCGCCATCGGCTTGCCCGGTGAAACGCCCCGCATCCATTTCGCCGGCTTGCCGATGGGCCACGAATTCACCTCGCTCGTCCTCGCCCTGCTGCAAACCGGCGGTCACCCGCCCAAGGTCGAGCAGGTGGTCATCGACCAGATCAAGGCCCTGCCCGGCAGTTTCAAGTTCGAGACATACATCTCGCTGTCCTGCCACAATTGCCCGGATGTCGTACAGGCGCTCAACCTGATGGCCGTGCTCAACCCGAACGTCACCAGCACGATGATCGACGGCGCGATGTTCCAGGATGAGGTCAATGCCCGCCAGATCATGGCCGTGCCGACCACCTACCTGAACGATGCCGAATTCGGTGCTGGCCGCATGCTGATCGAGGAAATTCTAGCCAAGGTGGATACCGGTGCGGCAGCCCGCGCTGCCGAAGCCCTTGGCCAGAAAGAGGCATTCGACGTACTCGTCGTTGGCGGCGGGCCGGCTGGCGCAGCTGCCGCCATTTACGCCGCCCGCAAGGGCATCCGCACCGGTGTCGTCGCCGAGCGCTTCGGCGGACAGGTCATGGACACGCTGGGCATCGAGAACTTCATCTCCGTGCCCTACACCGAAGGCCCGAAGCTCGTTGCCTCGCTGGAACAGCACGTCAAGGAATACGACGTCGACGTAATGAACCTGCAACGCGCCGGCAAGTTGATTCCGGCCAGCGAAAACGGCGGCCTCATCGCCATCGAACTGGAAAACGGCGCCAAGCTGCAGTCGAAGACTGTCATTCTTTCCACCGGCGCCCGCTGGCGTGAAATGAACGTGCCGGGCGAGAAGGAATACAAGGCCAAGGGCGTCTGCTTCTGTCCGCATTGTGATGGCCCGCTGTTTAAGGGCAAGCGCGTGGCGGTGATCGGCGGCGGCAACTCCGGCGTTGAAGCGGCCATCGACCTGGCCGGCATCGTCGCCCATGTGACCCTGCTCGAGTTCGCCGACACCCTGCGTGCCGACGCCGTGTTGCAGAGCAAGCTCAACAGTCTGCCCAACGTCACCGTGATCAAGTCGGCGCAAACCACCGAAGTCACCGGCGACGGCCAGAAGGTCAACGGCATCACCTACAAGGATCGCGTCTCCGGTGAGGAGAAGCACATCGAACTCGAAGGCATCTTTGTGCAGATCGGTCTGCTGCCCAACACCGATTGGCTGAAGGGTACGGTGAACCTGTCGAAATTCGGCGAAATCGAGATCGACGCCAAGGGCCAAACCAGCGTGCCGGGCGTCTTCGCAGCCGGCGACTGCACGACGGTACCTTACAAGCAGATCATCATCGCCATGGGCAGTGGTGCTACCGCCTCGCTCAGCGCCTTCGACCACCTGATCCGCAGCTCGGCTCCGGCCTGATCAAGCGATGCCTTAAACTACGGCCAGCGACGGCAACCCGTCCCTGGCCGTTTTTCTTTCGGGAAGCGCAAAATGGATTTACCCAAACACCAACTCGCCATGACCGTGCTGATGACGCCGGACATGGCCAATTTCTCAGGCAACGTACACGGCGGCACCATCCTCAAGCTGCTTGACCAGGTCGCCTACGCCTGCGCCAGCCGCTACGCCAGCCAGTACGTCGTCACGCTGTCGGTCGATCAGGTCATGTTCCGCCAGCCCATCCACGTCGGCGAACTGGTCACCTTCCTCGCCTCGGTCAATTACACCGGCAACACCTCGATGGAAATCGGCGTCAAGGTGCTCACCGAAAGCATCCGCGACCAGGTCGTCCGCCATGCCAATAGCTGCTTCTTCACCATGGTCGCCGTCGACGACAACGGCAAAACCACGCCCGTTCCGCCGCTCGAACCCAACACCCCGGATGAAATCCGCCGCTACCAGGCCGCCCAGCTGCGCCGCGAACTGCGCAAGGAATTCGAAACGCGGCAGAAGCAACTGCACGCCGGCATTTCCGGCTGATTTGACGACGTAAACGACAAAGCCCGCTGACAGATCAGCGGGCTTTGGGTGTTACTGGTGGTGATGGGCAGAATCGAACTGCCGACCTATGGGTTATGAATCCATCGCTCTAACCGTCTGAGCTACATCACCACGCTTAGAGGGCGCGAATTATAGTGGGGAGGCGGCAAAATGGTCAACCGCGTTATAATGCGAAACTTTTCTGCCGCCAGCTTGCCGAAGCGGCGCCCACTGATTTTCAAAGCATTTCCATGACCAAAAAGCTGTTCATCCGCACTTTTGGGTGCCAGATGAATGAGTACGATTCGGACAAGATGGCCGACGTGCTCAACGCCTCCGAAGGCATCGTCAAGACCGACAATCCCGAAGAAGCCGACATCATCCTGTTCAACACCTGTTCGGTGCGCGAAAAGGCGCAGGAGAAGGTGTTCCATGACCTCGGCCGGGTCAAGCACCTGAAGCAGCAGAATCCGAACCTGGTGATCGGTGTCGGCGGCTGCGTGGCCAGCCAGGAAGGTGACGCCATCGTCGCCCGTGCGCCCTACGTCGATATCGTCTTCGGCCCGCAGACATTGCACCGTCTACCGCAGCTGATCGCCGAGCGTAAGGAAAAGGGCAAGGCAGCGGTCGATGTCTCTTTCCCCGAGATCGAGAAGTTCGACGCCATGCCGCCTTCCGAAGTGAAGGGCGCAACGGCTTTCGTGTCGATCATGGAAGGCTGCTCCAAGTTCTGCACCTTCTGCATCGTGCCTTACACCCGCGGCGGCGAAGTATCGCGACCGTTCACCGACGTGCTGACCGAAGTGGCCGACCTGGCCGCGCATGGCGTCAAGGAAGTAACGCTGCTCGGCCAGAACGTGAATGCTTACCGTGGCGACATGGAAGGTACCGACGAGAAGGCCGACCTGGCGATGTTGATCGAGTACATCGCCGAGGTGCCGGGCATCGAGCGCATCCGCTACACCACGTCGCACCCGCGCGAAATGAGCCAGCGCCTGATCGACACTTATATGAACGTGCCGAAGCTGGTGTCGCACCTACACCTGCCGGTGCAAGCCGGTTCCGACCGCGTGCTGGCAGCGATGAAACGCGGCTACACGACGCTCGAGTACAAATCCATCATCCGCAAGCTGCGCGCGGCACGCCCGGACATTTCGATGTCCACCGACTTCATCGTCGGCTTCCCCGGCGAGACGGACGAGGATTTTGAAAAGACCATGAAGCTGATCGACGACGTCGAGTTCGACGCCTCGTTCTCCTTCATCTACAGCCCGCGCCCCGGCACCCCGGCGCTGGAACTGACCGACGACACGCCGGCCGAAGTGAAATCGGCGCGCCTGGCCCGCCTGCAAAAGCGCATCGACGAGCTGGCGCAGGCCGTCAGCAAGTCCATGGTCGGCAGCGTGCAGCGCGTGCTGATCGAAGGCACCTCGAAGAAGGACGCCAACGAACTGGCCGGCCGCACCGACAACAACCGCATCGTCAATTTCGCCGGCAACCCCCGCCTGATCAACACCTTTGTCGACGTCCGCATCACCGAAGCGTTGCCGCACAGCCTGCGAGGCGAGATTGTCATCCGCGAAGACTAACGCCACGGGGCGGGCTGCTCCTGCCAGGAAAACCGCCCCCAAAACCAAGCCGATCGAGTTCGCCCTGGCGCCGATCGACAACACGCAACTGGCCAACCTGTGCGGCCCGCTCGACGAAAACATCCGCCAGATCGAAACCGGTTTCGATGTCACCATCCGCCGGCGCAACGAGCGCTTCTCGGTTTTGGGCGAAAAAGCCCAGTCCACCGCAGATGCCATCCGCCACTTCTACGCGCTGGCCCGCGCGCCGCTGTCGGTCGATGAGATCCAGCTTGGCCTGGTCGAATTCCTCAATGCGCCGGTGCGCCGCATCTCACGCGCTGCCGAAGGTCCAGTCGATGGCCCGCAACTGATCACACGCAAGACCGAGCTGCACGGCCGCACGCCGCGCCAGGTCGAGTACCTGAAGCAGATCCAGGAACACGACATCACCTTCGGCATCGGCCCGGCCGGCACCGGCAAGACCTACCTCGCCGTCGCCTCGGCGGTGGATGCCTTCGAGCGCGACCTGGTCGAGCGTATCATCCTGACCCGGCCGGCCGTCGAAGCCGGCGAACGCCTCGGCTTCCTGCCCGGCGACCTGACTCAGAAGATCGATCCCTACCTGCGCCCGCTGTACGACGCGCTGTACGACCTGATGGGCGCCGATCGCGTCGCCAAACTGTATGAAAAGCGCGCCATCGAAATCGCCCCGCTGGCCTTCATGCGCGGCCGCACGCTGAATCACGCCTTCATCATCCTCGACGAAGCGCAGAACACGACGCCGGAGCAGATGAAGATGTTCCTGACCCGCATCGGCATCGGGGCCAAGGCCGTGGTCACTGGCGACATCACGCAGATCGACTTGCCCAAGGGCCACAAGAGCGGCCTCAAGGAAGCCATCGACGTGCTGCGCGACGTGCGCGGCATCGCTTTCACCCAGTTCAAGAAGGAAGACGTGGTGCGCCATCCGCTGGTCGCCCGCATCGTCGACGCCTATGAAAAACGCCAGCAATCGACTTAACCTGTCCGTGCAATATGCCTGTAACCGTGAGGGCTTACCCTTGCGCGCAGATTTCGTACGCTGGGCGCGCGCGGCGCTGGTCGGCGGCGGCGAAATCACCATCCGCCTGGTCGATGCCGAAGAAGGCCAGGCACTGAACAACGAATACCGCGGCAAGGACTACGCGACCAACGTGTTGTCCTTTCCCTACGACACCGAGCCGGTAGTGCTGGGCGACCTGGTCATCTGCCCGAGCGTCGTGGCGCGCGAGGCGGCCGAGCAGAACAAGCCGCTGGACGCGCACTACGCGCACCTGACGGTGCATGGTATGCTGCATTTGCAAGGCTGGGACCACGAGAACGACGACGAGGCCCAGGAAATGGAAGACGAAGAAAGGGAGATTCTCGCCGCGTTGGGTTATCCCGACCCTTACGCCGCCTAAACGCCATGGACCCAGACAGTAAACCGAGTTTCATCGAACGACTGACCTCCCTGCTGCTGCGCGAACCCGAAGATCGCGAGCAGCTCCTGCAGATTCTGCATAGCGCTTACGAGCGCAACCTGATGGACGCCGATGCGCTGACCATCATCGAAGGCGCGCTGGCCGCCGCAGACACCCGCGTCACCGACGTCATGGTGCCGCGCGCCCAGATGGACGCCATCGACGTCGACGATCCGCTCGACGAGATCGTCAAGACCGTCATCGAAGCCGCCCACTCGCGCTTCCCGGTGGTCGACGGCGACCGCGACAACGTGCTCGGCATCCTGCTCGCCAAAGACCTGCTGCGCATTCAGACCGAAGAACATTTCGACCTGCGCGACTGGCTGCGCCCGGCCGTCTTCATTCCCGAATCGAAGCGCCTGAACGTGCTGCTGCGCGAGTTCCGCGTCTCGCGCAATCACATGGCCATCGTGGTTAACGAATACGGCGGCGTCGCCGGCCTGGTCACCATCGAGGACGTGCTGGAGCAGATCGTCGGCGACATCGAGGACGAATACGACTTCGACGAAGCCCACGACAACATCCGCCAGGACTCCACCGGCCGCTACCGCGTCAAGGCGCGCACCGAGATCGAGGATTTCAACGCTGCTTTCGCCACCGATTTCTCGGACGAGGAATTCGACACCGTCGGCGGCCTGATCCTGCGCCATCTCGGCCGCATGCCGAAGCGCAACGAGGTCGTTGAAATCGACGGCACGCGCTTCCAGGTACTGCGCGCCGACAGTCGCCGGCTGTATACGTTGCTGGTCGATCCGCCCAAACCCAAGCAGGATGATGCAATCGCCTGATTCGTCATTCCCGCGCAAGCGGGAATCCAGTGGCAGACCCGCAGGATTTCTGGATTCCCGCCTACGCGGGAATGACCCGCTGGTCCGCTACGGCCTGGCCGCGCTGATCGGTGCGGCGGGCGTCTTGTGCTTTGCTCCCTTTGGCCTGTTCTGGTTCGCCCCCATCGTCTGGGCCGGTTTCTTCGCCCTGCTGCTGCGCGCCGACAACCGCCGCCAGGGCCTGCTCACCGGCCTCGCCTTCGGCCTTGGTTTCTTCCTGTGCGGCGTGTCGTGGGTCTATGTCAGCCTTTCCGTCTTCGGCGGCATGCCATTGTGGCTGGCCGGGCCGGCTGCCTTCCTGTTCTGCGCCGTCATGGCGCTCTTCCCGATGTTCGCCGGCTGGGCTTTCAAAGCCTGGCAACCGGCTAGCCTGTGGCGGCAAGCACTTTTCTTCGCCAGCCTGACTGCTGCGGTGGACTGGCTAAAAAGCTGGATTTTCACCGGCTTCCCCTGGTTGGCCCTCGGTTACTCGCAAGCTCCGCCCAGCCCCTTGGCCGGCTTTGCACCGCTGTTCGGCGTCTTCGGCCTGAGCTTCATCGTTGCCCTGTGCGGCGCGCTGCTGTTGCGCTGGCGCATCGGCGTACCGCTGCTCGCTGCGGTCGCCGCCCTCGGCTTCGGCCTGCGCCAGATCGAATGGACGACGCCGGATGGCCCGCCAATCAGCGTCGCGCTGATTCAGGGCAACATCCCACAGGAAATGAAATTCCGCCCGGAAGCCTTCGTCCGCACGCTCAACCTGTATCGCGACCTGATCGAAGCCCACCCGGCCAAGCTCACCCTGCTGCCGGAAACCGCGCTGCCCGTCTTCATCGAGCAACTGCCGCCGTCGTATCTGGATTCGCTGAGGGAACTGGCGGCGCGCCAGGGCGGCGATCTGGTGCTCGGCACGCTCACCGGCGACGAGCAGGCGTATTTCAACAGCGCCGTCAGCCTGGGCGCTTCGCCGACGCAGACCTACAGCAAAAATCACCTCGTTCCCTACGGCGAGTTCATCCCGCCCGGTTTTGCCTGGTTCATGGCCTACGCCAACATCCCGGCCTCGTCATTCTCGCGCGGCGCTGAAAAGCAGCCGCCGCTGGCGGTGGCGGGGCGCAAGGTGGCGGCCAATATCTGCTACGAAGATGTGTTCGGGGATGAAATCATTCGGGCGCTGCCCGAGGCCGGCATCCTGGCCAACTTGTCGAATACCGCCTGGTTCGGCCGCTCGCTGGCGCAACCGCAACATCTGCAAATCGCCCAGATGCGCTCAGCGGAAACCGGCCGCCCGATGCTACGCGCCACCAACACCGGCATGACGGCCATCGTCGATGCCCATGGCGACGTTCAGGCCGCGCTACCGCCCTTCACCACCGGCGTGCTGCGCGGCGAGGTCAGTGCCCACCAGGGCAGCACGCCCTATATCCGTTTCGGCAACCTGCCGGCACTCGCCCTGATGCTGGCCGGCCTGCTTGCCGCATTTGCTCCTCGCCGCCGGCAGTAAGCCCTCCGGCAGGTCGCAAACTTGGTGCAGACTTTAGTGCCCGCTCTCCACTTTGGTGCGACGCAACATTTCCCAGGCCGCGATCAACGCCAGTGGCGAAAACGCGCCAGCCGTCACGCCTGCGAGCAATTCACCCAATCCGCCGTCCATGATTTTCCCCGTATTGATTTAATCGATACATACGGTTTCGCAGGGATCGTGCCAGCCTGAACCAGAATGCCAGTTCAGGCCCAAGCCCACTGGCCACGACTGGCTTTCCGTCGGGCGAAAGGTTTAGACTGGGCGAAGACGCGACTTTCCAACAACCGGCCATGAAATTCTCGCGCATCTACCTGAATCGCCTGCAGGGCAACCCACCGCCGCACGACACGGTGGTCGTCATCGACGTTCTGCGCTCCTTCACCAGTGCCGCCATTGCCCTGTCGCGCGGCGCCAGCGCCATTTACCCAGTGGAAAGCATCGCCGAGGCCGCGACCTTGGCCAATCGGCTCGACAATACGGTATCGGTCGGCGCCATTGGCGGCGGCGATCCGGTGCCCGGCTTCGACTTCGGCAACTCGCCCTCTTATCTGGAGCGCGCGCAGCTGGCAGGCAAGACCGTCGTGATGAGCACGGCCGCCGGCGTGCGCGGCCTGCAGCGCTATCACCACCAGGCCAAGCACGTTTTCGCCGCCAGCCTAGTCTGCGCCCGCGCCACGGCGGCAGCGATCCGCGCTGCCAAGGCACGCGAAATCACTTTCATCATCACCGGCGAATGGGTGGATCGCGATGGCGACGAAGACATCGCCTGCGCTGACTACCTCGAAGCGCTGCTGCTAGGCGATACGCCCGACCCCGCCGCCTTCACGCAACGGGTGCGCGACTCCGATTTCGGCCGCCGATTCACCTCGGGCGACTGGCCCAACCTGCCGCCGGCCGACCTCGATCTGGCCGCCACGGCCGACCGTTTCAATTTCGCCATGCCGGTGCATAGCGAGGGGGAGCATCTGGTGATCCGCCCCTGCCCGATTTGAGGCGCTGGCTGAAACACCGAATTGTCGATAGCGTCATTCCCGCGAAAGCGGGAATCCAGAACGGCCAGCGAACTGGATCCCCGCCTACGCGGGGATGATCGATCAATTTGCGTGACGCGTCACAAACATCAACCGCGATGGTCCAGCCAGAACTCCATGCCCTGGGCGTTGAGTTCGAGGTCGGTGGCCAGCACCTCGATGATCTTTTCCTCCGGCAGGGTGCAGCCGTGGGCGCGAATTTCCCCGAGCAGATAGTCGGTCAGCCCCTGCTTGACCGCCGCATGGCGCGCCTCGCCTTCGCCGCCCGCTGATTCGCCGATGGCGACCATGGCGTCGAGCTGGCGGTGCAGCGCAGCGGCCTTGGCCGGCAGGTCGGTCAGCTGGGCGTAGTGGGTGAGGTACATCGCTTCCGGCTGGTAGCTCATCAGACGGTCGATGGAGGCGTGCATCTCGGCGGGATCGAACTGCGTCGGCGTCGTCGTCGGAAAAACATATTGCCGGCCATCAACATCGAATTCGCGATAGGACAAGCCGAACATGTCGCCGGTGAAGATGGCCTTCGCTTTCTTGTCTACGATGCAGATGTGGTGCTTGGCGTGCCCCGGCGTGTCGATGCACAGCAGCTCACGGCTGCCGAGCTGGATGGTCAGCCCCTCGTGCGCGTCGATGATGCGTTCGGCCGGGATAGGCAGAATGTCACCATAGACCTTTTCCACGTATTCCTGGCCGTACACCGCAGTCACGCCGGCCACCAGCTTGGACGGCTCGGCCATGTGGCGCGAACCGCGCGGATGGACGACCAGCTTGGCGTTGGGAAACTCCCGCATCAGCGAACCGGCGCCGCCGGCGTGGTCAAGGTGGATATGCGTCAGGATCACGTAATCCACCGCATCGCGGCCGAGACCGACCTTGTCCAGTGCAGCCAACGCATTGGGCAGCGAATCGTTGCTACCGGTATCGACAAAGGCCACGCGGCCGTCGTCGACGATCATGTGAATGGCGGCCAGGATGGGGCGAACATAGCCGGCGTCGAAGGCGATGATGCCGTTACCGTAGTCTCTCCAGTCGAACATTTTCTCCGTACTCCTCCGTATTGATCGGGCGATTATACTGGCGGCTTTTGCGCTTGCTAGAGGCAACGATGACGCACTTCCTGGCCGACGACGGCGAAAAGATCCACGTCAAGATTTCCGGCGACGGCTCGCCGCTGATCCTGCTTCACGGCTGGACGTCGAGCCACCAGGAATGGTTTCCGTTTGCCGGCGAACTGAATAACCATCACCGCGTCTATCGCTGGGATGCGCGCGGCCACGGCGGCCATACGCTGGCTCACCCCGGCTCGGCCACCGTCGAGCGCATGGCACGCGACCTGAAGAACCTGATCGACCACTACGGCATCGAAAACGCTACCGCCGTCGGCCACTCGATGGGCGCGCTGACCCTCTGGCAATACCTGCGCGACCACGGCACGCACGGCCTGGCCAAGTTGTGCCTGATCGACCAGTCGCCGAAGCTGCTCACCGCCGAGGATTGGCAGCACGGCATCTATGGCAACTTCGGCCCCGAGCGCAATCGCGAGCTGGTGTCGTGGCTGCAGGAGGATTTCGCCGAAGGCGTGCTGAAACTCACCGCGCTCGGCCTCAACGAACGCGCCCGCCAGAAATACCAGGAAAACGCCTCGGGCTGGGAACGCTCGCGCGCCGGGCTACGCGCCCAGAACCCGGAGCCGCTGATCAACTGCTGGCTCAGCCTGACCGAAGCCGACTACCGCGACGTGCTGGCCGACATCCCGCTACCCACCCTGCTGGTCTATGGCGGCCAGAGCAATTTCTACCGCACCGAAACGGCGCAATACGTCGCCGACACCATCCCGCAAGCGGTCCTGCGCATCTACGATGGCACCGACCATTCGCCGCACCAGTGGCAGCGCGAGCGCTTCGTGCGCGAACTGCTGGAGTTCATCAACTCGGACTGAGCTCCGGCTTGAGCAGGGCCGCGAAGTTGGCGCGCACTTTCATCGCCTTCGGCGCCACCACGGCCATGCAGTAGCCCTGGTAGGGGTTGTTGCGGAAATACTGGTGGTGGTAGGCCTCGGCGACATGGAAGGGCTCGGCTGGCGTGACTTCGGTGACGATCATCGCCCCCCACACCTGCTCCGCATTCAATTGGGCGATCATTGCCTCGGCCTGCTCACGCTGCGCCTCGTCGTGCCAGAAGATTGCCGAGCGGTATTGCGTGCCGACATCGTGCCCTTGCCGGTTCAGCGTCGTCGGGTCGTGGATGGTGAAAAACACCAGTAACAGGGTCTCGAAATCGATCTTCGCCGGATCGAATTCAATCTGCACCACCTCGGCATGTCCGGTGTCACCCCGACAAATTTTCTCGTACGTTGGTGCAGGATCATGTCCGCCCATGTATCCCGGCCGCACCGAAACCACGCCCTCGATTTGTTCGAAGGCCGCCTCGGTGCACCAGAAACAACCACCGGCCAATGTCGCCAGGGAAAATTGCGTCGCCATCATGCCTCCTCAAGCTCTTCGTGCTCGGACAACATGAAGCCGGGCAACGTTCCCGAAAAAGCCGATCAGCTCGTGCGCAAACGCTGCGCGGCCTGCTCCAGGCGCAGCTTCTCAGCCAGCACCTTGCTGGCGTAACGGCGTTCCGGATCATTGGCTGCACCACCAAACTGCTGCAACCCTTCCTCCAGGCTACCGAAGCGCTGGATGGCTTCCTTCAGTACGCGGGCACCGACCTGAACGTTGGTCACGGGGTCGAGGAAGGCACTGCGCTCAGCCTCTTCCGGCAACTTGTCGAGATGGAAACGAGGCACCACCTGCATGAGCCCCTGGGCGCCAACAACGCTCTGCGAAAACGGGTTGAACCCCGATTCGACTCCAATCACGGCGACGATGAGCAAGGGATCGATCCGATGCTCGCGCCCAGCCGCTTGCGCCGTGGCAAAAATGGGCTGCAAGGCATCGTTCGATACACGGTAGCGCTTGGCCACGTAATCGAGGGCGCCACGCAGACGGGGACTGAGACGGTTCGCGGCCTCTACTTCTGAGGCCACATCCTTGCCGTCGTCGACGGCGGCTTCGCTCACCGACTCAGTCGGCAGCATGGCACGCAGACCTTCGACCAAGGCCGGATTACCGGATTGCAAAGCGATGAAACCGAGCACGAACACCAGCCCGGAGACCATCAGGAACTTCTGGAGCAAATCGACTGCAGCTTGCGAATAACGCTGCCAGGACGACGGGAGAACTGTCGTAGCGATCATGCGACCTCCTTCACTGTTGCCACTGCCAACGGACTGCATCGACAGCGAACGGTTACAGGGGGTACCACATCGCGCAGGTCCGATTTTGAGAGAGGACCCACAACCCGCACAGCACCGTGAATTCAGCGCCGGGGATACGATGTTGCACCGCAACACAATTCCAGTTTATTGATTAGATTGATATTTGTCAAGATATAGCAAAATCAACAAGGGGATTATGTTGCATCGCCGCACATTCAGGCAGTGCCGAAACTTGCCGAATCGACCCTACAGCCAGCTCAAGCCAGCATCCGATAATCCGGGCGCCAGAGGATTATCCTAGGCGCCCGCGACAGCAGGCTACCTGACCGGCAGCGGGGAAGTGAGCCCTGACTGAAGCACAGAGCGCCCGTCGGCAGGCAACGAAAGCAGCACGCTCTGACCAATACCGGCAAAACCTAGTAAAATTCAAGGCTTTCCGTATTTTCGAGTGCGTCCGATGACCACCAGCAACGCGTCAACCAAGAAGCCGACCTTCCAAGAGATCATCCTGCGCCTGCAGCAATACTGGGGCGAACAGGGTTGCGCCCTGCTCCAACCGTACGACATGGAAGTCGGCGCCGGCACCAGCCACACCGCCACCTTCCTGCGCGCCATCGGCCCCGAGCCGTGGAAAGCGGCCTACGTGCAGCCTTCCCGCCGCCCGAAGGATGGCCGCTATGGCGAGAACCCGAACCGCATGCAGCACTACTACCAGTATCAGGTGGTATTGAAGCCGGCGCCGGACAATATCCTTGAGCTCTATCTCGGTTCGCTGGAAGCCCTCGGTTTCGATTTGAAGAAGAACGACGTGCGCTTCGTCGAGGACGACTGGGAAAACCCGACGCTGGGCGCCTGGGGCCTGGGCTGGGAAGTCTGGATGAACGGCATGGAAGTGACCCAGTTCACCTACTTCCAGCAGGTCGGCGGCATCGACTGCAAGCCGATCACCGGCGAAATCACCTACGGTCTGGAACGCCTCGCCATGTATCTGCAAGGCGTCGAGAACGTCTATGACCTGACCTGGACCGACGGGCTGACCTACGGCGACGTCTATCACCAGAACGAGGTCGAGCAATCGGCCTACAACTTCGAGCATTCCGACGCCGATTTCCTGTTCACCGCTTTCGGTGCGCACGAAAAACAGGCGCAGCATCTGATGGGCGCGCAACTCGCGCTGCCGGCCTACGAGCAAGTGCTCAAGGCCGCGCACACCTTCAACCTGCTTGACGCGCGCGGCGCCATTTCGGTGACCGAGCGCGCCGCCTACATCGGCCGCATCCGCAACCTCGCCCGCGCCGTCGCCCAAGCCTATCTCGACTCGCGCGCCCGCCTCGGCTTCCCGATGGCCCCGCGCGACTGGGCCAATGAAGTACTGGCCAAGCTCGAAGAACAGAACGCAAAGAAAGCCGCCTGATATGTCCGCCAAGAATCTCCTCGTCGAACTGTTCGTTGAAGAACTGCCGCCCAAGGCACTGAAGAAGCTGGGCGAAGCCTTCGCCACCGCCCTGGCCAATTCCCTGAAAAATGCCGGTTTGGCCCCGTCCACCGCAGCAGTCACCGCCTACGCCTCGCCGCGTCGCCTGGCCGCCCACGTCACCGACGTGCTGGCCGTCGCCGCCGACAAGCCGGTGGTGCAGAAGCTGATGCCGGTCGCCGTCGGCCTCGACGCCAGCGGCAACGCCACCCCGGCGCTGTTGAAGAAGCTGGCCGCCCTCGGCGCCGATGCTTCCTGTGTCGCCAGCCTGCGCCGCGAAAATGACGGCAAGGCCGACATCCTGTTCTACGACAGCCTGGCCAAGGGCGCCACTTTGGCCGAAGGCCTGCAGAAGGCCGTCGAAGCCGCGCTGGGCGCGCTGCCCATTCCCAAGGTCATGACCTATCAGCTGGCCGACGGCTGGAACACCGTCAATTTCGTCCGCCCGGCGCATGCGCTGGTGGCGCTGCACGGCAGCGAGGTCGTGCCGGTTTCCGTGCTCGGCCTGACTTCCGGCAAGGCCACCAAGGGCCACCGCTTTGAAGCCGCGGTCGATCCGGTGGTGATCGCCGATGCCGACAGCTATGCCGCGACGATGCTCAATGACGGTTCGGTCATCGCCTCCTTCGCCGAGCGCCGCGCCGAAATCGCCCGCCAGCTGGCCGCTGCCGCCGCCAAGGCCGGCACCAACCTGAAGCCGATCGAGGACGATGCCCTGCTCGACGAAGTCACAGCGCTGGTTGAGCGCCCGAATGTGCTGGTCGGTCAGTTCGAAGAAGAATTCCTCGCCGTGCCGCAGGAATGCCTGATTCTGACCATGAAGGCCAACCAGAAGTACTTCCCGCTGCTCGACGCGGCCGGCAAGCTGACCAACAAGTTCCTCGTCGTCAGCAATATCCGTCCGGACGATGCCTCCGCCGTGATCGGCGGCAACGAGCGCGTCGTCCGCCCGCGCCTGGCCGATGCCAAGTTCTTCTTCGACCAGGATCGCAAGAAGTCGCTGGAAAGCCGCGTGCCTGGCCTGGCCAAGGTCGTCTATCACAACAAGCTGGGCACCCAGGGCGAGCGCGTGCAGCGCGTCGCCGCGATTGCCCGCGCCATCGCCGACAGTCTGGGCGGCGGCAGCCTGACCGCGCACGCCGAGCAAGCCGCCGTGCTGGCCAAGGCCGACCTGCTGACCGACATGGTCGGCGAATTCCCCGAATTGCAGGGCATCATGGGCCGCTACTACGCCCAGCACGATGGCCTGAACGCCGACGTCGCCGACGCCATTGAAGACCACTACAAGCCGCGTTTCGCCGGCGACAGCCTGCCGCGTGGCATGGTCGGCACCGTTGTCGCCCTGGCCGACAAGCTGGAAACCCTGGTCGGCATGTTCGGCATCGGCCAGATTCCGACCGGCGACAAGGACCCGTTCGCGCTGCGCCGCCATGCGCTGGGCGTCATCCGCATGCTGGCCGAGGGCAACCTCGACCTGCCGCTCGACCAGTTGCTGAACGGCGTTTTTGCCCAGTTCACCGGCATCGAAGGCTTCCAGGCCAATCACGCCGCGCTGGCCGACTTCATCTACGAACGCCTGGCCGGCTCCCTGCGCGAGCAGGGCTATACGGCACAGGAAGTCGATGCCGTGGTCAGCCAGCGGCCGCAACGCCTGGGCGACATCCCGAAGCGCCTGGCCGCCGTGCGCGCCTTCTCGGCCCTGCCGGAAGCCGCCGCCCTGGCTGCTGCCAACAAGCGTGTCGGCAACATCCTGAAGAAGGTCGAAGGCGCGGTCGAAGCCGTGGTCGACAACGCGCTGCTCAAGGAAGCCGCCGAAATCGCCCTGCACGATGCGCTGGTCGATGTCGTGCCGCGCGCCGATGCTGCGTTTGTTACCGGCGACTACACCGAATCGCTGTCGGCGCTGGCCGCACTGCGCGCCCCGGTCGATGCCTTCTTCGACGGCGTCATGGTCAATGCCGACGATCCGGCCCTGCGCGCCAACCGCCTGGGCCTGCTCGCCAAGCTGCACGCGGCGATGAACCAGGTCGCCGACTTGTCCAAGCTTTCCGCCTGATTACAGGGAAACTGCCATGGCTCCCAAGCTCGTCATTCTCGACCGCGACGGCGTGATCAATTTCGATTCCGCCCAGTTCATCAAGAGCCCGGAGGAGTGGAAGCCGATCCCGGGCAGCCTGGAGGCGATCGCCCGCCTGCGCCAGAACGGCTACCGCGTGGTCGTGGCGACCAACCAGTCGGGCGTCGGCCGCGGCCTGTTCGACATGGACACGCTGAACCGCATCCACCAGAAGATGCACAAGGCAGTGACCGCCATCGGCGGCCAGATCGATGCCATTTTCTATTGCCCGCATGCGGCCGATTCGAAGTGCGACTGCCGCAAGCCGAAGCCCGGCATGTTCAAGCGCATTTCGGAAACGCTGAACGTGGACCTGAACGGCATCTTCACCGTCGGCGACTCGCTGCGCGACCTGCAGGCCGGGGTCGCTGCCGGCTGCAAGCCGATGCTGGTGCTGACCGGCAAGGGCGAGAAGACCAAGGCCGAAGGCAACCTGCCGGAAGGCACGCTGGAATTCGCCGACCTCTCGGCAGCAGTCGATCACATCCTGGCCGGGGAGAAGAAATGAACGCCGTCCGTTCCTCGCTGTTCATGGCATACGCCATCGTCTGGTCGGTGTTGACCATCCCTATCGTCATGTTTGCTGCGCTGGTTCTGCGCGGTATCTGGGGTTACCACGCCGGTCGCCTGTGGCGCCTGGGCACGCAGTTCGGCGTCGAAAACATCCTGGGTATCCGCCCCAAGGTCATCGGCCTGGAAAACATGCCGAAGGAGCCCTGCGTCATTCTGTCCAAGCACCAGTCGGCCTGGGAGACCATGACCCTGCAGGACTATGTACCGAAGGGGGCCTACTGCGTCTTCGTGTTGAAGAAGGAACTGCTGCGCATTCCGCTGCTTGGCTGGGGCCTCGGTGCCATGAAGATGATCTCGATCGACCGTGCTGCCGGCAAGGATGCCCTGGATCAGGTGGTCACTCAGGGTCGCGAGCGCCTGAAACAGGGCTACTACATCATCATCTTCCCCGAAGGCACGCGCGTGGCGCCGGGGCAGAAGAAGCGCTACAAGGCCGGCGGTGCCTATCTGGCCACCCGGGTCGGCTGCAAGGTTGTCCCGGTCGCCCACGATGCCGGCGAACTGTGGCCGCGTCAGGCTTTCCTGAAGAAGCCCGGCACCATCACGGTCAGTATCGGCCCGGCCTTCGACGCCACCGGCATGACCGAAGGTGAAGTCAATCAACGAGTCGAGGAATGGATCGAAAGCGAGATGCACCGCATCTCCCCGCACCGCTATTCGAATGTTCAGCACGACGCCAGCTGAAACCCATCGCCAAATCGTCCTGGCCGAGCAATCGGTCGACTACCTGCTGCGCCGCTCACGCCGGCGCACCATCGGCCTGACCATCGACCACCGGGGCCTGCGCGTCGGCGCCCCGGTCCGCGCCAGCCTGCGTGACATCGAAGCATTGATCCAGCAACACGGACAATGGGTGCTCGACAAGCTGACCGAATGGCGCGAACGGCCGACGGCCAAGCCCACGCCCATCGTCGAGGGCACTTCGTTTTTTGCCCTCGGCGAGCCGTACACCGCAGCAGTGCGTCCCACCTCGCGCCCGCGCGCACAATTCATCGGCAACACGCTGCTGCTGGAGACGCCCGGTCCAGCCGAAACCCCTCGTCTGTTCGAGAAGGCGCTGCGCGAAAAAGCGCGTCGCGTCTTTGCCGAGCGACTCGCCCTCTACGCCATCCGTCTCGGCGTTAACGCGCCGCCCTTGCGCCTGTCATCGGCGCGCACGCGCTGGGGCAGTTGCAGCCGGCACGGCGGCATCTCGTTGAACTGGAAGTTGGTTTTCATGCCGCTGCCGGTGGTCGATTACGTCGTCTGCCACGAACTGGCCCACCTCAAGGAAATGAACCACAGTCCGCGTTTCTGGTCTGTGGTCGAGCAACTCTGCCCGGAGTGGCGCGCTCGGCGTGCCGAATTGCGCCAACTCGGGCGGCAACTCCCGCAATTCGAATAAACAAGGAAAACAGCATGCGCATTCTACACACCATGATCCGCGTCGGCGATCTCGACCGCTCCATCGCCTTCTACACCGAAATCCTCGGCATGCAGCTGATCCGCCGCCAGGACTACCCGGAAGGCCGCTTCACGCTGGCTTTCGTCGGCTACGGCAGCGAAGACAAGGAAACCGTGCTCGAACTGACCCACAACTGGGACACGCCGAGCTACGACCTGGGCAACGGCTACGGCCACGTCGCCCTGGCCGTGCCGGATGCCGCCAAGGCCTGCGCCGAGATCAAGGCACGCGGCGGCAAGGTGGTACGCGAGGCCGGCCCGATGAAGCACGGCTCGACGGTCATCGCCTTCGTCGAAGATCCGGACGGCTACAAGATCGAGCTGATCGAGCGTAACTGAAGCGCACCCCAACAAAAAAGGCCGGCGGCGATTCATTCGCCAGCCGGCCTTTTACTTTTTAGCGAACAAATTAGCGCATCAGCTTGCCGTCGCGGCGCAGCACGGTCAGTTCGACGAAATTCGATCCATTGTGATCGGTCGGGCTGAAGCTGACCGGATAACCGCCGGCGTCGTAATTGCGCATGCTTTCCAGCGCGCCGACCAGCTTCTCGCGCGTCAGGTCGCGGCCGGCCCGCTTGATGCCTTCGACAAATACTTTGGCAGCAATGTAGGCCTCGAGGCTGACATAGGACGGCTCGGCCTTGCCGATGGCTTTCTGGTAATCGCGTACGACCGGCGCGTTGATCGACCAGGGGAAAGGCGCCACCTGCGTCACGCCGACACCGGCGCCATTCGTGCCCAGCTCCTTGGCCAAGGCCATCGGCCCGACAAAGGAAACCGTATAGAACTGCGGGGCCATGCCTTCGGCACGGGTCGCGTTGATCATGGCTGCCGCCGCCTTGTACGGCAGCGCCATGATCACCATGTCCGGCTTCAGCGGCGCCAGGGCCTTGACGCTCGGGCCGACGTTCAGGGTATTACGCTCGACGGTCGCAGTGCCGAGCAGCTTCAGGTTGCGCTTGGCCATCGCCTTCTCGACGCCGGTCAACACGGCCTTGCCGAAACCGTCATTCTGGTAGACGACGGCGATGCGGCTGACGTTCAGCGCAGTGAACTGCTCGACGATTTTCTCCGCCTCTTCGGCGTAGCTGGCGCGGATATTGAACACGTAGCGCCCCGTCGGCGAACGCAGGGCATCACTACCGGTAAAGGCACCGACGAACGGCACCTTGGCCGGATTGGAAACCTGCAAGGCGGCTACGCTGGTGGCCGTACCGATGTAGCCGAGCAAGGCGAAAGCACCGTCTTTTTCCAGCAGCTGACGGGTATTTGCTGCCGCCCGGTCCGGCTCATAGCCATCGTCCAGGGTTTTCAATTCCAAACGGCGGCCATTGACGCCGCCTTGCGCATTGATCTGATCGAAATAGGCCTGCACGCCCAATTTCATCTCCGCGCCCAGTTCCTGCGAAGGACCGCTGAGCGGGACGGATTGACCGACGATGATCGTGTTGTCGCTGACACCGGTCTCGGCCGAACAGGCCAAGCTCAGCAGCAGGCTACTCATGGCAACGAGCTTGCCGAGGCTTTTCTTCGTTTTCACGCTGTGACTCCCATTATGGATGGCTGGGAGATTACGCCGTAATTACGGAACCACTTTTTTGATTTGGTAGGCGATTTGTTGGTTTTTGTAAAACGATGCCTGCATAGGAAAAGCATTTAACCAAGGTAAATCAAAGCCATGAGAAAACCGAGTGAAGACAATGCCTCATCTTTGCCGGAGGCCCCATGTTTCCCGAATTCTTTGCCCGCGTGCCGGGCATCGCACTGTACGACCCCTTGGCCGAACTGCTCGGCAGCGCCGAGGGCGGCATCATCGAATACCGCTACGAAGACGCCGTTCGCCTGGCTGGCCACAGTTGCCCGACCGTCGCCGGCGCCTGGCTGATGACGCGCGCTGCCCTGCGTGCGCTTTACGGCGAAGCCCTACCGCAACGCGGTGACCTGCGCGTCGATTTTGCCGAGCCCCTGGAAAGCGGTGTCACCGGCGTCATCGCGTCGGTAGCCACCTTGATTACCGGGGCCGCCGGCGCCGGTGGATTCAAGGGCTTGGGCGGACGCTTCAGTCGGCGGAATCTGCTGCGTTTTGGCGTCGAGGGCGTGGCCAACCTGCGTTTCACCCGGATGGCCAACGCTGCTGCGGTGCACTGCCGTTTTTTGCCAAATTCCGTGGCAGCCGATCCACGTCTCGGCGCCCTGCTGCCAGCGGTCGTCCACGAGCAGGCGATGCCTGAGGAAAGACTATTGTTCGGCCAACTCTGGCAGGACCGCGTGCGCCGCCTGCTGCTCGATCATGCCGACGACCCCGCAGTCGTCACCGTCCACCCTGTTCATGGCTGAACGCCGACGGCTTCGCGCGCCACCTGCTCGAAGCTGCTGACCACGCCATCCCAGCCGCGCGGCAACATGCCGAAACGGGCGGCGGCGGACAGCTCGCTCAAACGATCCTCGCTCTCCAGCATCCACAGCGCCTCCTCGACATAGGCGCGTTCATCGCCCGGCGTCACCACGCAACCGTTGCAGCGATGTTCGATCAACTCGGCAGCTGCGGCGCTGCGGTAAGCGATGACCGGCAGGCCGCTGGCCATCGCCTCGGCCACGACGTTGCCATAGGTTTCAGTCAGACTGGGAAAGAGGAAGAGATCGGCGCTGGCGTAATGCGCCGCCAACTCCTCACCGAGCCGCATGCCGGCGAACAGATGATCCGGATGCTTCTCCTGCAAGGCTTTGCGTGAAGGCCCATCGCCCACCCACATCATGCGTGCCTGCGGATGCCAGACCTGGATGGCCGAGAAGGCTTTCTCGACCAGGGCGAGATTCTTCTCGGCAGCAAGGCGCCCGACATACAGGCAGACCGGCCCGACCGAACTGGCCTCGCCCAGCCAGCTGGCACGCAACTCGGCGGAGCGCCGCTGCGGATCGAACAAGCGGGTATCGACGCCGCGCCCGACTACGCGCACGCCGGCAATGCCCTCCCCAGCCAGATCGGCAGCCAGCGCCTCGGTCGGCACCATGGTCGCCTGCGTACGCCGATGCAGGCTGCGCAGGTAGGCGGCCAGCGCCGGACGCATCCAGCCCAGGCCGTAATGCACGCTGTAGCGGTCGAAATTGGTGTGGAAGCCGGAGGTGACCGGAATACCCAGGCGACGGGCGACATTGACAGCCGACCAGCCGAGCGGACCTTCGGTTACCACATGCACCAGGTCCGGCCGGCGCTGCCCCCACAGTTTGCGCAGACGCCGACCCGCCGGCAGGCCGAAACGCAAACCGGGATAGCCCGGCAGCGGCAGGCCGGGGAGTGGCACTTCATGTTCGTTGCCGGTGTCGGCCTCGCCCTGGCGCGGGCGAACGACGCTGACCCGGTGGCCGCGCTCGCGCATGCCATGGACCAGGCGGCCGATGGTCATGGCCACGCCATTGACCTCGGGCGGAAAGGTTTCGGTGACGAAAGCGATATCGAGTTGCATCAGCGCATCTCCAACAGAACGCAGGTCCAGACGGTGACTACCAAAAGCAGGGAAACGAGGACGGCGGCACTGCCGATATCCTTGGCACGCTTGGCCAGACGATGGTTTTCCAGGCTCACCCGATCGACCACGGCCTCGATGGCCGAATTGAGCAGTTCGACGACCAGCACCAGCAGCACGCTGGCGATCATCAGCCCCTTGCCCAGCCAGGCAACCGGCAGCAGCAGGGCGGCCGGAATCAGCAGCACGGCGAGCCAGACCTCCTGGCGGAAGGCGTCTTCGCACAGATAAGCCGCCTTCAGGCCGGCCAGCGAATAGTGAAAGGCATTCCATACCCGGCGCAGGCCGGTCTTGCCCTTGAAAGGCGATTCATGAGCCGGATCGAGACCCAGTTCTTTCGGCGTCGGTTTATGCATGAGCGCTCCGTGAAAGCAGCCACGTTAGCCAGCCTTTACTAAGCTTTGATGACAGCCTTTGTCACGGAACGGTCAGAATCCCGACGTAAAATCGTCGGGTTATGCTCAAGCCTGCCGCCCTACCCTTCGCCCTCGCCGTGCTCGCCTTTGCCGATGCCGCCTCGGCGGCCCGGCCGATGATCACCGACGATGCGCGCCTCACCGATGCCGGGGCATGCCAACTCGAAACCTGGGCGCACCTGCATAGCCGCCAGAAGGAATGGTGGGCGCTTCCGGCCTGCAATCCGGGTGGCAATTTCGAGATCACCGTGGGTGGCGCACTCTCCCAAAACGAAGGCGTACGCGAAAGCGGTGCCCTGCAGATCCAGGGCAAGACGCTGTTCAAGCCGCTCGAAACCAATGGCTACGGTCTCGGGCTGGCCTTCGGCTATGCCACCCAGCCAGGAAACGGCCAATCCGGTTCGCCCTACTTTTATGTCCCGGCCAGTTGGTCGCTGGCTGACGACCGCCTGGTGCTGCATGGCAACCTCGGCTACACCCGCGAACGCGAAAACCAGGACAACCGCCTGACCTGGGGCCTGGGCAGCGAAATCCAGACCAGCGAACGGCTCTACGTCATCGCCGAAACTTACGGCCAGGACAAGGGCGCCGCCTTCACCCAGGTCGGCCTGCGCTACTGGATCCTGCCCAATCACGTACAGATCGATACCACCTGGGGCAGCCAGTTCGGTCACCTGCGCGATCAACGCTGGTTCTCGATCGGCCTGCGCCTGATCTCGCCGCGCTTGTTCTAGATCAAGCAACACGCGGGTGTCACATTGCCGCAATACGGCGACGCCACGGCTTATGCTAAAAGGCGTAGTCATCTATTTCAGGATCGCTCACCATGGTTTTTTTCGAACTCTTCGCCCACAACCCGACCATCGTCAATGTGCCCGCCGGTGAGGCACTTTTCAGGGAAGGCGAAGAAGGCAGGATGATGTATGTACTAACCACCGGCTCGGCCGAGGTCATCGTCAACAACCGCGTGGTCGAAACCCTGCAGCACGGCAGTATCGTCGGCGAAATCGGCATCGTGCTGCCCGGGCCGCGCTCGGCGACCGTGGTCGCGGCCACCGATTGCGAATTCGTCGCCGTCGACGAAAAGCGCTTCCAGTTCCTCGTCCAGCAGACGCCCTTCTTCGCGACCCAGGTCATGCGCGTGATGGCCGAGCGCCTGCGCCGGATTAATCAGATGGTGGCGCCGGTCGAGGATATTTGAACGGGGCGCTGGAACTCGCCGCACCAGGCGTGAATGCTCACCTGCGGGAACCGCCAGTGGTGGTTCTCCCGCGGCGAACTGTCGCCGGCAAAGACTGGCGGAAAACGATGGCAAGTGCCGTTCAGGGCATCGACGGTGACAAAATAACGGCACTGCTCACAGTGCCGTTCGGCAATTTCATTCATGGAGTGATCTTTCTCAGACTGCTGCGGTGCACGCGCTTTCTGAGGCAATTTTCAGGCCGATGAGTTCGCGATACAACAGGGCCAGACGTTGCGCCATCGCCGCATCGCTCCATTCCTGCGCATAGACCGGCGCTTCGGCACGCAGATGGGCCCAGGCCTGCGGGTGACAGAGAAAATGGCCCAGGGTATCGCCAAAGGATTTGGGATCGGCCGGCGGCACGAATGCACCACGACCGGGCGCCAGGATATCCACCGTCCCCATTTCAGCCAATGCGATGACCGGCAAGCCGGCTGCCATCGCTTCGAGCAGCACCAGCCCCTGCGTTTCGGTGCGTGAGGCGAAGACGAAGGCGTCGGCCGCCGCATAGCAATCCGGCAGCCCCTGCTGGCGGTCGAGATAACCGATGAAGCGGACATGCTCGCACAGGCCGAGATGCTTCACCTGCTGTTTCAGA
Organism: Azonexus sp.; assembly: GCA_041904995.1. GTDB lineage: Bacteria > Pseudomonadota > Gammaproteobacteria > Burkholderiales > Rhodocyclaceae > Azonexus. Next base: position 287,806 of record JAYRMB010000002.1, read on the forward strand.
TCGGCCATAGCCGGCCCTTCGCCGGCAACGATCAGCAAGGCCTGCGGACACATCAGGCGGACATGCGTCATCGCCTGCAGCAGAAAGCCGATGTTCTTCTCATGTGCCACCCGGCCGACAAAAAGCGCCAGCGGGCGCTCGGCCGGTATGCTGAAGCGCTCGCGGAAAGCCGCCCCATCGCCCTGGGCAAACTGGGCGAGCGGAATACCGGTCGGCAGCACGTGCAGCGGCTTGGCGACGCCGTATTCCTCCAGCCGGCTGCGCATGGCCGTCGACGGCACGATGACGGCATCGAGATCGTTGCACTGGCGCCGCGAGAAGGCGCGCGCCTGCGCCTTCAGCCAGCCGCCGGGCAGCCAGGGCGCGTAATGGCCGAGGTATTCCTCGAACAGCGTGTGATAGGTGGCGACGACCGGCAGCCCCAGCTTGCGCGCCGCGTTCAGTCCGGCGTAATGAGCGACGAAGGGGGTCTGGATGTGGATCAGATCGCAGTCGGCAGCGGCTTCGAGCACCGTGCGATGCATGGCGCGCCAGCCGACCAGGCGGTCTTCACGGTCGCCTGGCACCGAGCGGCCGGCGACCCGGGTGACGCCCGCCTCGTCGGCCTCATCACCGTAGCGCGGCACCACCAGATTGACCTCGACACCCTGCCCGGCCAGCGTCCGGCGGAAGGTTTCGATCGAGGTCGAGACGCCATTGACGCGCGGGAAATAGACATCGGACACCATCAACACGCGCATGCTCATGCCTCTACCGTTTCTGTTAGCTGCGCCAACTCCGGGGTCGGCTGCATGTTTTCAAGGGCGGCCGGTGCCGCCCGGTGCGTCGATTCCCAGGCGACCAGTTCCAGCCGGCCGTCGAAGTGCTCGACGATGGCGGTGCAGGAATCAACCCAGTCGCCGCAATTGATATAGGTGAGACCATCGACCTCGCGGATGGTCGCCCAGTGGATGTGGCCGCAGATGACGCCGTCCAGCCCGCGCTCCTTGGCGTGATGGATGGCCGACACCTCGAAATCGAAAATGAAATTGAGCGCCTTCTTGACCTTGCGCTTGGCGTAGCCGGCCAGCGACCAGTAGCCTGAAATACCGAGCTTGCGACGCCCCCAGGACAACCAGGCGTTGAGCCGGACCAGCAGGTCGTAGGCGCGGTCGCCAAGCACGGCGACCCAGCGGTGATGGCGTGTCACTTGGTCGAACTGGTCGCCATGGATGAGCAGGAAGCGCCGACCGTCGACCGTCTGATGCACCATCTCGTCGACCACTTCGATTTCGCCGAAGACGGTGCCGCAGTAATCGCGCAGCGCCTCGTCGTGGTTGCCGGGAATGAACACCACGCGCTCGCCGTGGCGCGCCCGGCGCAGCAGCTTCTGCACCACGGTGTTCTGCGCCTGCGTCCAGCAGATGCTGCGGCTCATCGCCCAGAAATCGACGATGTCGCCGATCAGGAAAGTCTGCTCGGCCGGGTGTTCGCGCAGGAAGTCGAGGAGTCGATCCGCCTGGCACGCCCGCGTGCCGAGGTGGATGTCGGATAGAAATACGGATCTGACCTTGGGCATGACGGCACGATAGGCAGCGCCAATGAAGCAGCCGTGACAGGCAGATGAATTTTGCATGACAGCGCGCCGCCCTTGACGCTGCTGCGGTGCACGCCTAAATTCAGCCGATTTTCAGCTTCCGCTTTCGAGGACACCCCATGCAGATCGGCACCCCGCTTTCTCCCAGCGCCTTGCGCGTCATGCTTCTCGGCTCCGGCGAACTGGGCAAGGAGGTGGTCATCGCCTTGCAGCGCCTCGGCGTCGAGGTCATTGCCGTGGACCGCTACGAGAATGCGCCCGGGCAGCAGGTGGCGCATCGCGCCCACGTCATTCCGATGACCGACGGCGCCGCGCTGCGTCGTCTGGTCGAACAGGAAAAGCCGCACCTGATCGTGCCGGAGATCGAGGCCATCGCCACCGACATGCTGGTGCAGATCGAGGCCGAAGGCCTGGCCGAGGTCATCCCGACCGCCCGTGCCGCCAGGCTGACCATGAACCGCGAAGGCATCCGCCGCCTGGCCGCCGAAGAGCTTGGCCTGCCGACCTCGCCTTACCAGTTCGCCGATTCGCTGGCCGAGTTGCAGGCCGCAATTGATAGCGGCATCGGCTACCCGTGCATCGTCAAGCCGGTGATGTCCTCCTCCGGCAAGGGGCAGTCGCTGCTGCGCGGCCCGGAGGATGTTCAGAAGGCCTGGGACTACGCGGCGAGTGGCGGTCGGGTCAATCAGGGCCGCGTCATCGTCGAGGGTTTTATCGATTTCGATTACGAAATCACTCTGCTTACCGTACGCGCCCGCAACGCCACCGGCGAGGTCACCACCTATTTCTGCGAGCCGATTGGCCATGTGCAGGTCTCGGGCGACTACGTCGAATCCTGGCAGCCGCAGGCGATGACGCCCGCTGCGCTAAAACGGGCGCAGGAAATCGCCGCGGCCGTTACCGGCAATCTCGGCGGCCGTGGCCTGTTCGGCGTCGAGCTCTTCGTCAAGGGCGACCAGGTGTGGTTCTCCGAAGTCAGCCCGCGCCCGCACGACACCGGACTGGTTACGTTGTGCTCGCAGCGCTTTTCCGAATTCGAACTGCACGCCCGCGCCATCCTGGGCCTGCCGGTGGATACCACCCAGCGTGAGCCGGGCGCCTCGGCCGTCATCTACGGCGGCATGGAGGAGCAGGGCATCGCCTTTACCGGCATCGAGGAAGCCCTGGCTGTGCCGCGCAGTGACCTGCGCCTGTTCGGCAAGCCGGAATCCTTCACCAAGCGCCGGATGGGCGTTGCCGTGGCCAACGGCGTGGATACCGACGAAGCGCGCCAGCGCGCCAAGCTGGCGGCCAGCCGGGTGAAGCCGATCAAGGCCTGACGGCCCGCACCGGGCGGACTGCTGCGGTGCACTGCCTGAAAACGGCAAAAACCGCAGCGGCGATGACAACGCGTTGAACTTTCCGCCGGCATTGCGCACCAATTCGCATTGCCGGCTTCATGACGGGGCCGGTCTCAACCCGAGGAGACTGACAATGAAAAAGACGCTCGCCCCCGCTTTTGCCCTTTCGCTATCCACCCTGCTCGCCGGCTGTGCCGGCAGCGGATTGACCGGCCCCAAGGCCGAGGCCGCCCTGCAAGCCCGCTCCGGCAGCGCTGTCAGCGGCAGCGTCAGCTTCAGCCAAAGCGGGGATCGCCTGCTCGTCGAGGCGCGCATCGCCGGCCTGACGCCGGGCGAGCATGGCTTCCATGTACATGAAGCGGGCGACTGCAGCGCCCCCGACGCAAGCAGTGCCAAAGGCCACTTCAACCCGGCCGCCAAGGCCCACGGTCATCACGCCGGTAGCGAGCATCACGCCGGCGACCTGCCCAACCTGATCGCAGATGCCGCCGGCAACGCCGTCTATCGTGCCGAGGTTAGCGGTCTCTCGCTGAACGATGGGCCGACCGGCATCGTCGGCCGCAGCATCGTGATCCACGCCGATCCGGACGACTACAAGTCGCAGCCGGCCGGCAACTCCGGCAAACGCATCGCCTGCGGCACGATTGCCAAAAGCTGATCCCTGCGACACCTTTCGCGACTGAAAATCGGTCTGGTGCAACTTTGTCACCAGACCATTGAGCCACGTCAACCCGAATACGCCAAAAGTGATATCTACTTCGCCCTCCAACTCATCAATCTTGGAGAACAGCCGTGCCTATCGTTTGGGACCACAAGCTCGATACGGGCATCGATGTGATCGATGCCCAACACAAACGGATCGTCGAATACATCAACGAACTGGAAATCGCCAAGCAGAAAGGCGACCGCGCCTTGCTCAACGACATCATCGAACAGCTGATCGACTACACCCAGTCGCATTTCGGCTTCGAAGAAGAGATGATGGCCGAGGCCGGCTACAAGTTCATCAAACCGCACAAGAAGGTGCACGAACTGTTCATCAAGCGCGTGTCCGAATTCACGCTGCGCTCGGCCAAGGGCGAGGATATCGTCGATGAACTGCACACCATGCTTTCGAAGTGGCTGATCAACCACATCGCCAACGAAGACCGCGATTACGCCAAGACCGTGCAGGCGATGGTCGCCAAGAGCGAAGGTGAATCTCCGGAAGCTGCCGCCGCACCGCAGGCGCAAGCGCAGGGCGGATTCCTGTCCGGCCTGCTCGGCCGCTTCTTCCGCTAAGCGGTCAAAGTACGACGCGACTGGCCGGGAACTTGGCCGCGAAGCGGCTGCCCTGGCCTAGCACGCTCTTGATCTCGAGCTGGGCCTGATGCCGGTTCAGCGAATGTTTGACGATGGCCAGGCCCAGCCCGGTTCCGCCGGAATCCCGCGAACGGCCGCGGTCGACCCGGTAGAAGCGCTCGGTCAGACGAGGGATGTGCTTCGGGTCGATCCCGATGCCGTTATCCTGCACGGCAAACTCCGCCCCTTGCAGCGTGGCCTGCCACTGGATGCGGATCGTGCCGCCTTCCGGCGTGTAGCGCACGGCATTGGTCACCAGGTTGGCAAAGGCGCTGACCAGTTCCGGCTCGGCACCGCGCAGGTCTCCGTGACCATCGCTTTCCAGCACGATGTTGTGACGGCCGCCCGATAGCGCCTCGGCATCGCGCTTCAGCTTGTCGAGCAAGCTTGCCATGTCGATCGGATCGTTGGTCGGCGGCGGCGCCGATTCGATGGAGGACAGGGTCAGCAGATCCTGCACGATGGACTGCATGCGTGCCGACTGTTCGGCCATCAGCCCAAGGTAGTGCTTACGGTCATCAGGCTCCAGTTCGATTTCCTGCAAGGTTTCGAGAAAACCGGCGAGCACGGTCAGCGGCGTGCGCAATTCGTGCGACACGTTGGCCACGAAATCGCGCCGCATCTGGTCCAGGCGATCGGCCTGCGTCACATCCTTGACCTGCATCAGGCGCCGGGTACCGGCATAGGGAATGACGTGGATCGAATAGACACTGCCCTCGTTGCGGTCCGAGCGCAGGATCAAGGGTTTGGCGAATTCACCGGCATCGAGATAGGCGACGAACTCCGGCTGCCGGACCAGGTTGGTGATGGGCAGCCCGCGGTCTGTCCGAACCGAAATGCCGAGCTGGTTTTCCGCCGTCGTATTGCTGAACAGGATATGGTTGGCGTTATCGAGCAGCACGACGCCATCGGTCAGCGCCTGACCGGCCGCCATCAACATGGCGATCTCGTGATCGCGCTGCGCGATCTGCGCCCGCAGATCCTTCTCGTGCCGATAGAGGCGGCCGAACACGCCGTCCCAGGCACCCTCGCCTTCCAGGCTGGCATCGACCACCGGTGTCCGCGACCAGCGATCGAGGCGGGCGAAGTTGCGGAAATGGAAAACCATTTGCAGGGCGAGGCCCAGGCAGAACAGCGTCCACCCGGCCCAATGGGCGACGAAAATGCCGAGCGGCAACGCCAGGATGGCCGTCAGGAAGGCCAATCCGATGGCGCGCAGAATCTGGGAAAGCACTAGTGTCAGGCTCCCCGGAAGCGATAGCCGGTGCCGCGCACGGTTTCGACTCGCTCGTGATGCCCCGACGTTTCCAGCGCCGCACGCAAACGACGGATATGCACATCGACCGTGCGTTCCTCGATGAAGACGTGGTCGCCCCACACCTCGTCGAGCAGTTGCGAACGGGTAAATACGCGCTCGGCGTGCGTCATGAAGAAGAAGAGCAGACGGAACTCGGTCGGCCCCAGCTCGACCGGCTGGCCGCCGGCCATGACGCGGTGCGTCGCCGGGTTGAGCGACAGGTTGCCGATCTCGACCGCTTCGCCGGCCAGGTGCGGCGCACGGCGGCGCAGCACGGCGCGGACGCGGGCGACCAGCTCCTTCGGCGAGAAGGGCTTGGTCACGTAATCGTCGGCCCCGGCCTCCAGGCCTTGCACCTTGTCTTCCTCGTGCACACGAGCGGTCAGCATGATGATCGGCAGTTCGCGCGTACGGTCGTCGCTGCGAATCTTCTTGGCCAGTGCGACACCGGATTGTCCGGGCAGCATCCAGTCGAGGATCACCAGGTCGGGCAGCGCGGCGCGGATGGCCGACTCGGCCTCTTCGGCACTGCCGGCACGGACAACCAGAAAGCCGGCGTGCTTCAGGTTGACGGCGACGAGTTCCTGGATGGCCGGTTCGTCTTCAACAACCAGAATGGTCGGTGTCACTGCGCCTTCTCCCCTTTCGTATGGCGAATGTCGCGCCCTTCGACGATGTAGATCACCTGCTCGGAAACGTTCTTGGCGTGATCGCCGATACGCTCGATGGCACGGGCGATCCAGATGATGTCGATGGAAGTGGTGATGGTACGCGGGTCTTCCATCATGTGGGTGATCAGCTGACGGATGATGGACTTGAATTCGACGTCGACGTCGTTGTCCGCGCTGATCACCGCCTTGGCCAGTTCGCCGTCGAGGCGGGCGAAGGCGTCGAGGGCCTGACGCACCATGGTCAGGGCCGCTTCGGCCAGATGGCGGATGCCGATGCCGTACTGCGAAGGCATGTGGCCGGCTTCGTAAATGCGGCGCACGCCCTTGGCGATCTTCTTGGCTTCGTCGCCGGCGCGCTCCAGATCGGTCACGATCTTGCTGATGCCAAGCACCAGACGCAGGTCGGACGCCGTCGGCTGGCGCTTGGCGATGACGTGGGCGCAATCGTCGTCGATGGCTTTTTCCAGATCGTTCACCTTGCGGTCGGTCTCGACGATGGTCTTGACGCTGGCCACCTCACCGGTCGCGTAAGCCTCGATGGCTGAGGAAATCTGGGTTTCGACCAGGCCGCCCATCTGCAGCACATGAGTGCGCAGGCGGGAAAGTTCTTCGTCGAACTGGCTGGATACGTGTTGGCTTTCGTTCATGGTCGGCATCTCCTTAACCCATCCGGCCGGTAATATAGTCTTCGGTCCGCTTGTCGTTCGGCTTGATGAAGATCTCGTCGGTCTTGCCGAACTCGATCATCTCGCCGAGATACATGTAGGCAGTGTAGTCGGACACGCGCGCTGCCTGCTGCATGTTGTGGGTCACGATCAGGATGGTGACGCGCTTCTTCAGTTCATGCACCAGTTCCTCAATGGCACCGGTGGCGATCGGATCGAGGGCCGAGGTCGGCTCGTCGAACAGCAGCAGTTCCGGATCGGTGGCCAGGGCGCGGGCGATGCACAGACGCTGCTGCTGACCGCCGGACAGGTTGGAGGCGAGATCCGGCAGGCGATCTTTCACTTCATCCCACAGGGCGGCACCCTTCAAGGCGTGTTCGACCTTGTCGTCGAGCACGCGACGGTTGTTCTCGCCGCGCACGCGCAGACCATAGGCAACGTTCTCGAAAATCGACTTCGGGAAGGGGTTCGGCTTCTGGAACACCATGCCGACGCGCATGCGCACTTCGATCGGATCGACTTCCGGGGCCAGCAGGTTGGTGTTGTCCGGATGGAAGCGGATCTCGCCCTCGTAGCGGTTGCCCGGATAGAGGTCGTGCATGCGGTTGAAGCTGCGCAGATAGGTCGATTTGCCGCAGCCGGACGGGCCGATCAGGGCGGTGACCTTCTTGTCGTAGATCGGCATGTTGATGTTCTTCAGGGCCTGGGCTTCACCATAGAAGAAGTTAAAGTTACGTGCTTCGGCCTTGAGCTGAGGTTGATCGTGAATCTGCATGTGAAACTCCGTTTCAGTATTCGGTTTTTGGCGATTTTGCGATGTGCACCGCAGCAATCACCACTTGATGTTCTTGCGCATCTTGTAGCGCAGCCAGATGGCGACAGCGTTCATCGACAGCACCATGATCATCAGCACGAAGCCGGCGGCAGCGGCGTTCACTTCGAAGGCCGGATCCGGGCGCGAGGTCCAGTTGAAGATCTGGATCGGCATCACGGTGAAAGGCGACATCAGCCAGTCGAACAGACCGGCACTGACGCCGGGGCTGACTTCGGTGAAGGGCACCGGCGGCAGGAAGGCGATGAAAGTCAGCGCGCCGATGGTGATGATCGGGGCCGTTTCGCCGATGGCGCGAGCCAGGCCGATGATGACGCCGGTCAGGATGCCGGGCATGGCGTAGGGGATGATGTGGTAACGGCAGGTCTGCCAGCGCGTCGCGCCGACTGCCATCGAACCTTCGCGGATCATCGCCGGAATGGCGCGGATCGCTTCGCGGGTCGACACGATGACGATGGGCAGGATCAACAGCGCGAGGGTCAGGCCAGCGGTCAGGATGCTCTGGCCAAAGCCGAAGGCATAAACGAAGATGCCGAGCGACAGCAGGCCATAAACGATGGACGGCACCGCAGCCAGATTGGTGATGTTGATCTCGATGATCTCGGTGATCCAGTTGCGCTTGGCGTACTCCTCGAGATAGACGCCGGCGGCGACACCCAGCGGTACGGCTGCGAAGGCAGTCACAGTCATGACCAGCAGCGAGCCGACCCAGGCCGACAGGATGCCGGCCTGTCCAGCGCGACGGGAGGCGAACTCGGTGAAGAAGGCAAGGTTCAGACGCTCTGAACCGCGGATCACCATGTCGCTGACCAGCAGGAAGATGACCAACAAACCAATCGCCAGGCAAAGCAGGCCGACGGCCTTGAAGATGGTGTCCTTCATTTTGCCCTTGGCGATCAGGGCGCGGATTTCTTCGGTTGTCAAAGCAGCGTGTTGCATTAGTAGTTCTCCCGGAACTTGCGGCGCAGCCACTGGCCGAGGATGTTGAAGGCCAGCGTGATCAGGATGAGCGTCAGGCCGGCGGCGAAGATGGTCTGGTAGCCGATCGAGCCGTGCGGCAAATCGCCCAGCGCCACTTGCACGATGTAGGAGGTAATGGTGGCGGCTGGCTCCATCGGATTCCAGGTCAGGTTCGGCTGCATGCCGGCGGCGACAGCCAGGATCATCGTTTCACCGACAGCGCGCGAAATGGCCAGGATGTAGGACGCAGCCAGACCGGAGAAAGCGGCCGGTACGACGACGTGGATGGCCGTGTGCAGACGGGTCGAGCCCATGGCATAGGAGCCTTCGCGCAGACTCATCGGCACCGAGCGCATGGCGTCTTCGGAGAGCGAGGCGATGTAGGGCACGATCATGATGCCCATGACCAGACCGGCGGAAAGCAGCGAGAAGCCCGGCAGCTCCGGGAAAATCTTCTGCAGCAGCGGGGTCACCATCAACAGGGCGAAGTAACCGAAGACGATGGTCGGAATACCGCCGAGCAGTTCGAGGATAGGCTTGGCGACTTCACGCACCTTGCCGTTGGCGAACTCGGAGAGGTAGATGGCGATGATGGTCCCCATCGGAATGGCAACGGCCAGCGCGACAAAGGAGGAAACCAGGGTACCGGACACCAGCACCATGATGCCGAAGTGCGCGTCGTCGAACAGCGGCGTCCATTGGGTGTCGGTCAGAAAGTCGACGATGCTGACATTCTGGAAAAAGTGGATGGACTCGGAAACGAGCACATAGACGATGCCGATGGTGGTCAGCACCGAAACAGCGGCGGCAGCGAAGAGCAGCATCTCGATGAGGCGCTCGCTGACATTGCGCATGGCATTCTTGGCCAGGCGGTCGCTGACGACCGGCAGGTCGGAGGCGTTATTTGCAGTCATGGCTTGTGAATTCACTGGATGAATTCCCTATGATAAAAGCCCGACCCGGCTGGGGTCGGGCTTTTGGTTCGGATTAGCGGAAATCAGTTCTTGGTTTCGCGCTTCATCAGGTCTTCGATGGTGATGCCGATTTCGTTGTGGCCGCCGAACACGGTACCGAGCTTCTTCTTGTTCATGTGCTCGACGTTACCGGTATAGGCCGTTGCCGGCAGCGGCACGTACTTCACTTCCTTGGTCAGCTTGGCGCCGTTCTTCATGTAGAACTCGACGAATTCCTTGACCTCCGGCTTGTCCAGCGACTTGGCCTTGACGTAGATGAAGATCGGGCGGGACAGCGGCTGGTAGGTCGCCTTGATGACCGATTCCTCGGCCGGCTCGACGGCGACATTGGTCTTCGGATTGACGATCGGCAGAGCCTTCAGGCGGGCCTTGTTTTCGGCGTAGTAGGCATAGCCAAAGTAACCGATGGCATTGACGTCACGGGCGACGCCCTGAACCAGCACATTGTCGTCTTCGGAAGCGGTGTAGTCGCCGCGCGAGGACTTGGCCTTGCCGACGGTGGCTTCGGTGAAGTATTCGAAGGTACCCGAGTCAGCACCGGCGCCGAACAGCTTGATCGGCGCATCCGGCCAGGCCGGGTTGATCTGGTTCCACTTGGTGACCTTGCCTTGAGCGGCCGGTTCCCACATGGTCTTCAGCTCGGCCACGGTGATCTGCTTCAGGAAGGTGTTCTTCGGGTTGATAACGACGGTCAGGGCGTCAAAGGCGACCGGCATTTCAACGTACTGCACGCCGGCGGCCTTGCAGTCTTCCATTTCCTTGGCCGTGATCGGACGCGAGGCGTTGGAGATATCGGTCTCGTCGCGGCAGAACTTCTTGAAACCGCCACCGGTTCCGGAAATGCCGACGGTCACCTTGATGGCGTTCTTCTTGGCTTTCTGGAATTCCTCGGCAACGGCTTCGGTGATCGGATAGACGGTGGAGGAACCGTCGATCTTGATGACTTGGGCTTGGGCAGCCTGGGCACCGAACAGGGCGATGCCGGCGATGGAAAGAGCAGAGACGAGCTTGTTGCGAATGAACATGGAGGGTACTCCTGCACGGTTGGGGTTTTACGATGTGTGCAGGTTACCCCCCGTTTGTTACAACCAGATGACAGGTTGTAATAATTCCGCAAAGGCCGATCAGGCCGACCTTTTGCGGAAATCATCCATGAACCCGGCGAGCGCCTCGACCGCATCCAGGCCGACCGCGTTGTAGAGCGAAGCACGCATTCCGCCGATGGAGCGATGGCCGTTCAGGCCACTGAAGCCAGCGGCACCCGATTCAGCCAGGAAGGCCCGCTCCAGTTCCGGCGTCGGCAAGGTGAAGGAGACATTCATCAACGAACGATCGGCGGTAGCGGCCCGACCGCGATAGAAGCCGTCGCTCGCATCGAGCACGCCGTAGAGCAACGCGGCTTTCTGTCGATTGATCGCATCCATCGCCGTCAGCCCGCCGATCTCGTCGCGCAACCAGCGCGTGACCAGCAGCGTGACGTAGATGGCGAAGACCGGCGGCGTGTTGTAGTTGGAATGGGCGGCCGCATGCACCTTGAAATCGAGGAAGCCGGGCAGCCCATCGGGCAAGGTCTGCAGCAGGTCGTCGCGGATCAGCACGACGGTGACGCCGGCCGGCCCGATGTTCTTCTGGGCGTGCGCGTAGATCAGGCCGAAACGCTCCGCCGCGCACGGCCGCGACAGGAAATCCGACGACATGTCGCACACCCGCAGCACATCGTCGCGGCCGAGCACGCGATGAAACTGCAGGCCCTCGACCGTCTCGTTGGAGACGTAATGCAAGTAAGGTGCGGCCGGCGACAAGTCCAGTTCGGCATCACTCGGCAGGCGGGAAAATTCCTCGTTTTTCCCGCTCCAGGCCACGTGCACCGCAGCAACGCGCTCCGCTTCGGGAATCGCCTTGCCGCTCCAGTAACCGGTGTGCAGGTAATCGGCCGGCGCCGAAGTGCGCTGGCCGAGCGCCATCGGCACCATGGTGAACTGCTGCGTCGCTCCGCCTTGCAGGAAGAGCACGTGATAGTCACGGCCGATGCCAAGCAGCTGCCGGATATTGTCTTCGGCCTCGGCGACTACCGCAGCGAACCAGTCGGAACGATGGCTGATGCCGAGCACCGAGAGGCCGGTCAGCGGCTCGCGGATGATCGCTCCCTGCACCTCGCGCAGCACGCTTTCCGGCAAGGCGCCCGGCCCGCCGGAAAAATTCAGACGATTGCGCGACAGCGCGGGATCGACGTCGAACATCCTGCCTCCGCCTCAGCCCAGGCGGCTGAGCAGCATGTTGCGGAAAGCCTCGACGATGCGGGCGATGACCGGCGGCTTGTAGGGAAAGAGTTCGACCGGGTCCATGGCATGCACGACCATGTCGTTGCCGATCTCGAAGACGAAGAGCTGCCCGTCCGGCATTTCGGCGCAATCGATGCACAGGTAGTCGAGGCCGCTACGGCGATGGATCTCGGCCAGCGTGGCGGCATGGCACCGGGCGAAGTCGTCGAAGCCGGCCATGAAGGCGGCCTCCTGCTCGCGCTTGGCGGCATCCTCGT